>JAYSFC010000152.1:0-7535 GCA_041913505.1 Acidovorax sp.
CCAGGATGGCGGGGAGCTGCTGGGCGCGGGTGTAGTGGAGGGCTTGCATGGGGGCCATTGTAGAAAACGCGCCCCCACGCACGGCCCGCAGGGGCTTTGCACCTCATGCGGCCGCGCCCCGCGCGAACGCCAGCGCCGCCTCCAGCATGCGCCGCAGGTGCGGCTGCACTTGCGCGGCGCGTTCGGGCCGGTAGGCATAGGGCGGCGCCTCGTCCATGTAGGTGCGCCAGGTCAGTTCGAGCTGCACCGCGTGGATGTTGCGCGCGGGCTCGCCATAGTGGCGCGTGATGTGGCCGCCCTTGAAGCGGCCGTTGAGCACCGCCGTGTAGCCCGGCGCCGCCTCGGCGATGGGCACGAGGGCCTGCGCCAGGGCCGGGGCGCAGCTGGCGCCATCGGCCGTGCCGAGGTTGAAGTCCGGCAATTGGCCGGCGAAGAAGCGCGGCAGCACCGAGCGGATGGAGTGCGCGTCCCACAGCACGGCCACGCCGTGTTGCGCGCGCAGGCGGTCCAGTTCGGCGCGCAATTGCTGGTGGTAGGGCTGCCAGATGGCGGTGCGGCGCGCGGCGATCTCGGCTGCATCGGGCACATCGCCCCGGGGGTAAAGCGGGGTCTCCTCGAAGGTGTCCACGGGGCACAGGCCGGTGACGTTCTGGCCCGGGTAGAGGCTGGCACCGTCGGGCGGGCGGTTCAGGTCGATGACGTAGCGCGAATGCGTGGCCACGAGGACGGAGGCGCCCAGGTCGCGCGCGAAGGCGTAGAGGCGTTCGAGGTGCCAGTCGGTGTCGGGCACTTGCAGGGCGGCGTCGCTCAGGCGCGCGGCCAGGTCTGGGGGCACGTGCGTGCCAGCGTGCGGGATGGACACCAGCAGCGGCTGCGTGCCCTGGTGGAAGGTGAATGGGGGGATGGCGGTCATGGTGAAGGCTTCCGTGCCGGGGGCGATGCGGACATCGCCACCCGGAACCGTGGATGCTCCCCTGCCCGCCCGGACCTGTCAACCGTGGATGCCCAGCGCGTCGCGCACCACGCGGCCCTGGCGCACGATGGTGCAGGCGGGCTTCTGGCCCAGCCAATAGGCCAGCTCGGCGGCCTCGGCCACGGGCCACAGCACCAGATTGGCGGGGCGGCCAGCGGCGATCAGCCCGTGCGTGGCCTGCAGGCCCAGGGCGCGCGCGGCGTGCGTGGTGATGCCGGCCAGCGCCTCGGGCACGGTGAGGCGGAACAGCGTGCAGGCCATGTTGGCCATGAGCAGCAGACTCAGCGCGGGCGAGGTGCCGGGGTTGTGGTCGGTGGAGACGGCCATGGGCACTCCGGCGGCGCGCAGCGCTGGAATGGGCGGCAGCTGCGTGTCGCGCAGCGTGTAGTAGGCGCCGGGAAGCAACACGGCCACGGTGCCGGACTGCTGCATCGCGTTGATTCCCTCTTGCGACAGGTGCTCGATGTGGTCGCACGACAGCGCGCCATAGCGCGCCGCCAATGCGGAGCCGCCCATGTCGGAGATCTGCTCGGCATGCAGCTTGACCGGGATGCCGAGCCGCCGCGCGGCCTGGAACACCTGCTCGGTCTGCGCCAGCGTGAAGGCGATGCGCTCGCAGAACACGTCCACGGCGTCCACCAGCCCCTCGGCCGCGAGCGCGGGCAGCATCTCGTGGCAGACCAGGTCGGTGTAGTCCTGGCTTCCTTGAGGTTTGCCCGCGTACTCGGGCGGCAGCGCGTGCGCGCCCAGGAAGGTGGTGCGCACCGTCACGCCCAGCGCCTCGCCCAGGCGCCGGGCCACGCGCAACTGCTTGCGCTCGTGTTCCAGCGCGAGGCCATAGCCCGACTTGATCTCGATGGCGCACACGCCCTCGTCCAGCAGCGCCTGCAGGCGCGGCAGCGCGAGTGCGAACAGCTCGTCCTCGCTCGCCTCGCGCGTGGCGCGCACGCTGGAGACGATGCCGCCACCGGCCTTTGCCACCTCTTCGTAGCTGGCGCCGGCCAGGCGCATGGCGAATTCGTTGGCCCGCTGGCCGCCATAGACCAGGTGGGTGTGGCAGTCCACCAGGCCGGGCGTGGCCAGCGCGCCCTCTGCGCCATGGCGCGGCAGCGGCAGGTAGCCGACCGGAAGGGCCGATGCCGGGCCCACCCAGCGCACCACCCCACCCTGCACCACCACGCTGGCACGCTCGTTGGCGGCCAGGGGCACGTCGGCGCGGGCCAGGCCGGGCGCGAGGTGCAGGTCTTCCCAGATGCCGTCGGCGCTGGGGGCTGGAGTGGGGTTGGCGTAGTCCATGGTCAATTCGTTTGCTATTTAATCAATAGCGGTCTGCGACCATATGGTGCGCACTACCAGCCGTTTTTGTTTGAATCTGGGGTGTGAGCGCTACCCAGGCGAGCACGGGCGCGTCACCACCCTGCCCCACCTGCGGCGCCAGCTCCGGGCCGGGCTCGGCCGCGCTCCACCAGAAGCCCTGGCCTTGTGTCAGCGTGTCATCGCCCCGGCGCCAAAGGCCCGAGAGCACCATGCACAGGCCCGCGGGCGTGCTGCCGGGCACGCGCGCTTCGCGCACGGGCTCCACGGCGCCCTGCCAGCGGCCACGCCGCAGCATGAGGTTGAAGTCGGTCGAGGTGCCGCCGCGCAGGGTGCAGTCCACGGCCACATCGCCCGAGAAGGCCAGCGGCTGCCAGCGCCGGTCCAGCACATGCTCCAGGCTGCCGTCCTTGGAGCGCAGATGCACGCCGTCGCCGTCGAGCAGCATGATCTGGCGATCGATGCCCGCGAAGGCCGAGAACGGCCCCGACGCGGCGATGGTGGCCACGCTCACGCGCCACTCGAAGCCATCCATGGTGGCGCCAGGCGGCCAGCAGGCCAGCTCGCGCGTGTGGCCGCCGCCGTTCTTCCAGGGGGTGGGCGGCACAGCCGCAAGATCGAAGCGTTGCATGGTGGGATGGGGTGGCATCAAGTCTCTTGCGCGACGAGCAGCGGGAACAGCGGGTGGGCCATGGGCGCGCCGGCGGGCAGCGCGTCGGCCAGGCCCGGGAATTCGGGCGAGGCCTTCCAGGCGCGCGGCGCATGCCGCGTGTCTTCGCCCATGAAGCGCACCGAGAACACGCGCCGCCGCCCAGGCCCCTCGAAGCCGCCGGCGCCGTGCAGCGTGAGCATGTGGAAGCACACCACGTCGCCGGGCTCGATGGCCCAACCGAGGATGGGGTGGGCCGCGCGGTCGGCCTCGATGTCGGGCAGATCCTGCAGGCTGCCTTCGGGAAACCACTTCGCCTGGTTGTCCATGAAGGTGCGCGGCATGAGCCAGGGGCCCCGGTGTGAGCCGGCCACGAATTCGAGCGTGGACGCGCGCGGCACGGGGTCCACAGGAATCCACAGGCTGATGTTCTGGCGGCCCTCGATGTTGTAGTACGGCTGGTCCTGGTGCCAGGGCGTGCGCTGGCGCGTGCCGGGCTCCTTCACGAGCACATGGTCGTGGTACAGGCGCACGGTGGGCGACTGCATGAGCCGCTGCGCGGCCCAGGCCACGGGCGTCTCGCCCACGAAGCGCTCGAACGGGCCGATGTCCTGCCAGTTGCAGAAGTCCTCGAAGAAGCGGCCCGGGTCGTCGGGCCGGCTCGCCACCTTGGCGCGCGGGCTGGGCGCGGCCAGGTTGGCGTCGATGCCTTCGCGCAGCAGCGCCACCTCGCCCGGCGTGAGGAGCTGGCGGATGCACACGGCGCCGTCGCGCGCGAAGTCGGCCACCAGGGCATCCGTCACACGCTCCTGCAGGCGCTGGCGCAGGTCGTCGCGAAGGGCAAGGGGTGCGGTGAATGCCATGGTGACGGTCTCCGTGGTGGCGGGATCAGGCGCGCGTGAGCACGGCCTGCAGAAAGGAGCGCGTGCGCTCCTGGCTGGGGTTGGTGAAGATGGTGGCGGGCGGGCCCGACTCGATAATGCCGCCGCCGTCCATGACGACGACCACATCGCCGACCTCGCGCGCGAAGTCCATCTCGTGGGTCACGACCATCATGGTCATACCCTCGCGCGCCAGCACCTTCATGACCTGCAGCACTTCGCCCACGAGTTCGGGGTCGAGAGCCGAGGTGGGCTCGTCGAACAGCATCACGCGCGGCTTCATGGCCAGCGCGCGGGCGATGGCCACGCGCTGCTTCTGCCCGCCCGAGAGGCTGGCGGGCATGGCTTCGGCCTTGTGGGCCAGGCCCACTTTTTCGAGCAGCACGCGCGCCTGCGCCTCGGCCTCGGCGCGCGGCACGTTGTGCAGCTTGCGCGGGCCCAGCGTCACGTTGTCGATCACCGACAGGTGCGGGAACAGGTTGAACGACTGGAACACCATGCCCACCTCCTCGCGCAGCGCGTTGAGGTCGCGGTCGGGCAGCATGCGGCCTTCATCCACCAGCGTGCGGCCGCAGATGTCGATGCGCCCGCCCTGGGGCTGCTCCAGACCGTTGCAGCAACGCAGGAAGGTGCTCTTGCCCGAGCCGCTGGGGCCGATCACGACCACCACCTGCGAGGGCTGCACGTCGAAGTCGATGCCGTTGAGCACGACATGCTCGCCGTAGGCCTTGCGCAGGCCGCGGATGCGCACCATGGGCTCGGTGTTCTGGGAACCGGATTGCATCGTCATTGCACCATCCCTCCGGCGCGCAGGCGCAGTTCCATGTGGCGCAGCACCAGCGTGGTGGCCCCCGTGAGAATGAAGTACACGACCGCGATGGCCAGATACACCTCCAGCGAGCGGTACGACACGCTGATGATCTTCTGGCCCTCGTGCATGAGGTCGTGGATGGTGAGCAGCGACACCAGCGCCGAGTTCTTGATCAGCGCGATGAACTCGTTGCCCAAGGGCGGAATCATGCGCACCACGGCCTGCGGCAGCACCACGCTGCGCATGGCCTGGCCCGAGGACATGCCAATGGAGCGCGCGGCCTCCATCTGGCCCTTGTCGATCGACTGGATCGCGCCGCGCACGATCTCGGACACATAGGCGCCCGAGTAGATGCCCAGGCCGATCACGCCGCACACGAAGGCCGGCAGCAGGATGCCGAACTGCGGCAGGCCGAAGAACAGAATGAACAGCTGCACCAGCAGCGGCGTGCCACGGATGGCCGCCACGTAGGCCGTGCACAGGCCGTACACGATGCGGTTCTGGGGATTGAGGCGGCCGATGCCCACCAGCAATCCCATGACGCAGCCCAGCAGCAGCGAGGCGGCCGTGATCTCCACGGTCACCGCCGCGCCCTGCAGCAGCTGGGGCCAGCCGGCCCATACGGGGGAAAAATCGAGTTCCATCGCTCAGGTCGTTTTCGGTTCGGCCCGGGCTTACTTGGCAGCGGGGGCGCTGAACCACTTCTTCACGATGGCGGCATAGGTGCCATCGGCCTTGAGCTTGGCGATCGCGCCGTTCACGGCCTTCGTCAGCTCGGGCGTGTCCTTGCGCAGGGCCATGCCGTATTCCTCGGTGGTGAGCTGCTCTTCGAGCACACGCAGGCCGGGGCGCGTGCGCACGTACTGGTAGGCCGCGGGCTTGCCAGTGACGGCGGCGTCAGCGCGGCCGATGTCCACGAGGTTGAACATCTCCTGGTTCTTTTCCACTTCGACGCGCTGCACCTTGGGGAATTTCTCGGCCAGGAAGCCCACCGACTTGGTGCCCACCTGCACAGAGACCTTCTTGCCGTCCAGGTCGGCCAGCTTCTTGATGGCGGTGTTGTTGTCCTTCACCATGGCCACGAGGCCGCCCGCGTAGTAAGGCTCGGTGAAGTCCACCACCTTCTTGCGCTCGTCGGTGATATAGATGGCCGAAACGGCCATGTCGAAGCGCCTGGAGATCAGGCCCGGGATCAGGCCCTTGAAGTCGATGTCCACCCACTCGACCTGCTTGCCCATGGCCTTGCCGATGGCCTCGACGAGCTCGATGTCGAAGCCCGTGCGCTTGCCGTTCTCGACGAACTCCATGGGCGGGAACGTGGCGTCGGTGCCCACGCGCAGCACGTTGTCCTGGGCGTGCACGCTGGCGCTGCCCAGGGCCAGTGCGGCCATGCTGGCGAGAAGAAGGTTGCGGCGAATGGTCATCATGGGGAAGTCTCCGGTTGAGGGTCTAGGGATCGGGAAAACGGAAAGAGAAAAAGGGAAGGAACTCAGTGCAGGACCAGTTGGCGCGATATGCGCGCGGCGGCCACGACCACCATGCGAATCAGCGTCTGCTCCTGCCCCTGGGCTCGCAAGATCGGTGCCATAAGCGTGATGGCGCCGGCAGCCTGGCGCGAGGCGCCGAACAGCGGCACGCTGCAGCCCCACACGCCGGGGTCCACCTCGCCCGCGCTCACGGCAAAGCCCGCCATGCGAATGGCATCCAGCTCGTCCTGCGCGGCCTGGCGCGCGGGCGTGCCCGGGCCCCACTGGCTGTCGAGCACGGCCGCGCGCGCAGCCTCGGGCAGATGGGCCAGCACGCACTTGGCCGAGGCGCCCGCCCGCAGGGGCACGCTGCGCCCCTTCTCGAACGAGCAGCGCAGCGAATGCTGGCTCTCCACCATGTCGAGGCAGATCGCCTGGTCGTTCACGGCCACGATCAGACCCACGCTCTCATGCGACTGCTGCGCGAGTTCCACCATACCGGGACGCGCCTGGCGCACGAGGTGCGAGGCCAGGTCGAACCCCAGCGCGAGCTGCAGGCTCAGCGGCCCGGGCGCGTAGTACCCATCGCTCTCGAGCACGAAGCCCCAGCGCTTGAGCCGCGCGAGCTGGCGGTACAGCGTGCTGCGCGCCAGGCCCGTGTGCTCCATGAGCTCGGCGGCCGACAAGGCCTTGCCTTGCTGGGCCAGCACGGCCAGCACCTGCAGCACACGGTCGGCCGTAGGGACGGCAGCGGACGAAGCACTCTTGGACATGCCGGCAGTATCAAAGGAAGCGGTTGCCATTCACAGCCTTCATTCCCAGAAACCGGGAATGAAGGTCCCTTTTTTTGACGTTCCGTGGGATTCCCTTTCCCCCTCAACGCACCATCGGCAAGTTCAGGCCGTTGCGCTTGGCACAGGCAATTGCGCTCTCGTAGCCCGCGTCGGCATGGCGCATCACGCCCGTGGCCGGGTCGTTCCAGAGCACGCGCGACAGGCGCTGCGCAGCGGCATCGGTGCCGTCGGCCACGATGACCACACCGGCATGCTGCGAGTAGCCCATGCCCACGCCGCCGCCATGGTGCAGGCTGACCCAGGTGGCGCCGCCCGCGGTGTTGAGCAGCGCGTTGAGCAACGGCCAATCGCTCACAGCATCCGTGCCGTCCTTCATGGCCTCTGTCTCGCGGTTGGGGCTGGCCACCGAACCCGTGTCGAGGTGGTCGCGGCCGATCACGATGGGGGCCTTCAGTTCGCCGTTCTTCACCATCTCGTTGAAGGCCAGCGCCGCCTTGTGGCGCTCGCCCAGGCCCAGCCAGCAGATGCGCGCGGGCAGGCCCTGGAAGCTGATGCGCTCGCGCGCCATGTCCAGCCAGCGGTGCGTGTGCTTGTTGTCGGGGAACAGTTCCTTGATCTTGGCGTCGGTCTTGTAGATGTCCTCGGGG
>JAYSFC010000153.1:0-7467 GCA_041913505.1 Acidovorax sp.
TACCGGCCTGTCACGCCGGGGGTCGCGGGTTCGAGTCCCGTCCACTCCGCCAAGTTTTAAAAAGCCATCAATCGAAAGATTGGTGGCTTTTTTGTTTTTCGGCCGAAATATCGCTAATTACCTCCAAGGTGGCACCTGATTTCCAGTGGGTTGGCCTTTCTGAGGCGCAATGGTGCAAATACCGGAAAGGTCTGTGTGAGAATGATTCAACATATCTCTCTCACCGGCCTTGCTAGGCCATGCGAACAACACATGAGGTCCAGATGATGGCTTTGCGATGGAGGATTCACTCGCAGCATGTGCCGGGTCT
This sequence comes from Acidovorax sp., assembly GCA_041913505.1. GTDB lineage: Bacteria > Pseudomonadota > Gammaproteobacteria > Burkholderiales > Burkholderiaceae_C > JAYSFC01. The sequence continues at coordinate 311 of JAYSFC010000153.1, forward strand.
GCTCGGTGTTTTGCCGGTGTTGGGGGGGCTGACGCTGGGCGTGCCGCTGGCGTGGAGTCAGTTCTTTGGGGCTTCAGGTCACCTTGGCGCGTATCTGACGCTGCACATGGTTCTCGAAACCCTGTCCATCGCGGTGTCCATCCTGGTATTTGCCGTGGGATGGAAGGCGCATGGCATGAACCCCCAGCGCAATGTCTTTGTCTTGGCATGCGGCTTCCTGGGGGTTGGCATCCTGGACTTTTCCCACATGCTGTCGTATGCCAGCATGCCGGACTACGTCACCCCCAACTCGGTGGCGAAAGGCATCAATTTCTGGCTACCCGCGCGTTACCTGGGGGCGCTGAGCCTGGTGGCTGCGCTGTTACTGCCCTGGGGAAGCTCATCGTCTGGCGCCGCTGCGCCCCGATGGAACAAGCACTATGCCCTGGGTGTGGTGCTGGTGGTGGTGGCTTTTGTGCATGTGCTGGTGTTCTGGTATCCGCAGGTCCTGCCGCAGACCTATGACCAGCGCAGCGGGCTGACCCCCTTCAAGATCGCTTCCGAGTACGGGGTCATGGCGCTGCTGGCGGGCGCGGTCGTGTTGTTGATGCACCGCATGCGCGCGCCAGCGCAATTCAACGTGCCGCAGCTATTTGCCGCAGTGTGGATCATGGGGCTCAGTGAGTTTTTCTTCACGCTCTATGTGTCCGTGAATGATTACTTCAACCTGCTGGGCCATGTGTACAAGGTCGTGGCCTATGTCTACCTGTACCGTGCCATCTTCGTGGGCACGATCGAAGCGCCTTACCAGGCGTTGGGTCAATCGGAGAAAGATCTGAGGGCGGTCCTCGATGCCGTGCCCGACCCCATGTTCGAGGTCACGCAGGAAGGCCGCTATGTGCGCGTGTACTCGCAGCAATCGGAATTGTTGATCGCCCCCGGCAAGGAGCTTTTGGGGCGCAGCCTCCATGAGGTGCTGCCACCAGAGGCGGCGGCTGTAGCACAGTCTGCGCTCACGGCTGCAGCCGAGCATGGGCATTCCCGTGGCAGCCAGTATGCGCTGAATCTGCCCGATGGCAAGCACTGGTTCGAGTTGTCCGTGGCGCGCAAGACCGTAGCGGAGGGCAGTGAGGCGCGCTTCGTCGTGCTGGCACGCGACATCACCCAGCGCGTGGAGATGCTGGAAACCCTGCGCAAGCTGCTGCATGCAGTCGAGCAGGCCCCCAGCTCCATCCTCATTACCGACCTGCAGGGGCGCATCGAGTATGTGAACCCGGCATTCACGGCGGTTACGGGATATCGGATGGACGAAGTGCAAGGCCGCAATCCCAAGCTGCTGAGCACGGGCAAGACCCCGAGGACCACCTACCAGGAGTTGTGGTCGAGCCTGCAGGATGGCAAATCCTGGAAGGGCGAATTCGTGAACCGGCGCAAGGATGGCCGCGAGTACCACGAATCCGCGCTGGTCTCGCCGATGCATGACGAGCACGGTGAAACCACCCATTACCTGTCCATTCAGGAGGACATCACGGACCGCAAGCGCGATGAGGAGCGTATTCGCAAACTGGTCAATTTCGACATCCTGACCGGCCTGCCGAACCGCACCCTGTTTGCCTCGCGCTTCAGTCAGGCACTGGCGCTCACCCAGCGCAGCGGCCGGCAACTGGCGTTGATGTACCTCGACCTCGACCATTTCAAGAACGTGAACGACTCGCTGGGACATCAGGTGGGGGATGATCTCCTGGTGGAATTGGCCCATCGGCTGCAGTCGGTCATGCGCGACGAAGACACCGTGTGCCGGCAAGGTGGCGATGAATTCATCGTGGTTTTGCCGCTGACCAATGCCCAGCAGGCAGCGCATGTGGCCGAGCAACTGCTGGCCGAGGTGCGCCGCGTGTGCCACATCGGGCCGCATGAACTGGTGGTGACGGGGTCGGTGGGCATTGCGCTGTACCCCGAGGATGGCAAGGATTTTGAAACCCTGGCCCAGCGTGCCGATGCCGCCATGTTCCGTGCCAAGGACATGGGGCGCGACCACTACAGCTTCTTCTCGGCCGACATGCAGGCCCAATCTGCACAGGTGCTGAAGCTGGAGAACGCCTTGCGCAGCGCTATCGTGCTGAACCAGCTCGCGCTGCACTACCAGCCCCAGGTGCGTTTCAGCGACCGTAAGCTCGTGGGCGTGGAGGCGCTCCTGCGTTGGCGCCATCCGGAACTGGGGGCTGTGAGCCCTGCGGAGTTCATTCCCGTGGCCGAGAACAGCGGCCAGATCCTCGGCATCGGCCAATGGGTGCTGCGTAATGCGCTGGCGCAGATGAAGCAGTGGCGCGACGCTGGCCATCTCGACATCGTTGTGGCCGTCAACCTGTCGATGGTGCAGTTCCGCCATCCCGGGCTGGTGGAGATGGTGCGCCAGGCGCTCGAGGAAAGCGGTGTGCCGCCGAACGCACTCGAGCTGGAGCTGACCGAAAGCATCGCCATGGACGCACCGGAGCGCGTGATCGCCATCGTCCAGCGGTTGTGCGACCTGGGGGTGCAGCTGTCGATCGACGATTTCGGCACGGGCTACTCGTCGTTCAGCTACATCCAGCGCTTGCGCGTGCACAAGCTCAAGATCGACCAATCCTTTGTGCGACACATGGGCAGCGGCGACGGTAGTGGGCTGCACATCGTCAAAGCCATCGTGGGGCTTGCGCACAGCCTGGGGCTGGAATCCATTGCCGAAGGCGTGGAAACACAGGGGCAGTGGGATGCGTTGGCCGGCATGGGCTGTAATACGGGGCAGGGCTACTTTCTCAGCCGGCCGGTGCCCGCAGACCAGATCACCCCGCTGCTTGGGGCGCCCGTGCTGGCGATGCCATGAAAAAAGCCCCGGAACCGAGAGTTCAGGGGCTGTGGCGCGCATCAGCAGATTTTGAGGTAAATACGGGCTGCAGTGCTTGAGTGGTGGTTGTTGATTGCTATTTAAATAGTAGCAATCAACCGAAAACCTCTGGCTCAGCGGGGCGCCAGGCGGATGGCGCCATCAAGGCGGATCACCTCGCCGTTGAGCATGTCGTTCTCGAAGATGTGCTGCACGAGCTTGGCGTAGTCCTGCGGTGTGCCCAGGCGGCTCGGGAAGGGCACGCCGGCGGCCAGCGCATCCTGCACTTCCTTGGGCATGCCGAACAGCATGGGCGTGCCGAAGATGCCGGGGGCGATGGTCATGTTGCGGATGCCGCTGCGCGCCAGGTCACGTGCGATCGGCAGCGTCATGCCCACCACGCCGCCCTTGGAGGCGGAATACGCGGCTTGGCCGATCTGGCCGTCGTAGGCTGCCACGCTGGCCGTGGAGATCAGCACGCCACGCTCGCCCGTGGCCTCGGGCTCGTTCTTGGACATGGCTTCGGCTGCGAGGCGGATCATGTTGAAGGAGCCGATCAGGTTGACGGTGATCGTCTTCTGGAACAGGGCCAAGGCGTGGGCGCCATTCTTGCCCACGGTCTTTTCGGCCGGGGCGATGCCTGCGCAGTTCACCAAACCCATGAGCTTGCCCAGCGCCACGGCCTGGGCCACCACGGCCTGGCCGTCGGCCTCGCTGCTCACGTCGCACTTCACGAATACGCCGCCGATGTCCTTGGCAACGGCCTCGCCTTTGTCGGCCTGCATGTCGGCGATGACCACTTTGCCACCTTGCGCCGCGAGCATGCGCGCGGTGCCTTCGCCCAGGCCCGAGGCGCCGCCGGTGACGATGAATACCTTGCCCTTGATTTCCATGAAATGTCTCCAGAAAGTTACGTTAACGTAAACGTCAATTATGGCCGATGCCCGTAGCGCGCATGAAAAAGCCCGGCCTGGGGCCGGGCTGCGTCGAGGGTGAAAGTGCGCGGCTCAGGGGAAGCCGACGCGGTCCAGCATCTGCTGCACCTTGGTCATGTTCGCGCCGACGGCGCCGATGGGAATGGTCTCGCTCTTGAAGGGTTTGCCGCCCGTCATGGCCTTGAGTGCGGGGTTGCCTGGGTCCACACCCGTGGCGGCTGGCCACTCGTTGTTGCCGTTGGCGAAGTAGTTCTGCGCGTCAGCACTTGCCAGGTACTCAAGGAACTTGACGGCGTTGGCCGGGTGCTTGGCATGCCGGGCAACGGCGCCGCCAGCAATGTTCATGTGCGTGCCCCAGGACTGTTGGTTGGGGAACACCACACCGACCTTGTTGGCCACGGCGACTTCGTCGGGCTTGCTCGAGCGCATCAGGCGCGCAAGGTAGTAGCTGTTGGTGACGGCGATATCGCATTCGCCAGCGGCCACGGCCTTGATCTGGTCGGTGTCGCCGCCCTTGGGCGCGCGCGCTAGGTTGGCGTTCAGGCCCCGCAGCCAGGCCTCGGCCTTCTGCTCACCCAGGTGCTCGGTCACCGCGCCGAAGAGGCTCAGGTTGTAGGGGTGAGAGCCCGAACGGATGCAGACCTTGCCCTTGTTCTTGGGGTCGGCCAGCTGCTCGTAGGTAGCGACGTCTTCGGCGTTCACCTTGATCTTGTTGTAAACCACAACGCGGGCGCGCTTGGACAGGCCGAACCAGGCAATGCCGCCATCGGCGGCCGGTTGTGCGCGCAGGTTGGCCGGGATCGCGGCTTCAAGCACCTGGGAGCGGATCGGCTGGAACAGGCCATCGACCTCGCCGCGGTACAGGCGCGCGGCATCCACCAGCAGGATCACGTCGGCGGGCGAGGCACTGCCTTCGGCTTTGAGGCGGGCCAGAATGCCTGCGTCGTCCGCATCCACGCGATTGATCCTGATGCCCGTGGCCTTGGTGAAGTTGGTGTACAGGGCTTCGTCGGTGGAATAGTGGCGGGCCGAGTACAAGTTGACGACCTGCTCCTCGGCACTCGCGCTACCGAGGGCGGCGAGCGCGCAAGCCGCCAGCAGGGCCTTCAGGGTCTTTTGCATGGATGGAGTCTTTCAGTGGTGGCAATGCGCTGATGATAAAACAAACGCGAATTATTCTCAATAAAAGAGAGCGTATAGGGTCATGATTCCAGCAGCGCCAGCATGCTGGCTGCCGCGGGCGAAAGTGGCCGGCCCTTGAGCGTGACCCGGTATAGGGGGCGTGAGAGGTCTTCTGCGCCTTGTAGCTCCAACTCCTGAAGTGCGCCGAGTTGCAGCAACTCGGCCACCACGGCGCGGGGCAGAATCGATGCGCCGAGCCCGCTGGCCACCGTGCGCGCGATGGCCTCGTTGCTGGCCATCTCCATCCATGGCGTGGCCTGCACGCCCTGGCGCTGGAGTACGGCCTCGGCAGCCTGGCGCGTGCCCGATCCGGGTTCGCGCAGGATCCATTGCCGTGCGCCGAGCACGCCCTGCAGATCCACCATGCGTCCGGGGGGCGCGACGAGCGCTAGCGGGTCGTCACGCCAGAAAACGGCCTCGAGCCGCTCATCGTCGATTTCGCCTTCGACCAGCGCGAGGTCGATGCTGCGCTGTGCGAGTTGCTCACAGATCCACTGGGTGTTGCCCACCACCAGCTTCGGTGCCACCAGTGGATGCTGCGCGTGAAAGCGCGCGATGAAGGGCGGCAGCCAGTAGCTTGCCACCGTGGTGCTCGCCCCCACGCTGAGGCTGCCGCGCTGCACGCCCACGCGAGCGCGAACGTCTTCGAGGGCGGCGCGCTCGATCGCGAAGATCGCGCGGGCATGCGAGAGCAGGGCGGTGCCGGCCTCGGTGAGGTGGATGCCCTTGGCCCCGCCACGGCTGCCCCCCTGGCCCCGCTCCAGCAAGGCCAGGTCCAGCTGGTGCTCCAGCTCGCTGATGCCCTTGGACACGGCCGGCTGGCTGATCCACAGCACCTCGGCCGCGCGCGAAAAGCTGCCCGCCTCCGCAACGGCCACGAACAGGCGCAGCAAATGGAGATTCAATTGCATAACTTTAACTCATGCATTGTTGAATTTTATGTCTTTGATTTCTGATGCGGTGAATCCTAACCTTGGGCATGCACTTTCTGTCCAAGCACGCTGCCATGCCCTTTTTGCTCCATATGCAGTCCCTGGGGCTGCTACTTCGCGCACGATGGATCGGAGTGGGCCTTGCTGCGGGCATCGCGGCCATGGCCGCCGTGTTCGCTGCCTGGCCGCCGATGGCGAAGCTGGGGCTCAGCGCCCTGACGCTGGCGATCGCGCTGGGCATGTTGATCGGCAACGCCGCAGGGCCCTTGACCGTCGGCCGGGCAGCGCAGGGCATCGACTTCGCGCGTGGCGCGCTTCTGCGCGCCGGTGTGGTTCTCTACGGTTTCCGCATTTCGTTCCAGGACATCGGTGCGGTGGGATGGCCCGGCCTGTTCATCAGCGTGGCGGTCGTGGCCATGGTCTTTGGTGCTGCAGTGCTGATCGGTACACGCTGGCTGGGGCTGGACCGTGAAACCGCCGCATTGATCGGTGCGGGCAGCGCCATCTGCGGCGCGGCCGCTGTCATGGCGACCCAGCCGGTGGTGCGCGGCGCCGAGCACAAGGTGTCTATCGCTGTGGCCACCGTGGTGGTGTTCGGCACGCTGGCCATGGTGGTGTATCCGCTGGCCTACCCGTATCTGGGGCTGTCCGCGCATGCGTTCGGCCTGTATGCGGGCTCCACGGTCCATGAGGTGGCCCAGGTGGTCGCGGTAGGCGAAGCGGTGGGCGGCGGTGCGGCCAAGGCCGCCGTGGTCGAGAAGATGCTGCGGGTCATGTTGCTGGCACCGTTTCTGTTGCTGTTGTCGGCACGTTTGGCGTCGGCGCATGGAACGGCGGGCGCCCCAGGCTGGCGGCAGGTAAAGGTGCCCTGGTTTGCGGTGGCTTTTATCGGTGTGAGCGGCATCCATTCGCTGCGCCTGGTGCCTGCGGGCCTGGTGGCCGCGCTGGTGCAGTTCGATACCTTGCTGCTGGGCACGGCCATGGCGGCCATGGGGCTGCGCACCAGCCTGCGCAGCCTGCGGCAGGCCGGGTTGCAGCCGCTGAAGCTCGCAGGCCTGCTGTTCGCGCTGCTGACCGTGGGAGGGTATGCGCTGAACCGCGGGATGTTGTGGCTGCTCGGATGAGCGGTGTAGGGGCGCCGCGGGGCTTGTGAAGCTCACCGGGTCGGGGCAAGAAAAAGCCCACCGTGCATGAACAGGGTGGGCTTTGCAGTGGCTCCTCGACCTGGGCTCGAACCAGGGACCTACGGATTAACAGTCCGGCGCT
>JAYSFC010000154.1:0-7177 GCA_041913505.1 Acidovorax sp.
CCATGCTGTTCCTGGTGCGCAACGGCAACCCCAAGAACATCAAGGACTGGGACGATCTCATCAAGCCCGGTGTGCAGGTCGTGGTGGTGAACCCCAAGACCGGCGGCAACGGCCGCTATGCCTACCTGGGCGCCTGGGGCGCGGTGCGCGAGAAGGGCGGCACCGACGCGCAGGCCGCCGAGTTCGTAGGCAAGCTCTACAAGCACGTGCCCGTGCTCGCCAAGGGGGGGCGCGATGCAACGGCCACCTTCTTGCAGCGCAACATCGGCGATGTGCTGATCACTTTCGAGTCCGAGGTTGTCTCCATCGACCGCGAGTTCGGCAAGGGCAAGGTCGATGCCGTCTACCCCTCGGTGAGCATCACGGCCGAGAACCCCGTGGCCGTCGTGGAGCGCACCGTGGCCAAGAAGGGCACGGCCCAGCTTGCCAAGGCCTACCTCGACTACCTGTATTCCGACGAGGCGCAGGAGATCGCCGCCAAGCACGCGATCCGTCCGCGCTCCGAGGCCGTGCTCAAGAAGCATGCCGATGTATTCAAGCCCATCAAGCAGTTCACCGTGGCCAAGTACTTCGGCTCGCTGACCGAGGCACAGAAGGTGCACTTCAACGACGGCGGCCAGTTCGACAAGCTCTACACGCCTGGCGCCAAGTAAGCCCATGACCTTGGCGACCTCCCCCAGCCCGCAGGGGGCCGCCGCCGCGGCCGCCCCGGGCGTGCGCAGAAGCCCCAAGCGGGTGCTGCCCGGCTTCGGGCTCACGCTGGGCTACACCATCTTCTACCTGAGCATCATCGTGCTGATCCCGCTGTCGGCGCTGGTGTTCAAGACCTTCTCGCTCACGCTCGAGCAGTTCTGGGCGGCCATCAGCGCGCCGCGCGTGCTGGCCTCGTACCGGCTCACGTTTGGCGCTTCGCTGATCGCGGCGCTCGTGAACCTCGTGTTCGGCTTGCTCATCGCCTGGGTGCTGGTGCGCTATACCTTCCCGGGCAAGAAGATCGTCGACGCGCTGGTGGACCTGCCGTTCGCGCTGCCCACGGCCGTGGCTGGCATCTCGCTCACTGCGCTGCTGGCGGGCAACGGCTGGGTAGGGCAGTACCTGGAGCCGCTCGGCATCCAGCTCGCGTTCAAGCCTGCGGGCGTGGTCATCGCGCTGATCTTCATCGGCCTGCCATTTGTGGTGCGCACTGTGCAGCCCGTGCTCGAAGATGCCGAGAAAGAGCTCGAGGAGGCCGCCACCAGCCTGGGCGCCACGCGCTGGCAGATCTTTACCAAGGTGATCCTGCCCTCCATCGCGCCCGCGCTGCTCACGGGCTTCGCCATGGCCTTTGCGCGCGCCGTGGGCGAGTACGGCTCGGTCATTTTCATCGCGGGCAACATGCCCATGGTCTCGGAAATCACGCCGCTCATCATCATCGGCAAGCTGGAGCAGTACGACTACGCGGGCGCCACCGCCGTGGCCGTGGTGATGCTGGTGCTCTCCTTCATCCTGCTGCTGGTCATCAATGCGCTGCAGGCCTGGCAGCGCCGCCAAGCATGAAACACTCCCTGAGTCGCGCCACGGAAAACTGATATGACTACCCATACCGTTCGCCGAGCGCAGGCCGGCACCACCGAGGGGCCCTGGGTGCGCTTCACGCTGATCGGCGTGGCCCTGGCCTTCCTGCTGCTGTTCCTGGTGCTGCCGCTGGCCGCCGTGTTCACCGAGGCGCTGCGCAAGGGCCTGGCGGCCTACCTGGAGGGCCTGCGCGAGCCCGACGCCTGGTCGGCCATCCGGCTCACGCTCATCACCGCTGCCATTGCCGTGCCGCTGAACCTGGTGTTCGGCGTGGCCGCGGCCTGGTGCATCGCCAAGTACGAGTTCAAGGGCAAGGCCTTCCTGACCACGCTGATCGACCTGCCGTTCTCCATCTCGCCCGTGGTGGCGGGCCTGATGTACGTGCTGGTGTTCGGCGCCAACGGCTGGCTCGGCCCCTGGCTGGCGGCGCACGACATCAAGATCATCTTCGCCGTGCCGGGCATCGTGCTGGCCACGGTGTTCGTGACCTTCCCGTTCATCGCGCGCGAGCTGATCCCGCTGATGCAGGCACAGGGCAACGACGAAGAACAGGCCGCCATCGTGCTGGGCGCCACGGGCTGGCAGACCTTCTGGTACGTCACGCTGCCCAACATCAAATGGGGCCTGCTGTACGGCGTGATCCTGTGCAACGCGCGCGCCATGGGCGAGTTCGGCGCGGTGTCGGTGGTGTCGGGCCATATCCGGGGGCAGACCAACACCATCCCGCTGCACGTGGAGATCCTCTACAACGAGTACCAGTCGGTCGCGGCCTTCGCGGCGGCCTCGTTGCTGGCGCTGCTGGCGCTGGTCACGCTGGTCATCAAGACGGTTGCCGAGCACCGCAACGAGCTGGCGCTCAAGGCGGCCGCAGAACTCCCGCCGGAGCGCCCTGCGCCCGCCGGCTTGTGAAGGACAATAGAACATGAGCATTGAAATCCGCAACGTCAGCAAGCAGTTCGGCGACTTCCAGGCGCTGCGCGACGTGAGCCTGGACATCGCGTCCGGCGAACTCATCGCGCTGCTCGGCCCCTCGGGCTGCGGCAAGACCACGCTTTTGCGCATCATCGCCGGCCTGGAGACGGCCGACGTGGGCAGCATCCACTTCAGCGGCGAGGACACGACCGACGTGCACGTGCGCGAGCGCAACGTGGGCTTTGTGTTCCAGCACTACGCGCTGTTTCGCCACATGACGGTGTTCGAGAACGTGGCCTTTGGCCTGCGGGTGCGCCCGCGTGCCACGCGCCCGAGCGAATCGGAAATCAAACGCAAGGTGCACGAGCTGCTGGGTCTGGTGCAGCTGGACTGGCTGGCCGACCGCTACCCCTCGCAGCTCTCGGGCGGGCAGCGCCAGCGCATCGCCCTGGCGCGCGCGCTTGCCGTGGAGCCCAAGGTACTGCTGCTCGATGAGCCCTTCGGCGCGCTCGATGCCAAGGTGCGCAAGGAACTGCGGCGCTGGCTGCGCCGGCTGCACGACGAGCTGCATGTCACCTCGATCTTTGTCACGCACGACCAGGAGGAAGCGCTGGAGGTGGCCGATCGCGTGGTGGTCATCAACAAGGGCCGCATCGAGCAGCAGGGCACCCCCCAGCAGGTGTGGGACAACCCGGCCAGCCCCTTCGTCTACGGCTTTCTCGGTGACGTGAACCTGTTCCGAGGCCGCGCGCACGAGGGGCTGCTGCACGTGGAGGGCATGCAGATCGATTCGCCCGAGCACGCGGATGCGCAGAACGCCAGCGCTTTCGCCTACGTGCGCCCGCACGACCTCGACGTGCAGCGCTACTCGCCGGGCGAGGGCGTGGACGAGCAGGGGCGCCCGCGCGGCATCGTGGCGCAGCTCTCGCGCGCCATCGTCGTGGGCCCGATCGCGCGACTGGAACTTATTCCCGATGCCGACCACAAACCAGCGGACAATGCAGCTCCAGACACCTTGATCGAGGCGCAGATTTCCGCGCAGCAGTTCAGGGAAATGGGGTTCAGGGAGGGCGAAACGCTGGTGGTCACGCCACGCCGCGCCCGCGTTTTTCTGGACGAGGCCGCTGGCATCTGATCTGCCTCCTCTTGTGGGAGGGCGCAGGGCCGAGCGGCGTCCAGAAGCCAAAAAGAGGACGAAAAAATCGTGTTGAACTGGTTGGATGCGGCCCCGCGCCGCGTGCTGGCGCTCATCAGCGCCGCTTGCGTGGCCATGCTGGCCTTCGGTATGTACCTGCAGCATGTGGTGGGGCTGGAGCCTTGCCCCATGTGCATCGTGCAGCGGTATGCTCTCATTGGTGTAGCAGTCTTTGCCGGGCTGGCAAGCGCTCGCAGCCCAAAGGGCTGGTGGATGACCTGGGGCGTGCTGGCGTTGGCCATGTCGGGTTTCGGGGCCTTCGTCGCGGCGCGCCAGAGCTGGTTGCAGTGGTACCCGCCCGAGTTCGCGACCTGCGGGCGCGACTTCTACGGCATGATCGAAAGCTACCCCATCAGCCGTGCCGTGCCCATGATCTTCCGTGGTTCGGGCGACTGCGCGGCCGTGGACTGGACCTTCCTTGGCGGCTCCATCGCCAACTGGTCGTTCGTCTGCTTCGTGGGCATCGCCGTGGTGCTGCTGGCGTTGCTGGCGCGCGGCCTGCGCGCGCGGACGGCCTGAGGCGCTGCCTTCAAGCCGGATCAAGGGCGCCTGGGGCGCCCTTTTTTTCATGGTACGGGCGGAAACACGGGGCCCAGGGTTCCTTCTACCCAGGGCGGGGCCTTGTGCATGATGGCCTCGAACAGGGCCGACGCCTCCCACTGCGCGAGCCAGTGCCGCAAGCGGGGCCAGGGCTGGCTCTGCCAGCGTTCGCTGTCGATGCCCGCATACTGCCGCACGAAGGGCAGGATGGCCATGTCGGCCCAGCGCGCCGTGGGGCCGAACAGGAACCCGCGTGGGGCCAGGCGCCGCTCCAGCCCTGCCAGCCAATCCTCGGCCTGCTGCCGGTGCGCGGCGGGGTCTTCTCCGGGGTAGCGCTGCGGGTACTTGCTGCGGTCCAGCGCGCGCTTGAAGGCGCCGTCGCATTCGGCCACCAGCGCCTGCATGGCCTGCGCCTGGGCGGGGTCGCCGGGCAGCCAGTGCTGCGGGTCGTTCTGCGCGAGCGCCCAATGCATGATGTCCAGGCTTTGCTCCAGCACGCGGCCATCGGGCCACACCAGCACGGGCACCGTGGCCTTGGGGGATGCCCGCAGCAGTGCGGCGGGCTTGTCGCGCAGCACCACCTCTCGCAACTCGCAGCGCTGGCCGCTCACTGTGATTGCCAGGCGCGCCCGCATCGCGTAGGGGCAGCGCCGGAACGAGTAGAGCACGGGCAGGGCGGCAGCATCGGGGGGCATGGGGTGCCGATGATAGCGAGCCCGGTTCGCCACCGGCGGGCACCGTCTCTCAGGTTGCACCACGCATGGACGCCAGCAGCCATGCACGGAAACCTTCGAGCGCGGGCCCCACGGCGCGCGATTTGAGACGGCACAGCCAGTAGTCGCCCAGGTGAACCGTGGGAGCGAATGGCTGCACGAGTCGCCCCTGGCGCACCTCGCGCTCGAACATGCGTACGGGCAGCAGGGCCACGCCGGCGCCCTGCGCCGCGGCTTCGGCGAGCGTGAGCGACGAATCGAACACCGCGCCGCGCAGCACGGGGCAGGCCGCGCCTGCGGCCTCGAACCACGCGGGCCACTCATCGGCGCGGTAGCTGCGCAGCAACACTTCCCCTGCGAGGTAGGTGCTCTGGCGCAGCCGTGCCGCGATCTCGGGCGCGCACATGGGGGCCAGCGGCGCGGCCATGAGGCGGTCTGCCTCGGTACCATGCCAGGCCCCATCACCGTAGCGGATGGCGCAGTCCAGCCCCTCGCCAGCCAAGTCCACGCGGTTGTTGTTGGTGAGCAGCCGAAGGTCCACGAAAGGGCAGGCCGCCTGGAACTCGCGCAGGCGCGGCAGCAGCCAGCCCACGGCGAACGTGCCCACCACGCCCACGGTGAGGATCTCGCGGGGCCGCGCATCCGCCAGGCGCAGCAGGGCCTCTTCCATACGCGCGAAGCTTTCGGTGAGCACGGGCAGCAGCGAACGCCCCTCGTCGGTCAGCGCCAGCCCGCGTGGCAGGCGCCGGAACAGCGGTTTATCCAGCCGCTCTTCCAGGTTGCGGATGTGCTGGCTCACGGCCGTCTGGGTCACGTTCAGTTCCTCGGCCGCACGCGTGAGGTTGAGGTGGCGTGCCGAGGCTTCGAACGCACGCAGCGCATTGAGGGGCAGGTGCATGGCGGCGGTTGGTAATAAGTTTTTCTTGGGGTAGGCGGCGGTTATTGTCGATGGTCAGAAGGCTCGTAGATCTTTATCGTTGCGGCCTGTTGAAACAAAAAACTTGTCAAAATCTTATGCAAAGACGGGCATTTATTCTGACGGCATCCAGCATGCCGCTGGCGGGCATGGCGTGGGCAGAGGGCAAGAAAAACAGGGGCTATCGCCTTGATGAGGGTAGCCGCGCACTGCAACAGGCCCTGCGTGGAGTTGAATCCCGCGTGGGCGGTCGGCTGGGCGTGGCGGTGCTCGATACGGGGTCGGGCCGGCGGGCCCTGCACCGGGGGGAGGAGCGCTTTGCGCTGTGCAGCACCTTCAAGCTGCTGCTGGCGGCCCAGGCGTTGCACCGCGTGGACCGGGGCGTGGAGCGGCTGGAGCATCGCATTGCCTATACCCAGGCGGATCTGGTGGAGTACTCCCCCGTGACGGGCGAGCACGCGCAGGGGGAGGGCATGACCGTGGCCGAACTCTGCGAAGCGGCCATGGTGCTGAGCGACAACACCGCCGCCAACCTGTTGCTGGCCCGCCAGGGCGGTCCCGAGGCCCTGACGGCCTGGGTGCGCTCCCTGGGCGACCGCCACACGCGGCTCGACCGCAACGAGCCCGGCCTCAACGACGTGCCGCCAGGGGACGTGCGCGACACCACCACGCCGCTGGCCATGTTGCACACGCTGCAAGCCGTGGCGCTGGGAGAAGCGTTATCGCCCGCTGCGCGCGAGCGGTTGCAGGGCTGGATGCTGGGCAACCGCACGGGCGACAAGCGCCTGCGCGCGGGCATGCCACAGGGCTGGCGCATCGGTGAGAAGACCGGCACGGGCCAGCGCGGCACCAGCAACGATATTGGCGTGTTCTGGCCCCCGGGCCGTGCACCCGTGGTGCTGGCCTGCTACCTCACGGGCAGCCCGGGCACGGGCGCGCAGCGCGATGCGGCGATCGCCGAGGTAGGGCGGCTGGCGGCCGCCTGGGTCACGGCCTGAAGGCGGGCAGGGCGCTCAGAGCTTCTTCACGAGCACCTGGCTCTTGCGGTCCCAGTTGTACTTGCGCTTGCGCGCTTCGGGCAGCCAGTCGGGGTCCACGGGGTGGAAGCCGCGCTTGATGAACCAGTGCATGGTGCGGGTGGTCAGCACGAATATGGTGTCCAGCCCCATGGCGCGGGCGCGCTGCTCGATGCGCTTGAGCAGCTTCTCGCCATCGCCCGTGCCTTGGCTCTGCGGCGACACGGTGACGGCTGCCATCTCGGCCGTCTTGGCCTCGGGGTAGGGATAGAGCGCTGCGCAGCCGAAGATCACGCCGTCGTGCTCGATGATGGTGTAGTTGGCGATGTCG
>JAYSFC010000155.1:0-7117 GCA_041913505.1 Acidovorax sp.
AGATGGGGGCGATCTTGCCGCCCAGCGTCACGCCGCCGAAGCGCTTGTTCGGCACGAACGGGATGTCCTGGCCCGTGGCCCAGATCACGCTGTTGGTGGCCGACTTGCGCGAGGAGCCCGTGCCCACCACGTCGCCCACGTAGGCCACGAGGTGGCCCTTCTTCTTGAGGTCCTCGATGAACTGCATCGGGCCACGCTTGCCGTCTTCCTCGGGCTTGAACGCCGCATCAGGACGGGTGTTCTTCAGCATGGCGAGGTAGTGCAGCGGGATGTCGGGGCGGCTCCAGGCATCGGGCGCGGGCGACAGGTCGTCGGTGTTGGTCTCGCCGGGCACCTTGAACACGGTGACCGTGATCTTCTTCTCAACCTCGGGACGGCTGGTGAACCACTCGGCGTCGGCCCACGACTTCATCACTTCCTGCGCCTTGGCGTTGCCGGCCTTGGCCTTGGTCGCCACGTCGTTGAAGAAGTCGAACATCAGGAGCGTCTTCTTCAGCGCATCCGCGGCCACGCCCGCCACTTCGGCGTCGTCGAGCAGCTCGATCAGCGGGTGCACGTTGTAGCCGCCCACCATGGTGCCCAGCAGCTCGGTGGCCTTGGCCTTGGAGATGAGGCCCACCTGGATGTCACCGTGCGCCACGGCAGCCAGGAAGCTGGCCTTGACCTTGGCGGCATCGTCCACGCCCGGCGGCACGCGGTGCGTCAGCAGGTCGAGCAGGAAGGCGTCTTCGCCAGCCGGCGGGTTCTTGATCAGCTCGATCAGCTCGGCAACCTGCTTGGCGTCGAGCGGCAGCGGCGGGATGCCCAGGGCGGCGCGCTCGGCCACATGGTCGCGGTAGGCTTTCAACATGGTTTTCTTCTCCAATGGTTTTCTGAAGTGGGGCAGTTGCCGCAGGCAGTGCTTCGGGCCTTACTTGGCCGCGGGTGCTTCCAGCAGGCTGGGCGGGGGGTTCTTCCGGATGGCCTCGGCCACCTGGACTTGCGCGGGGCTCATGCATTCGTCAGCCAGGCGCTGGCCGAGCTTCTGGTTCATGAGCATGGACTTGTTGGCGATCTGCAGCCACACGGCACCGCGCTGCTGGTCTTCCAGGCGCACGACGCCCGTGCTCGTGGCCACGGGGCTCATGTAGTACGAGAAGCCCTTGCCATCAATGCGGAAGTGGCCGGGCGCCTTGGCGTCGGGCGTCACGTTCACCGAAGCACCGAGTTCGCAGGGGATGTGGCCCGTGTGCACGCGCTCGGCAATGGCCAGCTCTTCGGGGGTCAGGGCTTCCCCGGCGGCGATCAGGCCCGTGGCGACCTGGCTGGTCGCGCTCTTGAGTTGGGAGCGGCTGCTGGGCGGCGTGGCCTTGGCAACGGTCGCGGTCTTCTTTTCCGGGGCGGATTTGGTGACAGCCTTCTTGGCGTGCGCCTTGGCGGCATGCTTCGCAGCCACGGGCTTATCGGCCGCAGGCTTGTCGGTCGCGGCCTGGGCCAGCACCAGAGCGGGAGCCAGCAGCAAAACGGAGGCGAGGAGCGATTTCATGGAGACTCCGGCGTAAAAAAATGAGAACTAGTCGTTGAACCAGGGGCGCACTGCCTCGGGCAGGGCGCGGCCCGTCTGGTGGGCCCGCTCCAGCACCTGCCAGAAATAGCGGTAGCTGGCGCGGTCGTGCAGCACCCCGTCGGCGCTGATCGGTGCCCAGTCGGCGGCGGCGGCGGCCACGACGATCTGGGCGGCCTGGTCGATCGCGTCCTGCCCGGGCGCGAAGGCCGCGAGGATGGGGCGGATCTGACCAGGGTGGATGCTCCACATGCGGGTGTAGCCAAATTCGCTGGCAGCCCGCGTGGCCGCCGCCTGCATGGCGGCGGTGTCGGTGAATTCGGTCACGACGCAGTGCGAAGGCACCTTGCCGTGGGCATGGCAGGCCGCGGCGATCTCAAGCTTGGCACGCACGACGAGCGGGTGCGTGAATTGCCCCGCCGACCCCATGGCCGACGCGGGAATCGCCCCCCCATGGGCCGATACGAAATCCATGAGCCCGAAGCTCAGGCTCTGCACGCGCGGGTGGGCCGCGATTTCAAACGCACGGTGCACGGCGGCCGGCGATTCGATCAGCACCTGCAG
Source organism: Acidovorax sp. (assembly GCA_041913505.1). GTDB lineage: Bacteria > Pseudomonadota > Gammaproteobacteria > Burkholderiales > Burkholderiaceae_C > JAYSFC01. The sequence goes on from JAYSFC010000155.1 coordinate 2,108, forward strand.
CGGCAAATCCGCCGCTCCCGCACGCAGCAGGGCCTGCTCGGCGCGCAGCACGTCGTCGACCGTTTCCACCTTGGGCACCATGATGTGGCACAGGCGGTGCCCTGCCTCGCCCACGATGGTGGCCATGTCGTTCGCGAAGGCCGGGTGGTCCACGGTGTGCACGCGGGCCGCCACGCGGGCCTGGGGATGCGCCTCGCGCGCCAGTGCGGCCACCAGCGCGGCATGCTCGCGCTCCTGCCCCACGGGGGCGCCGTCCTCGCAGTCGAGCGTGACATCGAACACGCAGTGGCCGAACTCGGCCGTGAGCTCGGCCTGCAGCTGCAGGCTCTTGCGCATGCGCGCCTCGACGCCGCTGTAGTGGTCGCACACGGGCAGGCGAGCCACGCCCCCCTGGGCGCCCAGCAGCACCTCGGCGGGATGGACGGAAGAAGACACAGTCACGGGCGAATTCATGGGTGTCGTTGCGCCACGATGAACAGGCGCGGGAAGGCCAGCAGGCGCTTGCCGTCGGCGCGCACGGGATAGGCGCCGTCGATCCGGCGCTCGTACGCGGCCAGGAAGCTCTCGCGCAGCCCTGCGTCGAGCGGGTCGATATATGGCTTGAGGCCCGTGCTGCGCACCCACTCGACGATGGCGCCGGCGGACGCCATGGGGTGCTGGTAAACGGTATGCCACACATCCACGCGGGCCGCCTGCGGTGCGAGCAGGTCGTAGTAGGCACCGGCTCCGAGCAGATCGGTGCGCAGCCGCTCGGCGTCGCCGATAGGCTCGCGCCACGGCGCCTCGGCCGCGACTTCGCGCATCAGGCGGTGCGTGGGCTCCTGCCGGTTGTCGGGCATCTGGATCGCCAGTACGCCGCCAGGCGCGAGGCTCGCGAACAATCGGGGGATGAGGGTTTCATGCCCCGCCACCCATTGCAGGGCGGCGTTGGCGTAAATGAGGTCGGGCGCCGAGACGGGCGCCCATTGGGCGATATCGCCCCAGGCGAAGTCCACGCCGGGCAGGCGCTCGCGCGCACTGGCCAGCATGGCTTCGGAGTTGTCGATGCCGGTCACGCGCGCCTGAGGGTAGCGCTCGGCCAGCAGCTCGGTGGAATTGCCCGGACCGCAGCCCAGGTCCACCACATGGGTGGGCGCGGGGTGCGGTACGCGCGCCAGCAGCTCCTGTGCCGGGCGCGTGCGCTCGTCCTCGTAGCGGCGGTAGAGCGCGGGATTCCAGTCGAGCATGGACAACCGGGGAGAGGATTACAGCAGGTGCTTGACGCCGTCCTGCTCGCCCTGCAGCTCGGCCAGGGTCTTGTTGATGCACTCTTGCGAGAACGCATCGATGGGCAGGCCTTCGACGATCTTGTACTTGCCGCCTTCGCAGGTGACGGGATAGCCGAACATCACGTCCTTGGGAATGCCGTATTCGCCGTTGGACGGAATGCCCATCGTGACCCACTTGCCGTTGGTGCCCAGGGCCCAGTCGCGCATATGGTCGATGGCGGCGTTGGCAGCCGAGGCGGCCGACGACAGGCCGCGTGCGGCGATGATGGCAGCGCCACGCTTGCCCACGGTGGGCAGGAACACGTTGGCGTTCCAGTCGTGGTCGTTGATGGTGTCCTTGACGGACTTGCCGTTCACCGTGGCGAAACGGTAGTCGGCGTACATGGTGGGCGAGTGGTTGCCCCACACGGCCAGCTTCTCGATGTCGCCCACGGCAACGCCGATCTTGGCGGCGATCTGCGAGGCGGCACGGTTGTGGTCCAGGCGCAGCATGGCGGTGAAGTTCTCGCGCGGCAGGCTGGGGGCGCTCTTCATGGCGATGTAGGCGTTGGTGTTGGCGGGGTTGCCCACCACCAGCACCTTCACGTTGCGCGAGGCCACCTTGTCCAGCGCCTTGCCCTGGGCCGTGAAGATCTGGGCGTTGGCGGCCAGCAGGTCGGCACGCTCCATGCCAGGGCCGCGCGGACGGGCACCAACCAGCAGGGCGTAGTCGGTGTCCTTGAACGCGGTCATGGGATCGGCATGGGCTTCGATGCCGGCGAGCAGCGGGAAGGCGCAATCTTCGAGCTCCATGATCACGCCCTTGAGCGCGTTCTGGGCCTTCTCGTCCGGGATCTCCAGCAGTTGCAGGATGACAGGCTGGTCCTTGCCCAGCATTTCGCCGGAGGCGATGCGGAACAACAGGGCGTAACCAATTTGGCCAGCTGCGCCGGTAACGGCCACGCGGACGGGCTTCTTGCTCATGGTGAAACTCCAATAGAGAGAGGAAAACAGATGTTGTGGTGCAAGGTCGCACCAGCGTCTGTCACCAGCAGCCCGCGCCCCGCAGAACAGCCCGGGAGTGTAGCGCCGATTCACGACAAACGTCAATTTGTCTTATGTCTTATATAAGATATGATCGGGCATCCGAACGGACGCTGCGCAGACCTGCGTGCACCCGCCCCGAACCATGTCCAGCCTACCGCCCGCCACCACCGACTCTCCCGCACCGCCCGGCGGCGCCGGGACGGGCACCCCCGCCTTCAGCCCACTGTACCAGCAGATCAAGGGGCTGATCCTGCAAAGCCTGCAGGCTGGCGAGTGGAAACCCGGCGAGGCCATTCCGAGCGAAATGGACTTGGCCGCGCGCTTTCGCGTGAGCCAGGGCACGGTGCGCAAGGCCATTGACGAGCTGGCGGCCGAGAACCTCGTCATGCGCCGCCAGGGCAAGGGCACCTTCGTGGCGACCCATGCCGAGCAGCATGTGCAGTACCGTTTCTTGCGCCTGTTACCCGACACGGGCGATGCCCGCGAAGAAGGCCCGGCCCAGCGCCGCATCATTGACTGCAAGCGCGTGCGCGCGAGCGCCGAAGTGGCCCGCGCCCTCGCGCTGCGCACGGGCGATGCCGTAGTCCAGGCGCGGCGCGTGCTGGCCTTCGCCGGCACCCCTACGATTCTTGAGGATATTTGGCTGCCCGGACAGGCCTTCAAGGGCCTCACGGCAGAGCAAATGGGCAGCTACCCCGGCCCCACCTACGCAATGTTCGAGATCGATTTCGGCGTGCGCATGGTGCGCGCCGAAGAAAAAATCCGTGCCGTGCTGCCCGATGCCGAACAGGCGCGGTGGCTCGACGTGACGCCTGCAACCCCTCTGCTGAGCGTCGAGCGAATTGCTTACACCTATAACGATGTTCCCATGGAGTTACGCCGCGGGCTCTACCGCACCGACACACACCATTACCGGAACGCGCTCAGCTGACAGGCATCAGGCATGTTGATGCGCAATCCTAGAAAATACCAATCCCGCACGCCCCTGCTTATTGCATTGCAATAGAATTTTGGGTTGTTTGCATCCGCGCGATTACAACGCAGTTACAACCACGAAAGCACACACGCCATGACTGAACTCGCCAAGAAACGGCCTGAGTACCGCAACATCAACATCTTCCGCGACGTGAGGACCTACCGCCTGCCACTGGCGGCGCTGGTGTCCATCCTGCACCGCATCAGCGGCATGCTCATGTTCGTGCTGCTGCCTCTGGTGATCTGGATGTTCGACACATCTGTTTCTTCTGAAATTTCCTTCGCCCGCTTTACCTCGGCCTTCACCACGGGCCTGGGCTTCGTGCCGGGCTGGTTCATCAAGCTGGTAACGCTGGGCCTGATCTGGTCGTACCTGCACCACTTCATCGCCGGTGTGCGCCACCTGCTGATGGACATGAACCACGACGCCGTCACCAAGGAATTCGGCAAGAGCTCGGCCGTTGCGACGCTGGTCCTGAGCATCGGCCTCACGCTGGTGCTGGGCGCCAAGCTCTTCGGCCTGTACTGATCGGCGCCTGCCGCGCAGATCACTTTCCCCCTCAACAAAGGAGTTTCCATGTCCGTGAATTACGGCTCCAAGCGCACCGTCGTGGGTGCCCACTATGGTGTGCGCGACTGGCTGGTACAGCGCGCCACCGCCGTCCTGATGGCTTTGTTCACCCTGGTGCTGCTGGCATCGGTGATCCTCCACAAGGGCCCCATCGGCTACGACCTGTGGGCCGGCATCTTCTCCGCCCAGTGGATGAAGGTGCTGACGCTCTCCGTCATCGTCGCCCTGGCATGGCACGCCTGGGTGGGCGTGCGTAACGTCTGGATGGACTACGCCAGGCCCGACAGCCTGCGCCTGGTGCTGCAGGTCTTCACCATCGTCTGGCTCGTGGCCTGCGTCGGCTGGGGCTTCCAGGTTCTGTGGCGTCTGTGACTCCCACGATTGAAGGCAAACAATGAGCTACACCAAAGCAAACATCACCAAGCGCAAATTCGACGTCGTCATCGTCGGGGCCGGCGGCTCCGGCATGCGCGCATCGCTGGAACTGTCCCGCGCGGGCCTCAACGTGGCCTGCCTGTCCAAGGTCTTCCCGACCCGCTCGCACACCGTGGCCGCGCAAGGCGGCGTGTCGGCCTCGCTGGGCAACATGAGCGAGGACAACTGGCATTACCACTTCTACGACACCATCAAGGGCGGTGACTGGCTCAGCGACCAAGATGCCGTGGAGTTCATGTGCCGCGAGGCACCGAACGTCGTGATCGAGCTCGAGCACTTCGGCATGCCGTTCGACCGCAACCCTGACGGCACCATCTACCAGCGCCCCTTCGGCGGTCACACCGCCAACTACGGTGAAAAGCCCGTGCAGCGCGCCTGCGCCGCCGCCGACCGCACCGGCCACGCCATGCTGCACACGCTGTACCAGCAGAACGTGAAGTCCAAGACCAACTTCTTCGTCGAGTGGATGGCGCTGGACCTGATCCGCAACGCCCAGGGCGATGTGGTCGGCGTGACCGCGCTGGAGCTGGAAACCGGCGAACTGTATGAACTGCACGCCAAGGCCGTGCTGCTGGCCACGGGCGGCGCAGGCCGCATCTTCGCAGCCTCCACCAACGCCTTCATCAACACCGGTGACGGCCTGGGCATGGCCGCGCGCGCAGGCATTCCGCTGCAGGATCTGGAGTTCTGGCAGTTCCACCCCACCGGCGTGGCCGGCGCGGGCGTGCTGCTGAC
>JAYSFC010000156.1:0-6823 GCA_041913505.1 Acidovorax sp.
CGTTCTGGCGGTAGCCGGTGTAGAGGTCTTCGAGCGCCAGCGTGCGCTCGCCGCGCACGCTGGCCAGCACCACCTGGGCGCGCAACGCGATCAGCAGCGGCATGGAGTCGCCGATGGGGGAGCCGTTGGCCACATTGCCGCCCACCGTGCCGGAGTTGCGCACGGGCAGGCCCGCAAAGCGCGCGGCGAAGGTGTGCAGCTGCGGCCAGTGGCGCTCCAGCGCCGCGAATGCGTCGGCGAGCGTCACGGCGGCGCCGATGGCGATGTGCTGCGCGTCCTCGTCGATGCGGCGCAGTTCGGCCGCGCGCGTCACGTCGAGCACCTGCGCGAACTGGCGGTGCTGCTTGGTGACCCACAGGCCCACGTCGGTGCAGCCCGCCACCACCTGGGCCTGCGGGTGCGCGGCGCGCGCGGCCAGCAGCGCGGCCAGCGTCGGCGGCGCCATATAGGCAAAATTGCCCGAGGGTCCTTGTGCCGTGGATGATATTTGCTCTAATTGTTGTAGCAAAAGAGCTTCGTCCACACGTGCGGCGGGCAGGGCGGCCATTTGCTGCGCGGCGTCGAGGATGGGGCGGTAGCCCGTGCAGCGGCAGAGGTTGCCCGAGAGTTCCTCCTGCGCCAGCGCGCGCGTGATGGCGCGGCCCTGGCACACATGGTTCTGGTACATGCCAAACAGGCTCATCACGAAGCCCGGGGTGCAGAAGCCGCACTGCGAGCCGTGGCACTGCACCATGGCTTCCTGGGCGGGGTGCAACGCGGTGGGGGCCTGGCCGGCCGGGGGCAGGCGCTGGATCAGCGGGTCCTCGGCCAGATCCTCCACGGTCCACAGTGCCATGCCGTCGATGGAGTGCGCGAGGCGGATGCAGCTGTTGATGGCTGCATAGCGCACGCGCGGGCCGTCGGGCGTGTCCACGGCCTCGCCGAGCACCACGGTGCAGGCGCCGCAGTCGCCCTCACCGCAGCCCTCCTTGGTGCCCGTCGCGCCCAGGTCCTCGCGCAGCACCTCGAGCAGCGTGCGGTCGGGGGGAACCTGGGGCAGCGTCACCGGCTGGCCTCGGCGGATGAAGGTGATGGGGCGGGAGTTCATGGATGGCAACGGTGCTGGGGAGGTGGTAGGTTCGCTCGGCGCGCGCGGGCCGCGCCTGAGGCCAATTCTGGTCGAAGAGGGTAGACCACCCCGGGGCCCCATGGCATAAGCCTTGCCTTATGACAAGAATGCATCCCCCGCTATGAGCGCGCAAGACCTTTTCGCCAAGATGGATCTGCGGCGCGCCACGCCGGGCCTGCGCGCAGGCCGCGAGGCCGCCCCGTCCCCAACGCCATGAGAGACCAAGCCCTTTTCGACAAGATCGACCTGCACCTGATCCGGGTGCTGCACACGGTGCTCACCGAGCGCAGCGTGTCGCGCGCGGCCGTGCGGCTGGGCATGCACCAGCCCGCGGTGTCGGCCGCGCTGAAAAGGCTGCGCGACCTCGCGGGCGATCCGCTGCTCGTGCGTTCGGGGCCGGGCATGATTCCCACCGACGCGGCGCAGCGCATGGTGGAGCCCGCGGCCAGCATCCTGCGCGCGGCCGAGGGGCTGTTCTCCGATGCGCGCGGCTTCGACCCGCGCACCGCCACGCGCACCTTCCGCGTGGCTGCGAGCGACTACCTCGACCCGCTGTTCCTGCCCCGGCTCGTGGCGCACATCAAGTCGCAGGCGCCGCTGTGCCCCATCGAGGTGCTGCCGCTGTCGGCCGACGCGCACTACCACGCGCACTTGGCGCAGGGCGAGGTGGACGTGGTGATCGGCAACTGGCCCCTGCCGCCCGAGGACCTGCACATGGGGCGCCTTTTCGGCGATGAGGTGGTCTGTCTCGTGCGCCGCGACCATCCGGCCGTGCGCCGCGGCTGGACCGCCGAGGAGTGGCTCGCGGCCGAGCACATCGCGCCCACGCCCACCCACCCCGGCGCGCGCGGCGTGATCGATGCGCAGCTCGACAGCATGGGGCTGCAGCGCCGCGTGACCGCGCGCTGCGCGCATTTCAGCCTGATTCCGGACATCGTGGCATCGAGCTTGCTTGTGCTCACCACGGGCCGCCAGTTCTGCGAACGCTTCACCGAACGCCTGCCGCTGGCCATCCTGCCGTGCCCCGTGGCGTTTCCGCGTCTGCTGTACTACCAGTTGTGGCACGCCCGCACGCACCATTCCGCCGCTGCCGTGTGGCTGCGCGAGAGCGTGCGGATGGTGGCTTCTTCACTACGAAAAGAATAGCTACTGGCGCTCGTGGAATAAGCGCTACCCCCGATTTCGGAGCAGAACGATTAACAAATTGAGAGACAATCCCCGCATGACATTCCCCGACACCCCTCCCACGACCGGCGTGGCCCCGCCGCGATTGCAGCTGGCGGGCATCACCAAGCGCTATCCGGCCGTGGTGGCCAACAGCGGCGTGTCGCTCACCGTGCAGCCGGGCGAGGTCCATGCCGTGCTGGGCGAGAACGGCGCCGGCAAGTCGACGCTCATGAAGATCATCTACGGCGCCGTCAAGCCCGACGAGGGCACGGTGCAGGTGGATGGCCGCGCGGTGCACATCCGCAACCCGCAGGAGGCGCGGCAGCTGGGCATCGCCATGGTGTTCCAGCATTTCAGCCTGTTCGACACGCTCACCGTGGCCGAGAACGTGTGGCTGGGCCTGGACAAGAGCCAGCCGCTGGCCGATGTGACCCGCCGCATTGCCGAGAAGGCGGCCGAGTACGGCCTCGAGGTGGACCCGCTGCGGCCCGTGCACACCCTCAGCGTGGGTGAAATGCAGCGCGTGGAGATCATCCGCGCGCTGCTCACCAACCCGCGCCTCCTGATTCTCGACGAACCCACCTCGGTGCTCACGCCGCAGGCCGTCGAGAAGCTCTTCGTGGTGCTCAAGAAGCTTGCCAGCGAGGGCTGCAGCATTCTCTACATCAGCCACAAGCTGCACGAGATCCGTGCGCTGTGCACGGCCTGCACGGTGCTGCGCGGCGGCAAGGTCACGGGCGTGTGCGACCCGCGCCAGGAGTCGAACGCCTCGCTCTCGCGCCTCATGATCGGGGCCGAGCCGCCCGCGCTCACGCACCGCGAGGTGCAGGCCGGCGCCGCCGTGCTGAAGGTGCAGGGGCTGTCGCTGCCGCGCGCCGACCAGTTCGGCGTCGACCTGATCGACCTGCAGTTCGAGGTGCGCGCGGGCGAGGTCGTGGGCATCGCGGGCGTCTCGGGCAACGGCCAGAAGGAGCTGCTCTACGCGCTCTCGGGCGAGGACCTGCGCGCCGCGCCCGCCATGGTGCAGGTGGCGGGGCCGCAGGGGCTGGTGAACGCGGGCCGCCTGAACCCGCGCCAGCGCCGCGCCCTGGGCCTGCACTTCGTGCCCGAGGAGCGCCTGGGCCGGGGCGCCGTGCCCACCATGGGCCTGGCGCACAACCTGCTGCTCACGCGCGACAACGCCGTGGGCGCGGGCGGCTGGATCCGCATGGGCCAGCTCGAGGCGCATGCGCGCGCCATCATCGAGCGCTTCCATGTCAAGGCGGGTGGCCCGAACGCGGCGGCCAAGTCGCTGTCGGGCGGCAACCTGCAGAAATTCATCGTGGGCCGCGAGATCGACGCCCAGCCAAAGCTGCTCATCGTTTCCCAGCCCACCTGGGGCGTGGACGTGGGCGCGGCCGCGCAGATCCGCGGCGAGATCCTGGCACTGCGCGACGCGGGCTGCGCGGTGCTGGTACTCAGCGAGGAGCTGGACGAATTGTTCGAGATCTGTGACCGGCTGCACGTGGTGGCCAAGGGGCGGCTGTCGCCCTCCGTGCCGCGCGCCGAGGCCACCGTGGAGCGCATCGGCGAATGGATGAGCGGCCTGTGGCATGCCGACGTGCAGGCCCACCTGGCACAGCGGGAGGTGGCGCATGCTGAAGCTTGAAGCGCGTCCGCAGGCCTCGCGCCTGTGGACCTACGGCTCGCCGCTGCTTGCGCTGGCCATCACGGTGCTGCTGGGCGTGGCCCTGTTCGTGGCGCTTGGCAAGGACCCGGTGCGCGGGCTGCAGGTGTTCTTCTGGGAGCCTATCAAGTCGCAGTACGCGCTGGGCGAACTGACGGTGAAGGCCACGCCGCTGCTGCTCATCGCGCTGGGGCTGGCCGTATGCTTCCGCTCCAACGTCTGGAACATCGGCGCCGAGGGGCAGTTCGTGATCGGCGCCGTGGCCGCGGGCGGCGTGGCGCTGCTGGCCGACAAGGCCACGGGGCCCTGGATCGTGCCGGCCATCCTGGTGGCGGGCGTGCTCGGCGGCATGGCCTGGGCTGGCCTCACGGCGCTGCTGCGCGACAAGTTCAACGCGAACGAGATCCTCGTGAGCCTGATGCTCGTCTACGTGGCCACGCTGGTGCTGGGCTACCTGGTCTACGGGCCCTGGAAGGACCCGATGGGCTACAACTTCCCGCAGACCAAGATGTTCGAGCGCGTCACGCAGATCCCGCGGCTGTTCCAGGGCTCGCGCGTGTCCATTGGGCTCGTGCTCGCGCTGGCGGGTTCGGCGCTGCTGTGGGTGTTTTTGTTCCGCACGCGCGCGGGCTTCGCGCAGCAGGTGGGGGGGCTGGCCCCGGCGGCGGCGCGCTATGCGGGCTTCTCGTCGCGCCGCGCGCTGTGGACGGCGCTGCTCATCTCGGGCGGTGCGGCAGGCCTGGCGGGTGCGCTGGAGGTGGCGGGCCCCATCGGCCAGCTCACGCCCTACGTGCCGGCGGGCTACGGCTTCGCGGCCATCATCGTGGCCTTCGTCGGAAGGCTGCACCCGGTGGGCATGGTGTTCTCGGCCGTGCTCATGAGCATGTTCTACATCGGCGGCGAACTGGCGCAGTCGCGCCTGGGCCTGCCCAAATCGCTCACGGGCGTGTTCCAGGGCCTGCTGCTGTTCACGCTGCTGGCCTGCGACACGCTGATCGCCTACCGCGTGCGGTGGACGGGTGCAGCCAGCCAAGGAGGTGCCGCATGAGCCCCCACGTTCATCACTTCGTGTATTCACTGCCCCCCACGGGGGCTCAAGCCTCCCTTGGGGCGGCCCGGCGGGAGGCTTGAGATGGAGTCCTACGCATTGCTGCTCGGCTCCACGCTGAGCGCGGGCACCGTGCTCGCCATCGCGGCGCTGGGCCTGCTGATCAACGAGAAGTCGGGCATCGTCAACCTGGGGGCCGAGGGCATGATGCTCTGCGCGGCCATCGCGGGCTTTGCCACCGTGGTGCATACGGGCAGCACCTGGCTGGGCTTCGCGGCGGGCATGGCGGCCGGGGCGTTGCTCGCCGCCATCTTCGGGGGGCTGGTCATCTGGCTCAACACCAACCAGTACGCCACGGGGCTGGCGCTGTCGCTGTTCGGCGTGGGCTTCTCGGCTTTCGTGGGCATCGGCTACGTGCAGGCCAAGCTGCCCGAGTCGCCCAAGTATTCGTTGCCCTGGCTGGGCGACATTCCGCTCGTGGGGCCCGCGCTGTTCCAGCAGCACCCGCTGGTGTACCTGACCATGGCGCTGGCGGCCGGGCTGGTCTGGTTCCTGTACCGCTCGCGCGCGGGCCTGGTGCTGCGCTCGGTGGGCGAGTCGCCGGAGTCGGCGCATGCGCTGGGCTACCCCGTGCGCCGCATCCGCCTCGCCGCCGTGGTGGCGGGCGGTGCGCTGTGCGGCCTGGCGGGCGCCTACATCTCCACCGTGTACACGCCGCTGTGGGTCGAGGGCATGGTGGCCGGGCGTGGCTGGATCGCGCTGGCGCTCACCACCTTCGCCACCTGGCGGCCCGCGCGGGTGCTGCTGGGGGCCTACCTGTTCGGCGGCGTCACCATGCTGCAATTCCACCTGCAGGCCACGGGCGTGCAGGTGGCCAGCCAGCTGCTGTCCATGCTGCCGTACCTGGCCACCATCGTGGTGCTGGCGCTGATCTCGCGCAATCCGACCTGGATCCGCGTCAACATGCCCGCCTCGCTGGGTAAACCGTTTTATCCCGGCTCATAATGGCCGTTTTCGCTTGTCTCAACTCTCCCCCAAGAAGGAACCGACATGACTGATCTGCAGAAACGCTCCCTGCTCAAGGTGGCTGCGCTGTCCGCCGTGGCCGCCGCCGCGCTGGCTGGCTGCGGCAAGAAGGAAGAGCCCGCGCCGGCTCCCGCACCGGCCCCTGCCGCCGAAGCGCCTGCACCCAAGCCCGAGCCTCTGAAGATCGCGTTCGCCTACGTTGGCCCCGTCGGCGACGGCGGCTGGTCCTTCGCCCACGACCAGGCCCGCAAGGCGCTGGAGAAGGAGTTCGGCGACAAGATCGTCACCAGCTACGTGGAGAGCGTGCCCGAAGGCTCCGACGCCGAGCGCGTGCTGCGCGACATGGCCAGCCAGGGCAACAAGCTCATTTTCGGCACGACCTTCGGCTACATGGAGCCGATCCAGAAGATCGCCCCCGACTTCCCCGACGTGAAGTTCGAGCACGCCACGGGCTACAAGACCGCCCCCAACGTGCGCACCTACGACAGCCGCACCTATGAGGGCGCCTACATGGCCGGCGTGATCGCGGGCGCCATGACCAAGTCCAATACGCTGGGCGTGGTGGGCTCGGTGCCGATCCCCGAGGTGATCCGCAACATCAACAGCTTCACGCTGGGTGCGCAGTCGGTGAACCCCAAGATCAAGACCAAGGTGGTCTGGGTGAACGAGTGGTTCAGCCCGCCCAAGGAGACCGAGGCCGCCACCAGCCTGATCAACGGCGGCGCCGACGTGCTGTTCCAGAACACCGACTCCCCCGCCGTGCTCAAGACCGCCCAGGAAAAGGGCAAGCGCGCCTTCGGCTGGGATT
>JAYSFC010000157.1:0-6799 GCA_041913505.1 Acidovorax sp.
GGTAGTCCTCGGCGGTCTTCTTCATCTTGCGCAGCACTTCGGCGCTGATCTGCGGGGGGGCCAGCTTCTGGCCGCGCACCTCGACCCAGGCGTCGCCGTTGTCGGCCTTGCTGATCGAGAAGGGCATGAGGTCGATGTCCTTCTGGACTTCCTTCTCCTCGAACTTGCGGCCGATCAGGCGCTTGGCGGCGTAGATGGTGTTCTTGGGGTTGGTGACGGCCTGGCGCTTGGCCGAGGCGCCGACGAGGATCTCGCCGTCTTCCTGGTACGCAATGATGGAAGGCGTCGTGCGTGCGCCTTCGCTGTTCTCAATCACGCGCGTGGTGTTGCCTTCCATGATGGCCACGCAGCTGTTGGTGGTGCCCAGGTCGATGCCAATGATCTTTCCCATGTTGTTTCTCCGCGATTTTTGAAAATTGGATGCTAGTAACTTGTGGATAACTCGGGCGGCTTCAAGCCGGCCCGGCTACTTTTTTATTGGGGTGCCGCCACCGTGACCAGGGCCGGGCGCAGGACGCGGTCGGCGATCACGTAGCCTTTCTGGAGCACGGCGACCACGGTGTTGGCCTCCTGCCCTGCGGGCACCATGCTGATGGCCTGGTGCTGGTGGGGGTCGAACTTGTCGCCTGCGCCCGGGTTGATGGCCAGCACCTTGTTGCGCTCCAGCGCCGAGACGAGCTGGCGTAGCGTGGCGTCGGCGCCCTCGCGCAGTTGCTCGGGCGTGGCTTCCTTGATGGCGAGGGCCGCGTCCAGGCTGTCGCATACGGGCAGCAGGCTCTCGGCGAAGCTCTCGATGCCGAACTTGCGGGCCTTGGCGACTTCCTCCTCGGCGCGGCGGCGGGCGTTCTCGGCTTCGGCCTTGGCGCGCAGGAACTGGTCCGCCAGTTCGGCGCTCTTGGCCTTCAGCTCGGCCAGTTCGCCCTGGAGGCGGGCCATTTCATCCGAGGCGTTGGCGGCCATGGCGGCTTCGACTTCTTCGGGCGAGGGGGGCGTGGCTTGGGTGTTCTGGTCAGACATGGCTATCGGTTGGATGATGGAAACCTGTACGCGCAAAGACTTGGGGGAGATTCGGCGCTATTTCAAGGCAACTGCCGGAAAATGCGCGGTTCTACCAGGATTCGGAGGTGCGGGGCGGCATGCCAGGCACTTTTGCAAGGCCCTGAGTGTACAAGGCTGGCAACCAGGGCTATAATTGCCGGCTTTGCCTTGCCACACCGCACAATCTCGAACAGATTGGGACGCAGCGGGTGGCCTCAACCAAAAGGAGTGTGCATGCGTCACTACGAAATCATTTTGTTGATCCATCCGGATCAGAGCGAGCAGGTTCCGGCCATGCTGGAGCGCTATAAGGGCATGATCACCACGGGCGGCGGCAAGATCCACCGCGTGGAAGACTGGGGCCGCCGCCAGCTGGCCTACATGATCAACAAGCTCGCCAAGGCCCACTACCTGTGCCTGAACATCGAGGCCGACCAGGCCGTGATGGCGGAGCTGGAGCACGCCTTCAAGTTCAACGACGCCGTGCTGCGCCACCTGACGGTGCAAAAGAAGAAGGCCGAGACCGGCCCGTCTTCGATGATGAAGACCGTCGAGCGCGAAGAAGCCCGCAAGGCCAGCCAGGCTGAGTTCGCTGCTTCGGGCGAACGCTGATCGCCAGCTTGGGAAGGGGTGGACAACCACGTCGTTCTGACGGCCTGTATCGCTGAGGCGCTGCCTCTTCGCTACACCCCCGCTGGCCTGCCGGCGCTTGATCTGCGGCTCGAACATGGGTCGCGCCAGCGTGAGGCAGGGCAGGACAGGGAAGTCAGGGCGGTCATCAAGGCTTTGGCCTTTGGCGCGATGGCCGAGCGATTGGCCCGCCAGACCCTCGGCAGCCGGTTCCGGTTCCAGGGCTTTCTGGCCACGCCGCGCAACGGCAAGTCCGTGGTGCTCCACATCCAGGATATTCAACAAGATTAATTTTCAAGGGGTCCGAAATGGCCACGTTCAAGAAATTCAACAAGGACAAGCGTCCGAAGCGCAACACCCAGTCGCTGCTGTTCAAGCGCAAGCGCTTCTGCCGTTTCACGGTCGCCGGCGTCGAAGAAATCGACTACAAGGATGTCGACACGCTGCGTGACTTCATCGCCGAAAACGGCAAGATCATCCCCGCGCGCCTGACCGGCACGCGCGCGATCTACCAGCGTCAGCTGAACACCGCCATCAAGCGCGCGCGCTTCCTGGCCCTGGTGCCCTACAGCGACCAGCACAAGATCTAAGGAGCACGAACCATGCAAATCATTCTGCTCGACAAGGTCGTCAACCTCGGTAACCTCGGCGAAATCGTCAAGGTGAAGGATGGCTACGCCCGCAACTTCCTGATCCCCTCGGGCCGCGCCCGCCGTGCCACCGAAGCCGCCAAGGCCGAATTCGAAGCCAAGCGCGCCGAACTCGAAAAGGCTGCTGCCGAGAAGCTGGCTGCCGCCCAGGCTCAAGGCGAGAAGCTCGCTGGCGCCACCATCAAGCTGACCCAGAAGGCCGGCGTCGATGGTCGCCTGTTCGGCTCGGTGACAAACCACGACATCGCCGAAGAGCTCAACAAGCTCGGCTACAAGGTCGTGAAGTCGCAGGTCCGCCTGCCCAACGGCCCCATCAAGATGGTGGGCGACAGCACCATCAACGTGGCGCTGCACACCGATGTGGTGGTTGAGGTGACTGCGTCGGTCTACGGCGAAACCGCCTGATCGGATCCGGTTTCACCGCCCAGCAAAAGCCGCCCGAAGGGCGGCTTTTGCGTTGGGGCTGCACTTTTTATACATACCTGCCCACCGGCTGCACACGCCTTATCCACAGACTTCTCACAGGCTTGTCCCGTGACGTCCGCGGCCAGGCGGCCTAGCATGTGCGGCTTGCCTGAGGAAACCCATGTCTGCCGTGATGCCCCCGCTCGAAGATGACTTCGCCCCTGTGTCGCAGGACCGCGAAGTGGCCCAACTGCGCGTGCCGCCGCATTCGATGGAGTCTGAATCCAGCGTGCTCGGCGGCCTGCTGCTCGATAACAACGCCTGGGACCGTGTGGGCGACCTGCTCACCGACAGCGACTTCTACCGCCACGAGCACAAGCTGATCTTCTCGGCCATCGGGACGCTGGTGAATGCCAGCAAGCCGGCCGACGTGATCACCGTCTACGAGCAGCTGCAAAGTCTGGGCAAGGCCGAGGAAATCGGCGGGCTCTTGTACTTGAACCAGCTCGCACAGTACGTGCCGAGCGCCACGAACATCCGCCGCTATGCGGAGATCGTGCGCGAGCGCGCCATCCTGCGTAAGCTTGTCACCGCCAGCGACGAGATCTCGACCAATGCGTTCAATCCCCAGGGGCGCACCGTGGAGCGCATCCTCGACGAGGCCGAGGCCAAGATCTTCGCCATCGGCGAGGAGGGCTCGCGCACCAAGCAGGGCTTCCAGTCGCTCGACACCCTGGTGATCGACCTGCTCGACCGCGTGCAGGAGATGGCCGACAACCCCGTGGACGTGACCGGCGTGCCTACCGGCTTCATGGACCTGGACCGCATGACCAGCGGCCTGCAGGCGGGCGACCTCGTGGTGCTGGCCGCGCGTCCCTCGATGGGCAAAACCTCGTTCGCGGTGAATATCGCCGAGCACGTGGCGCTCAACGAAGGCCTGCCCGTGGCCATCTTCTCGATGGAAATGGGCGCAGCCCAGCTCGCGGTGCGTATCGTGGGCTCGATCGGCCGCGTTAACCAGGGCAACCTGCGCACGGGCAAGCTCAGCGACGAAGAATGGCCGCGTCTCACGGAAGCCATCGAACGGCTGCGCACCGTGAGCCTGCACATCGACGAAACGCCGGGCCTCACGCCCACCGAACTGCGCGCTAATGCGCGGCGCCTGGCGCGCCAGTGCGGCAAGCTGGGTCTGATCGTGGTGGACTATCTGCAGCTCATGAGCGGCTCGGGCTCGAGCAGTTCCGATAACCGTGCCACCGAGCTCGGCGAGATTTCGCGCGGTCTCAAGATGCTGGCCAAGGAGCTGCAGTGCCCGGTGATCGCGCTGTCGCAGCTCAACCGCTCGGTGGAGCAGCGCACCGACAAGCGCCCCATGATGTCCGACCTGCGCGAATCCGGCGCCATCGAGCAGGATGCGGACATCATCATGTTCATCTACCGCGACGACTACTACAACAAGGACTCCAACGAGCCCAATATCGCCGAAGTCATCATCGGCAAGCAGCGTAACGGCCCCACGGGCACGGTGAAGCTGTTCTTCCAGAAGAACCAGACACGCTTCGAGAACCTCGCCATGGGTGCGGGCGATGATTTTTAAGCGTTAAGAAGCCGCTAGCGCTTGTCCTCTGTGCGCTAGCAGCTCCTTTTTTGATAGCTTTTTAGGTTTTCAGCCACCCTGCCAGCAGCACGGCGCAGGCCGCGCCCAGGGCCACGGTGGCCCACAGCAGCCGCTGGCCGCGCACGCGCAGCGCTTCCACGGCGCGTACCACCTGGGCGTTCTGCTCCGCGAGTTGCTGGATCAGCCGGGCCGACTGCACCTGCTCGTCTTCGAGCTGTGCCACGCGTTCCTGCAGGGCCTGCAATGTGACGGTCGCCGCGTGCTGGGCCTGCGCCTGCTCATCGGCGCTGCGGCCCATGAGGCGGCGTGCCGCCTGCACGATCTGGGGTGTGGCCTCGATCACGTCGCCCCAGGGGACGAGCTTGAGCGCGGTCATCCAGCCCACGGGCATCGTCAGAGTACCTCGCTCGCAAAGTCGGCCAGGCGCGAGCGCTCGCCGCGCGCGAGCGTGATGTGGCCGCTGTGGGGCCAGCCCTTGAACTTGTCGACGGCGAAAGTCAGGCCGGAGGAGCCTTCCGTGAGGTAGGGGGTGTCGATCTGCGCGAGGTTGCCCATGCAGATGATCTTGGTGCCGGGGCCTGCGCGCGTGATGAGCGTCTTCATCTGCTTGGGCGTAAGGTTCTGTGCCTCGTCGATGATGACGTACTTGCTCATGAACGTGCGCCCGCGCATGAAGTTCATGCTCTTGATCTTGATGCGGCTGCGGATCAGCTCGTTGGTGGCCGCGCGGCCCCATTCGCCTGCGTTGCCGCCGTCGCCCTTGGCCAGGAACTCGAGGTTATCGTCGAGCGCGCCCATCCAGGGGCCCATCTTCTCCTCCTCGGTGCCGGGCAGGAAGCCGATGTCCTCGCCTACGCTCACGGTGGCGCGGGTCATGATGATCTCGGTGTAGCGGCGTTCGTCGAGCACCTGCGTGAGGCCCGCGGCCAGTGCCATGAGCGTCTTGCCCGTGCCGGCCGTGCCGGTGAGCGTGACGAAATCCACCTCCGGGTCCATGAGCAGGTTCATCGCGAAGTTCTGCTCGCGGTTGCGTGTGGTCACGCCCCACACCGCATTCTTGGCGTGGCCGTAGTCCTTGAGGGTTTCGAGCACGGCGGTCTTGTCGCGGATCTCGGTCACGCGCGCGAACAGACTGGGCTCGCCGGGCGCCTCGAAATAGACGAACTGGTTGATCATGAGGCTGCCCACCACCGAGCCGCCGATGCGGTAGTAAGTGTGGGCGCCGCTTTGCCAGCTTTCCACGTTCTTGCCGGCCTTGCTCCAGAAATCGGGCGGCAGCGCGAGCACGCCGGAGTAGAGCAGGTCGCCGTCCTCGAGCGCCTTGTCGTTCTGGTAGTCCTCGGCTGGCAGGCCCAGGGCGCGCGCCTTGACGCGCATGTTGATGTCCTTGGACACCAGCACCACCTCGCGCGGTGCGAATTGCGCGCGCAGCGCCTCCACCACGCCGAGGATCTGGTTATCCGCCTTGCCCTGCGGCAGGCTCGTGGGCAGGGCGTAGTGCAGCGTCGCGGTCTGGAAGAACAGGTGGCCGCCCGCGGCGCGCTGACCCGTGGCGTCGAGGCGGATGCCCTGGCTCATGTCCGCGCCCTGCGTGGCCGCGAGCGCGTCGAGCGTTCGGCTGACCTGGCGGCCGTTGCGCGCCACTTCGGTCATGCCCTTCTTGTGGGCGTCGAGCTCCTCGAGCACGATCATCGGAAGGAAGATGTCGTGCTCCTCGAAGCGGAACAGGCTCGTCGGGTCGTGCAGCAGCACGTTGGTGTCGAGCACGAAGAGCTTGGACGGCCCCGTGGCGCGGACTTTGCGGGCGCGTGTGGCGGTCGCGGGGGCTGCAGCCGCTGGCGTGGCGACGGGCGTGCGTTGGGCGGCTGGAGCGGGCTTGGGTGCGGCGGGGGAGGCTGGCTCCGTGACGGTGCGGGCGCGCGCCTTGGGCGCGCGGGGGGCGCCCAAGGCTGTCGCGATGTCTGCGCTGGCCGCGGCGGCTTTGCGCGTTGTCTTGCGCGCAGCGGGCAGAGGCGCTGCTGCGGCGGCTCCATCGGCTTCGAGGGCGGGTTCGGCGCCACCGTGGGCGGAAGTGAAGGCTTGGGGGGCCAGCAGCGCAGCGCGCCGGGTCGGTGCGGGAGGCAGGGGCATGGTGGCGGGGCCTAGGAAGTCGGTTCAGAAAGCAAGAAGCCGCCAGGCGAACCAGGCGGCTTCTTGGGGAGATGGGAGCGTCGCGTTCTTCAACAGCATCGAGGCCCCATTATGCATATTCCCCATGACGTTCCGCGCAATGCGCGGCATGGGGCGTGCGGGGGCTCAGGCCGCCTTCTTGAGGGCCTTGAGCGACTTGACGGCCTTGAGAACCTCGTCCACATGGCCCGGCACCTTGAGGCCGCGCCATTCCTGCTGCAGGAGGCCGTCGGGACCGATCAGGAAGGTGCTGCGCTCGATGCCCTTGACCTTCTTGCCGTACATGATC
>JAYSFC010000158.1:0-6642 GCA_041913505.1 Acidovorax sp.
TGGCCAAGGGCGCGGTGGACCTGGGCAAGCTGCAGGACGAGGCCGAGAAGAAGGCGGCCGAGGAAGCCGCCGAGGCATTCAAGCCCGTGCTCGCCCAGCTCAAGGAGGCGCTCAAGGACAAGGCCGAAGACGTGCGCGTGACCACACGCCTCGTCGACTCGCCCGCTTGTCTGGTGGTGCAGGACGGCGGCATGAGCACGCAGCTCGCCCGCATGCTCAAGCAGGCTGGCCAGCAGGCGCCCGACGCCAAACCCGTGCTCGAAGTGAACCCTGTGCACCCGCTGGTCAAGAAGCTCGAAGGCAGCGTGAACTTCCACGACCTGGCCCACATCCTGTTCGACCAGGCCTTGCTGGCCGAGGGCGGCCTGCCTGACGACCCGGCGGCTTATGTGAAGCGCGTGAACGCGTTGCTCGCATGAGCGAGGCAGGGGATGGATGCCAGCGCGTTGAGGCGCGTTAAGGCGGCATTCGTCCCCTGTGCGTAGGATGCCGGCACGGCCCCGGAACTCCCTTCCGGGGCCGTGGCTGTCATGAAGATTCTCCCAAGAAGTTTTGCCCTGCTGCTGCTCGGCCTCACGGCCCTGTGGTGGTGGGCCAGCGCCGACGCGATCGCCCTGGCCAGCGGCCTGTTCGCGTGGCGCGCATTGATGATCCAGTACTCCGGCGTGCTGGCCCTGGGCGTGATGAGCGTGGGCATGCTGCTGGCCATCCGCCCCCTGTGGCTGGAGCAGCGCCTGCATGGGCTCGACAAGATGTACCGGCTGCACCAGTGGCTGGGCATCGCGGGCCTGGTGTTCGCGGTCACGCATTGGCTCTGGAAGAAGGCCCCCAAGTGGGCCGTGCAGGCCGGCTGGCTCGAGCGTCCGCCGCGGCATCCGCGCGCCGACCCGGGCGTGGAGATCTTCCGTTTCTTCCAAAGCCAGCGCGGCCTGGCCGAGCAGGTGGGGGAATGGGCCTTCTATGCGGCGGTGCTGCTCATCGCCATTGCCTTGGTGCGGCGCTTTCCCTACCGCCACTTCTTCCAAACGCACCGCTGGATCGCGCTGGTCTACCTGGCGCTTGTTCTGCACTCCGTGGTGCTGCTCGATTTCGCGTCATGGCCCACGCCGCTGGGTGTGGCCATGGGCGCGCTCATGCTGGCGGGCAGCGCGGCGGCCTGCGTGAGCCTGTCGCGCCGCATCGGTGCGCGCCGCAAGGTGGTGGGCGTGATCGAGCGCCTCGAATACATCGGCGATGCGCGCGTCAACGCTGTCACGGTGCTGCTGCGGGGCCCGTGGGCAGGGCACGAGGCGGGGCAGTTCGCCTTTGTCACCTTCGATGACGGCGAAGGCGCGCACCCGTTCACCATCGCCTCGGCGTGGCAGGGGGATGGGCGGCTGCGCTTTTTCATCAAGGCGCTGGGCGACTACACGAACACCTTGGCAACCCGCCTGCGGACCGGCGCCGTGGCCGTGGTGGAGGGGCCCTACGGGCGCTTCAATTTCGAGGGCGCCGCGCGGCGGCAGATCTGGGTGGCCGGCGGCATCGGGCTCACGCCGTTTCTTGCGCGCCTGCAGGCGCTGGCCGCGCAGCCCGACGGCCGGGCGGTGGACTTTTTCTACAGCACGGCGGGGCTGGATGCGGATTCGCTGCAGCGCATTGCCGACAGCGCGCGGGCTGCGGGTGTGCGCCTGCATGTCACGATGAGCGGCCATGACAGCCGGCTCGACGGGGCCCGTCTGCGCGCTGCGGTGCCCGAATGGGCGCAGGCCGATGTCTGGTTCTGCGGCCCCGCCGCTTTCGGCCATGCCCTGCGCGACGACCTCGTGGCCCGGGGCCTGGCGGCGCAGCGCTTCCACCAGGAGCTGTTCGCGCTGCGTTGATCGCTTCGCGCGCGTCGCCGATTCCAGGTTCTAGAAAGGCGGGCCTTCGGCGCCCTGGGCCTGCAGCTGCGCTACCTGGGCGCGCAGCGCCGCGTTCTCGGCCGTGAGTTCGGCCACGCGCTGGCGCAGCGATTCGAGCGTGTCGGCCTCGGTGGCCTCTTGCGGTGCAGATGCGGCGCCCGTGGCCTCGGCGGCTTCCGTGCGCGGTTTGCGCTTGGCCTCGCGTACGCGCTTGGCGGCCTGCTTGAGCTCATCCTTGCCTGCGACGGCGGCAGCGCGCTGTTCCTCGGCGGGCAGGGTGGCCACGGCGGCGGCGGCGTTGATCGAGATCGTGCCGGACTTCACAGCCGCCACCAGCTCGGGCTCGGCCTGTTTCTGGATCTTCTCGATCATCACTACCTGGCTGCTGCTCAGGCGGGCAGCCTTGGCGATGGCTTCGCGGCTGGTGAGGGGTGGCGTGGCGGTTGGCACCGGGGCCACGGTGTCCGAGGGTGCTACGGCATGGTCGTCGCTCGCGGGTTCGGCCTTGCGTGCCGCGAGGATCTCGCGCTTGCGCAGCGCGAGCACGCCGCGCTGGAAATCCGACACGCTGCGACGGCCCAGGTGCTGGTCGATCATCCACAGGTGCACGTCCTCCATGGACTGGAAACGCGGGTTCTGCACGGTCTGGAAGGGCAGGCCGTGCTTGCGACAGATGCCGTAGCGGTTGTGGCCGTCCACGAGCACATTGCCCCAGAGCACCAGCGCATCGCGGCAGCCTTCGGCGAGCAGGCTGCGCTCGAGCGCATCGTGCTCCTCGGGGGTCAGGGGATCGATGTAGGCTTTGAGTTCTTCGTTGACGACGATATCCATGGGGCGCTCAGGCGGGGGCAAGGGGCCGAGATTGTAGCGAGGGCCCCGGCCGGGCTTTGTTCAGCGGCAGGCGCCGTCCACGAACACCTTGAGCTCACCGCTCTGGAACGGCGTCCACAGCTCGTCGCGCGTGAGCGGCGCGGTGACAATCACGGCCACGCGGTCGTTCGGCGTGGTTTCGGCGGCGAAGTCGATGCGTACATCCTCATCGGCCAGCTCGGCCACCGAGAACGGATGGCGGCGCTCGGTGTAGTAGAGGTGGGTGGAGGCATGGGCCCATAGCGCCTGGCCGTTCGAGAGCAGGAAGTTGAACGTGCCGTGCGGCGCGATGCGCGCGGCCAGCTCGCGCAGCGTGATCGTGAGCTCGTCCACGGTGGGCACACCCGCGTGGGACTTGGACAGCTCCTGCATGATCCAGCAGAACGCGTGCTCGCTATCGGTGTTGCCCACGGGATGGAAGTGCGCGTGCAGGCGCGGGCGGAAATCCTTGAGGTCGCCGTTGTGCGCGAACACCCAGTAGCGGCCCCAGAGCTCGCGCACGAAGGGGTGGCAGTTCTCCAGGCTCACCTGCCCTTGCGTGGCCTTGCGGATGTGGGCGATGACGTTGCGGCTCTTGATGGGGTAGCGCCGGATCAGCTCGGCCACGGGCGAGTCGACGGCGCGCTCATGGTCCACGAAATGGCGCAGGCCCCGGTCCTCGAAGAAGGCGATGCCCCAGCCGTCGGTGTGGTCCCCCGTGGCCCCGCCGCGCTGGGCAAAGCCCGTGAAGCTGAAGCGCACGTCCGTGGGCGTGTTGCAGTTCATGCCCAGCAGTTGGCACATGGGTCAGTCCTTCGGCGTTTCGCGCAGTTGCCATGCCGCCGCCAGCGCGAGCAGGCACAGGCCCGTGAGCATGAGAAAGGTTTCGGTGAAGGCGGCCACGCGCTGCGGCCCGTCGCCCGCCGCGGCCAGCGAGGCGCCGTGCGCGGCCATGCGCCATTCGAGCACGATGCCGCACAGGCTCACGCCCGCCGCGCCGCCGAGCATGCGGATGAAGCTGATGGCGCTCGACCCCTGGGAGATCAGCGACCTGTCGAGTGGGCGCATGGCGCCGAGGTTCAGCGACGGCAGGATGAAGCCCAGCCCGATGCGCCCGACGATGGCGAAGGCCACGAGCATCCACAGCGGCGAGCCGATCCCCACGAACACCATGAGCGCGAACGAGGCCGCGAGCAGGGCGAGCCCCGTGCCCACGAGCGACTGCGTGGGCTGCTTGTCGGCCAGGCGTCCCACGAGCGGAATGGTGATGGCCAGCGCGATGCCGGCCGGCAGCATGATGGTGCCCACATGCGAGGCCGACAGCTGCAGGCCCAGCTGCATGAACACGGGCAGCAGGTAGGTGGAGCCGAACAGCGCCGTGCCGTAGATGAAAGCCACCACGCAGCCCATGGCGAACTGGCGGTACTGGAACAGCCGCAGGTCCATGAGGGGCTTGCCACCGCGTGCGAGCTGGCGGCGCTGCCACCCGATGAAGAGCACGAGCGCGGCGAGGGCCGCGGCCAGCAGCGCCACCGACTCGCCCACGGGCCCGCTGCGCAGCGCCACCAGGCCGTTGAGCAGGCACAGCGTGCCGCCCGCGCCGAGCAGCAGGCTGCGCCAGTCGAGCCCCGCGCCGTCACGCCCCGCCTCTGCGCCGCCGGGCGCCGTGACGGGTACGAACTTGTAGGCCAGCCACAGCGAGGCGAGGCAGAACGGCACGACCATGAAGAAGATCGAGCGCCAGCCGAACCAATCGACGAGCAGCCCGCCGATGCTGGGGCCGACCGCCGGCGCTAGCACCACGCCCATGCCGAAGATGCCGCTGGCGCGGCCCTGCTCGTGGGGCTGGAAGGCGTAGAGGATGATGACGGCGGGAATGGGTTGCACCACGCCAGCGGCCAGGCCCTCGGCCACGCGCGCGGCCAGCACCATCCAGAACTGGTGGGCCATGCCGCCGCCGATGCCGCCCGCCATGAGCAGCAGCACGGCGCCCACGTAGGTGGCGCGGTAGCCGTAGCGCGAGAGCAGCCAGGGCGTGGTGAGCATGGCCACCGTGGTGGCCACCATGAAGCCGGAGGTGACCCATTGCGCGCGCTCTTGGCCCAGCGCGAAATGGTGGCTCATGTCGGGAATGGCCACGTTCACGATGGTCGAAGACATGATGGAGGCCATGGTGCCCACCATCACCGACAGCAGCACCAGCCAGCGGTAGCGCGTGCCGTAGCGCGCCTTGAGCGCGGCGACGGAGCCGGTCATGTCATACCTTCTTGGCGCCATGGCATGGTTCTCAGCCCACGAATCTGGCGCGCCCCAAGCACGAGCAGCCGAGCAAGGGCCGCCCCGCCGCGACGGCTGCGTCCCCCTTCCCGTAGCGCGAAGCGCGTAGAGAGAAGGGGGAAGGCGCGCAGCGCCTCAGGGGGAGGTTCACGTCCTTTCCAGCCAGAGTTTGCCGCCCGTGGCCCAGTTCTCGCGCTTGACGTCGGTGATCAGGATGTCCACCGATTCGGG
Organism: Acidovorax sp.; assembly: GCA_041913505.1. Taxonomy (GTDB): domain Bacteria; phylum Pseudomonadota; class Gammaproteobacteria; order Burkholderiales; family Burkholderiaceae_C; genus JAYSFC01. The sequence continues at coordinate 5,241 of JAYSFC010000158.1, forward strand.
CGAGCCGCCGAGGACCTCGACGGACACGCGCGTGATCTCTTCGACGAGCTTGCGCTTTTGCTCGATGGTGCGGCCTTCCATCATTTCGATGTGGTACGTGGGCATGGTGCTTCCTGCAAAGAAATAGGGGGAATCAGGGAGCCGGATCATATCGGCTGGTGCGCGGGCGGCACGGCCGGCACGCCATCTGGCGGCGTTTCGCGCGCACACAGCGGGCAGATGCAGGAGCAGCCCCGCTGCGCGGGGCCGATGCGTGCGAGGGCCTCGCGCGATACGGGGGTGTGCATGCACCAGCATGCCTGCGCGGGCTGGCCCGCCGCGACGGCGCACTGGTTGGCCTGGCCGCACAGGGGGCAATGGGTGGTGTCGATGGCGGGGAGCATGGTGCCTTCGAGTGTAGGCGCACCCAAGCAAAACGGCACCCGCAGGTGCCGTTTTGCCTTAAATCCGCTGCTTGTGCTTGTCTGCTGGACTCAAGCAGCTATTGATTTAATAGCGAATCAGGCGCTGGCCTTTACCTTCAGGCGCCAGGCGTGCAGCAGCGGCTCGGTGTAGCCGCTGGGCTGCGCCACGCCCTTGAACACGAGGTCGCAGGCGGCCTGGTACGCGGCCGATTCGTTGAACCGGCCGTGCATGCGCTGGTACAGCGGGTCGCCGCTGTTTTGCTGGTCCACCTTGGCGGCCATGCGCTCGAACGTGGCGCGCACCTGGCCCTCGCTCACCACGCCGTGCAGCAGCCAGTTGGCCATGTGCTGGCTGGAGATGCGCAGCGTGGCGCGGTCTTCCATCAGGCCGATGTCGTTGATGTCGGGCACCTTGGAGCAGCCCACGCCCTGGTCCACCCAGCGCACCACGTAGCCCAGGATGCCCTGGATGTTGTTGTCCAGCTCCTGCTGCTTCTCGGCCTCGCTCCAGTTCGGGTTCGTGCTCACGGGCACGGTGAGCAGGCCGGTGAGCAGGTTGTCGCGCTCGGTGTCGGCGCTGGTTTTCTCGAGTTCGGCCTGGATGGCGGCCACGTTCACCTGGTGGTAGTGCAGGGCGTGCAGCGTGGCGCCCGTGGGGTTGGGCACCCAGGCGGTGTTGGCGCCGGCCTTGGGGTGGGCAATCTTCTGCTCCAGCATGGCCTTCATGAGGTCCGGCGCGGCCCACATGCCCTTGCCGATCTGCGCCTTGCCGCGCAGGCCCATCGACAGGCCCACGAGCACGTTGTTGCGCTCATAGGCCTGGATCCAGGCGCTGCTCTTCATGTCGCCCTTGCGGATCATGGGGCCGGCGTGCATGGCGGTGTGCATCTCGTCGCCCGTGCGGTCGAGGAAGCCGGTGTTGATGAAGGCCACGCGCGCCGGTGCGGCGGCAATGCAGGCCTTGAGGTTGACCGAGGTGCGGCGCTCCTCGTCCATGA
>JAYSFC010000159.1:0-6499 GCA_041913505.1 Acidovorax sp.
CATCACCTTGTCCGCGACTGTAGCCCGCGGCCGTGTGCCGTCAAGGCGCGCAGGGCCGTGTCCTCGGCTGCGCCTGCGGGCCGCACCCACCCTGCGCTTGTTTCCTTGACGGCCCCCGTCCACGGGCTCCCTTTCGTCGCGGGCGATGAACTCAGGAAAGACGGTGGCAACAGGGCCAACCGGGTTCCTCGTGCCGACCGCACCGAACAGCCGAAAGGCTGGGCTCCGAATCTTGGAATCCGGTGTGCGGTTTTCTTCAACAGCCTTTTTTGTTCAGGAGAAAGACATGCAACTCGCATCCCGTTTCGCTTCCCGTTCCCCCTCGCTGCGCAGCGATTACCCGCTGTCCGATGACCAGATTCGCAGGGTGGCCCCGTCCATCTTCGCGGATGCCCCGCACGAAAGCCGTTCGCAGCGGTACGCCTATATCCCCACCGCCGCCGTACTGACCGAGCTTCGCAAAGAAGGCTTCCAGCCTTTCATGGTGACGCAAACCCGCGTGCGTGACGAAGGCAAGCGCGAACACACCAAACACATGCTGCGCCTGCGCCACGCCAGCCAGATCAACGGCGCGGAGGCTAACGAAATCGTGCTGCTGAACTCGCACGACGGCACGAGCAGCTATCAGATGCTGGCCGGAATGTTCCGCTTCGTTTGCAGCAATGGCCTTGTGTGCGGCGACACCGTGGCGGACGTGCGCGTACCCCACAAAGGCGACGTGGCCGGTTCCGTCATCGAAGGCGCTTTCGAGGTGTTGAGCGGCTTCGAGCGCGTGAAGGAATCCCGCGATGCCATGCGCGCGATCGCGCTGGATGAAGGCGAAGCCGAAGTGTTCGCCCGTTCTGCGCTGGCCCTCAAGTACGACCCCGCCGACAACAAGCCCGCGCCCATCACCGAATCGCAAATCTTGATGCCGCGCCGGTTCGACGACCGCCGCCCGGACTTGTGGAGCGTGTTCAACCGCACCCAAGAAAACCTGACCAAAGGCGGATTGCATGGCCGCAACGCCAACGGACGCCGCCAGCAGACCCGCCCGGTGCAGGGGATTGATTCCGATGTGCGCCTGAACCGTGCCCTCTGGATGCTGGCCGATGGCCTGCGCCAGTTGAAAGCCTGAATCCCCACGCGGCAGGGGCAGGCAGCAGCCCTTGCCGCTTTCTTCGCTGCTGCATTTCCTAACCGCAAGGAGTTATCACCATGAACGCCATCACCCAAACCGAAGCCCGCGCCATCCAAGCCCCCGCGCTGGAAGCTGCCGACCCGACCAAGAACCTGATTCTGGTTCCGCTGTCGCGGCTGGTGCTGCGCCCCACGGGCCGCAACGTGCGCAAGACCCCGCGCATGTCCATCCCCGAACTGGCCGCATCCATCCAGCGCGTGGGTCTGCTGCAAAACCTGATCGTCATTGCATCCGCCGATGGCGAGCATTACGAAGTGGTCGCCGGTGGCCGTCGCCTCGCCGCGTTGAAGCTGCTGGCGAAGAAACACCGCATCAGCAAGGAATGGGAGGTGCCTTGCTTGCTGGTGGCCGATGGCACCGCCCGCACGGCCAGCCTCACCGAGAACGTGCAGCGCGAAGCCATGCACCCCGCAGACCAGTTCGAGGCATTCGCCGCGCTGGTGGCCGAAGGCCGACCCATCGAGGACATTGCAGCGGATTTCAGCGTCACGCCGCTGGTGGTGCAGCGCCGCTTGAAGCTGGCGAACGTCTCGCCGCGCCTGATGGCCGACTATCGCGCCGATGCGGTGAGCCTTGACCAGTTGATGGCCCTTGCCATCACCGACGACCACGCCGCGCAGGAAGGCGCGTTCTACGATGCGCCAACGTGGCAGCGTCACCCGTCCAACCTGCGCGAACGCCTCACCGAGCGCGAGATCGACGCCTACCGGCATCCGCTGGTGCGCTTCGTCGGACTGGACACCTACGAGGCCGCAGGCGGCGGCATCCGCCGCGACTTGTTCGCGGAAGGTGACGCGGGCGTGTATCTGACCGATGCCGCGCTGCTGGAACGGCTGGCACAAGACAAGCTGGCAGGCATCGCCGCCGAGGTGAAGGCCGAAGGCTGGGCATGGGTGGATGCCACGCCGGGCGTGACCCATGCCGACCTGCACGCCTTCCAGCGTGCGCCGAGGGAACGGCGCGAGCCGAACAAGCGCGAAGCCGCCCGCATCGAGAAGCTGCAAACCAAGATGCACGAACTGGCCGAAGCCGTCGATGCCGCACTGGACGCCGACGACGAGGACAAGGCCGACGCCTTGCAGGAGGAAGGCGAAACCGTGGGCGAGCAGTTGCAGGCGCTGGAAGATGGCTTGCAGGACTACGGCGCGAACGTGAAGGCCGCAGCCGGTGCCATCGTCACCATCGACCGCAACGGCGAGGCCATCATTCATCGCGGCCTGATGCGCGAGGCCGAGGCCAAGGCGCTGCGCACGCTGGAACGGCTGCGCCAAGGTTTCGGCAGCGAAGGCGAAGCCGAGAACGACGACGAAGGCGAGGACGGAGACGACGACAGGCAGCCCATGACCGCCGCCATATCCGACCGGCTGGCGCAGCGCCTGAGCGCGCACCGCACCGCCGCGCTGCAAATCGAAGTCGCACGGCACCCGCAAGCTGCGCTGGCCGCTGTGGTGCATGGCATGGTGCAGACCGTTTCGCAGGAACGCCACTATGGCCACGATCTGCCGCTGGGCGTGAGCCTCAAAGTGCAAGACCGGCTGGAAGGTATGGCCCCGGACTGGCCGGAATCGCCTGCCGCCGTGGCGCTGCGCCAACTGCAACAGGTGGCAGGCGAAGCCTTGCCGGAGGACAGCGCTGAACTGTTCGCCGCGCTGCTGGCGAAGCCGCAAGACGAACTGGTGCGGCTGCTGGCCGTGTGCGTGGCTTCCACGGTGGACGTGGTAACGCCCCGCGCCACGCCATACCAGCCCGGCGAGGAACTGGCGCAGGCCGTGGGCCTCGACATGGCCGCATGGTGGAAGCCGACCGCAGAAGGCTACTTCAAGCACGTTTCCAAGGCCGTGATTCTGGATGCCGTGGGCGCGTTTGCCCCGGAATCCGTCGCCCGGCTGGCGAAGTTGAAGAAGGCCGACATTGCCAGCGAAGCGGAGCGGCTGGCCGATGGCACGGACTGGATGCCTGCCATCTTCAAGGCCGCAGGCTCGCAGGATGCAACGCAGGCAGCAGGCCCAGAGCAGGACGCCCCGGAGGATGCCGAGGCAATGGTGGATGAACCCGCCGAGGCGCTGGCCGCTTGACCCGTGCCGAAGGCAAGCGCCCCGGCCTCGACCGGGGCGCTTCGCTGCAAGGAGAAGCCCCCAATGACCCGCACCACCACCAACCGCCCGCGCATGGCGGCGATCTACGCCCCTGGCACGGTACGCGCCCGCCGCTGGCACGGCGATGGCGACGTGCGCGGCTACCGCCCGCCCTCGGGCTGGATGGCCCACGCCGACCTCACCGACGTTCACCCCATCACGGGCCGCGCCTTGCCGCGTGCCGTGTGGTGGCTCATCGAGACAAAGGAATAACCGCGTTCAGCACCGCGCCCAGGCCGTTCCGTCCTGGGCGCGGTGAAACGCAAAATCCGGGCGCGGCAGTGGCCGCGCCCGGTGTTCAAGGCCAGCAGCCGATTCAGAACGCCGCCGCCTTCGCACTGGCTCAGGCGGCGGCGTTGAAAGCATCGCTGTAGCGCGCGATGCCTTCGGGCACTGGCCCATGCAGGGCCAGCGCCATGAAGTAGCCGGGCGGCACGCCCGGCAGTTGCAGGCCCGCATGGGCCTGAAAGCCAAAGCGCCCGTAGTACGCGGGATCGCCCAGCAGCACGCAACCAGCGGCCTGCATGGCCCGCAGTTCAGACAGCGCCTGTTCCATCAGGCGCGAGCCGATGCCGTGCCCCTGCCTTTGCGGCAGGACGGAGATCGGCCCCAGGCCGTACCAGCCTGCGGCTTGGTGGCCGTGGCCGTCGGTGATGGTCACGGGCGACAGGGCCACATGGCCGACAACCTGGCCGTGTTCTTCGGCCACGATGGAAAGCGTCAGTTCGTTGGCAGCGCGCAGTGCGCACACGATGAATTGTTCGGTGTGGCTGGTGTGCGCTGCTTCGGCGAAGGCGGCGACCGTGACGGCCTCGATGGCGGCCATGTCGTCAGGCGTTTCGTGTCGTAGCTGGAGGGTCATGAGCTTCTCTTGGATTCCTTCCTGAAAATATAGAACGGCCTGGGCGTGTCGGCGCGGTGCGCCGCCGGGCTTTCGGGCTGCGCCCCGTGCTTCGTGCCGAATCACGGCCATTCGGCTTCAATCCCTCACGCCTTCGCGCCTGCGGCGCTGCGCGCTTCGCTTGCGAGGAAGGCTGCGCCCCGCCGCAATGGGCGGGGCTTGTGGGGCTACGCCCCGGCTTGCTGCGGCAAGTTGTGCAAAAGCGTGCCGTCCTCGACGCTGGCGATTCGTTGCCTGTGTGTCACGAAGGTCGGTTCACCGACACACCGCCAGACCTCGCCTGATGGAGCTTCCACACCACGCCTCAAGCATGTGCCGCGAGCTGCGGCTGGGGCGCTCTGGCCTTGTCGTCGGGGCATTGACCTGGCCCGCGTCAGGGCGCAAGCCAGTGAAGCCGTCACGCGGGGATGCCGAGTCGGCCACGTCTCCATTCGGGAGCGGGCGGCCTGTGCGTCCTTGTCTTGTTGTGAATCCTGGCGGTGGCGCGGCTGCGCCTTGGGCTTCATGGCCGCAACCTTCCAGCGAAAACAATTTCCCCTGCGCTGCGCGCATTCCTCGCGGGACAAATTCTTTTCGCTTCCAGGTTCTCCACGGTGTTGCGACCCCCTCGCTGTGCTCGGCGGTGCGGCCAGCCCATCCCCCGCCGGACGGATCACAACAAGGACGCACTGGCGCGACCTTGTTCAACCCGAAAGGAGAAATCATCATGGCCAACATCGGCACCTTCACCGCAGACAAAGACGGCTTCAACGGCCAGCTCCGCACCCTGACGCTCAACGTCAAGGTCAAGCTGGTTCCCAACGACAAGGGCAACAACGAGAGCGCCCCCGATTTCCGCCTGCAAGCGGCTGGCCACGACATCGGCGCGGCGTGGAAGAAAACCAGCGAGGCCGGACGCCCCTACGTGTCCGTGACCCTGGACGATCCTTCATTCCCGGCAACGGTCTATGCCCGCCTGATCGAGAACGAGGACGGCACGCACGACCTGATCTGGTCGCGCAACAAGCCCAAGGCGGCCTGACGGCCGCCCACAGCGCCCCGCCCTTTGCGGCGGGGCGCTGTGCTGCTCATCGCAGCACCGCACGCACAGGGTTCGGCAGCGGGTGCCTCTTGGCATGTTCACCAGGGTCGGCATTCATCGGTGGACGGCTCGCAGCCCGTGGAGTCGCAAGCACAGGATGGCGTGTCGGCGCTGCAAGCGCCGCCGGGCTTTGCGGGCTGCGCCCCATGCCGGCAAGCCGTCACGGCCATTCGGCTTCAATCCCTCACGCCGTCGCGCCTGCGGCGCTGCGCGCTGGCGCTTGCACTCCAGGGGAAAGCCCTGCGGGCTATCCCCGCCGCGCGATGCTTGGCGCCCCTCGATGCCGCCGAACCGGCTGCGCCGGATCGGCCCGGCCAGCACCCCAATCGCATCAGGCGCGCGGCTTCGCCGCGTCGCGCTCCTTCAACACCGCCTCCAGCTCCCGGCGCACTTGCGCCAGCAACTCGTCGGCCTTGCGCGGGCTGTCGCCCGCGTAGGCCAGCGTCAGCAACGTGAGCGGGTGGATCTCCATCACCTCGCACAGCTCGGCCAGCTTGTTCAGGGTCGGGCTTTTCAGGTCGCGTTCGAGGGTGCTCATATAGGTGCGGCTGGACACGTCAGAGAAGGCTTCCTGGCTCAAGCCACGCGCCTTTCTAACGATCTTCAACGCCTTCGCCAATGAGTTCCCAGCCGCCACCTATGGTTTCCCTCAAAAAACCAAGATGACAGCCCATTGCACCCTATAGGGCTACAATCTATAGTGTTCATTTGGTGTTCTACGTTTTTGTGCCTTTACGGAAATCCGCATCGGCGAGTTCCAGCAAAGCAACGTAAGCGCATCCGTGCTTGCGCACGAAGGCGCAAATCCGGTTTGGCGGTTCTGCGCTTGGGCGTGAAACCGCATCCGTGCATCATTGGATTTGTGGGATTGCCGACCATGCCCCAGCCACTCGCCACCGTTCCCGAGCGCGCGCAACTGCTCGCCAACGGCGAGGCCCGCGCCGCTGGCCGGGCAATCGACCCGGTGCCCGTGGTGCGGCTGTTCACCCCTGACGCGCATGTGACCTGGCTGCTGGCCGCGCTCGATCCCGCCGATGGCGATACCGCCTGGGGACTCATCGACCTGGGAATCGGGATGCCCGCGCAGGGCACCGTCAAGCTGTCCGAACTTGCCGGCATCGTCGGGCCGCACCAGCAGCCCGTGCTACGCGACCTCTATTTCCGCCCCACGCGCACGCTGTCGGAATACACCCGGCTGGCCG
>JAYSFC010000160.1:0-6498 GCA_041913505.1 Acidovorax sp.
TCGCCTGGGCCGCGTTCAGCCCGCAGTCCCGCATCCGCGCGCGGGCCTGGAGCTTTGACGAGAAGCAGCGCATAGATGCTTCTTTTTTTGTGGCTGCCTGTGCAAAGGCAATCAGCGCAAGAGCGCGGTTTGATATCCAGAGCGACGGCGTGCGCCTCGTGCATGGCGAGTCCGACGGCCTGCCCGGGGTCATCGTGGACCGCTACGGCGACACCCTCGTGGCGCAGTTCACGAGCGCGGGCGCCGAGCGCTGGAAGGGCGTGATCGCCGATGCACTGCTGCGCGAGACGGGCCTTACCCGGCTCTACGAGCGCTCGGATGCGAGCGTGCGCCAGCTCGAGGGCCTGGCGCCCGCCACGGGCTGGCTGCGCGGCGAGGGCGAGACCGAACTCACGATCCGCGAGCACGGCTGGCGGCTTACGCTGAGCATCGCCGAAGGGCACAAGACGGGCTTCTACCTCGACCAGCGCGACAGCCGCCAGCGCTTCGCCCAGTACGCGCAGCGCCTGGGCTTTCAGCGTGTGCTCAACTGCTATTGCTATACGGGCGGATTCTCGGTGGCGGCGCTTGCGGGCGGCGCGGCGCACGTCACGTCGATCGACTCCTCGGGGCCGGCGATCGAGCGCGCGCGCGCCCATGTGGCGCTCAATGGTTTCGATGCGGCACGGGCCGAGTTCCTCGATGCCGATGTGAATGCCTCGCTGCGACGCTTCCTGCAGGAAGGTCGCCGCTTCGACGCCATCGTGCTCGATCCGCCGAAGTTTGCGCCCACGGCTGCGCATGCCGAGCGCGCCGCGCGCGCCTACAAGGACATCAACCGGCTCGCGCTGCAGTTGCTGGAGCCCGGCGGCATGCTGTTCACCTTCTCGTGCTCGGGCGGCATCAGCGCCGACCTGTTCCACAAGATCGTGGCCTCGGCCGGGGCCGACGCGGGCGTGGACGGCTACATCCTCGATCGCCTGGCCGGTGCGCCCGACCACCCGATGACGCTCGAATTCCCCGAGGGCGAATACCTCAAGGGCCTGGCCGTGATGCGCAAGGCCTGATTTGCTATCAAATAAATAGCTGCATGAGGCGCAGGGGAAAGCACTGGGGGCGCAAAGGCGCAAATCCGTCCTCAGCGGGGGGCTTGACGGCTTCGCTAAACTGAAGGAAATGCCCCGCACCCGCGGGGCTGCCCCTTTTTGCGAGAAAGCGACGCCATGGCCCTCATCCCCACCACCATCCTGACCGGCTTCCTGGGTTCCGGCAAAACCACGCTGCTCAAGCGCGTGCTCGGCGAGGCCCACGGCCAGAAGATCGCCGTGATCGAAAACGAGTTCGGCGAAGAGAACATCGACAACGACATCCTCGTGACCGAGTCCAAGGAGCAGATCGTGCAGATGAGCAACGGCTGCATCTGCTGCACGATCCGCGAGGACCTGCGCGAGACGCTGCAGCTGCTGGCCGCCAAGCGCCGCAAGGGCCAGCTCGAGTTCGACCGCATCATCATCGAGACCACGGGCCTGGCCGACCCCGGTCCTGTGGCGCAGACCTTCTTCATGGACGAGGAGATCGCCGAGACCTACCTCATCGACTCCATCATCACGCTCGTGGATGCCAAGCACGCGGCCCAGCAGCTCAACGACCGCCAGGAGGCGCGCCGCCAGGTGGGCTTCGCCGACCAGATCTTCCTGTCCAAGACCGATCTGGTGAGCGCAGAGGAAACCGACGCGCTGATCCACCGCCTCAAGCACATGAACCCGCGCGCGCCGATCAAGGCCGTGCATTTCGGCGAAGTGCCGCTGGCCGAAGTGCTGGACTTGCGCGGCTTCAACCTGAACGCCAAGCTCGATATCGACCCCGACTTCCTCAAGGAGGAGGACGAGCATGAGCACCACCATCACCACGATCATGACCACGAGCACGGGGCGCACTGCAACCACCCCTCGCACCAGCATGACCACGCACACGGGCACCACCATCACCACGACGACGATGTGAAGAGCTTCGTCTACCGCGCCGAGCGCCCGTTCGATCCGGCCAAGCTCGAGGATTTCCTCGGCGCCATCGTCAACATCTATGGTCCGCGCATGCTGCGCTACAAAGGGGTGCTGAACATGCAGGGCACCGAGCGCAAGGTGATCTTCCAGGGCGTGCACCAGCTCATGGGCAGCGACCTGGGCCCGCAGTGGGCCGAGGGCGAGCCGCGCATGAGCAAGATGGTGTTCATCGGCATCGAGCTGCCGCAGGACATCTTCCGCCAGGGGCTGGAGCAATGCCTCGCCTGAGGGCCTTGTCCGGGGCGCCGGAGCGCCGTGGCCGCGCGATGTGTGGGATATCCGCCACTATGCCCCCCGTGGTCATTCAGGTGGCTACAATCGCGCCCCGGTAAAACCCCGGAAGGCTTGCCACACGCCCCCGGCCGCAGCGCGGCCCTGGGTCGCCCCGTACGACGAGGAGACAGGAAGTGAAAGCCGAATCCAGCAAATCCAAGGTGGCTGCGAAAGCCTCCGTGGCGGGTGTCGCGAAGGCCTCTGCGAAGGCCCAGGCACCGGTTGCGGCCCCACTGGCGGCGCCCCACAAGGCCGCCGGGGCGGATTTGGCGACTCCCTCCACCTCTGTACCCGTGCGCAGTGCCCGGCCTTCTTCCCGTTTGGCCCAATTGACCGTACCATCCTCGGCACAGGCAGTGGCTTCCACCGCTGCCAAAGCCAGTGACCCCAAGACCATGCCCACGACCCTGCAAGCGCAGCCTACCGCTGCCAAACGAGACCCCAAGCTGGCCAACAACTGGAAGACCAAGCCTGCCGAAGAGCTGTCTGACGAAGAAGTGCTCGCTATGCCCGACAGCGAGTACATGAACGAGAAGCAGCTGGCCTTCTTCCGGCACAAGCTGTTCCAGCTCAAGCAGGACATGCACAACAATGCCGGTGAGACCACCGAGCACCTGCGCGAGGACACCGTGGTCGTGCCCGATCCGGCCGACCGTGCGACGATCGAGGAAGAGCATGCGCTCGAGCTGCGCACGCGCGACCGCGAGCGCAAGCTGCTCAAGAAGATCGAGCAATCCATCGCGCGCATCGATGCGGGCGACTACGGCTACTGCGACGAGACGGGCGAGCCCATCGGCGTGGGCCGCCTGCTGGCGCGCCCCACGGCCACGCTGTCGCTCGAGGCACAGCAGCGCCGGGAGCTCAAGCAGAAGATGTTCGGCGATTGAACGGATGAAGCCGCAGCAGTGCGGCACAGCCATTTCCCATGAGCAAGGAAGAGAGTAGCCCCGGCGGCTTGCTGTCCAAGATGGTGCGGTTCGTGCGGAACCCCACCGTCAACTGGTCCGAACTGGACTCGATCGAAGCCGATCGGGAGAGCCAGTACAGCAAGCAGATGCTCAAGGAGATGATCGAGCGCAAGCGGCGCAACGACTTCGTTCGCCGCCGCGAGTTCGACCAGCTGCGCAAGCTGCGCCAGCGCGAGGTCCTCACGGGCCAGCGCACCGAGGATCCGACAGCGCGCCCCTCGTTCTTCCAAAGCAGCATGACCTCGCCCGACGAGCGGGCCGTCACGCTCAAGAAGATCGACGAGATCGAAGCGCAGATGTCGCAGCAGTGGTGGAAGGGCAAGCAGCCCACCGAGGCGCCCGTACCCGCCGGAGATGCGGTGGTCAGCGGCGCAATGAGCGCCGCCTTTGCGCCGACGGCGCCCCTGACCTTGCCGGGCGGGCTGGCTTCCGCGGCCGTGCCCCACGCGCCGGTCGAGCCCTTGTTCGCGGATGACAGCGCGCTGTTGCCAGGGGGCGGAGGCACTTCCTACCCGCCGACGGCGCCCATGGACCTGCGGTCCGCTGGGGCGCATGCCTTGCAGGCGGCCGCGTCTGCACCCGTAGAAGAACCGGAGGTATTCGTGCACGAGCCCGACCTGGAGGAAGCCGCGATCCGGTTTGCCAGCGGTGATCACGCGGGGGCCGAGGCCGGCCTGCTCGACGTGCTGGCGCAGCATGCCCAGGACGATCCCCAGCGGCAGTTCGAGATCTGGATGACCCTGTTCGACCTGTACCGTGCCACGGGGCAGCACGAGCGCTTCGAGGCGCTGGCCATCGATTTCGCGGCGCGCTTCAGCCGTTCGGCGCCATTGTGGTTTTCCATTCCGGAGCAACTGGGCATCGCGCAGCCAGCGGCGGCGCCGGCGGGCGTTCCCGGTGCCGCGCCGGGCCGTCAGTTCAGCTGGAGCGCGCCGGGCACCGTCACCCAGCAGACCGTGGCAGCCCTGCAGGCCGCCCTGGCCCGCGCGGCCTCGCCCTGGGTGCTCGGATGGTCGCGCCTCATGACCGTCGACGAGGCCGCGTTGCATGCCCTGGGCAGCCTGTTCCTGCAATGGGCGGATCAGGATGTGCAGATCGCGTTCACCGGCGTCGAGGCACTGCACTCGCTGCTCGAGAGCAAGACCCGCTCGGGTGAACGCGGGGTCAATCCCGAATGGTGGCGCCTGCGCATGGCGGCGCTGCGGCTTATGGGCCGCGCCGACGAGTTTGAGCTCGTGGCGCTCGACTATTGCGTGACCTATGAGGTCTCCCCGCCCTCGTGGACGGCGCCGCGCTGCGGCTATACGGCGGACGACGGCACGGTGTCGGGCTCGCTATCGGCCGCCGTTGCTGCGCCCGATAGCGAATTGCTGGCTTCGCGCCTGGGCGAATCGTCCCTCATGCCCGAGTTCGAGGCGCCGCGTCCTGCGCTGTCGGGCCATATCGACGGCGATGCCGGCCCGCTGCTCGCACCGCTGGCCGAGCATGCAAAGCCGGGCGCGCCGCTCATCGTGGCGTGCGATCGCCTGATCCGTGTGGATTTCGCGGCGGCCGGCTCGGTGCTCAACTGGGCGGCCGCGCAGCAGGCACAGGGGCATACGGTGCAGTTCGTGAACCTTCACCGCCTCGTGGCGGTGCTGTTCAATGTGATCGGCATCAACGAGCACGCCTGGGTCGTCCCGCGCAAGAACTGAGGGCGCCGCGGGCGGACGGCCGTGGCTTGAAACGGCGCGGATCGCCCCCATCTGCGCACGCTATGGAACAGTATCACGGCACCACCATCCTCAGCGTGCGCCGCCAACTGGCGGACGGCAGCATCCAGGTCGCCATCGGCGGCGACGGCCAGGTTACCCTGGGCAACATCGTGGTCAAGGGCACGGCGCGCAAGGTGCGCAAGCTCTACCACGGCAAGGTGCTGGCGGGCTTCGCCGGGGCCACGGCCGATGCGTTCACGCTGTTCGAGCGCTTCGAGGCCAAGCTCGAAAAGCACCAGGGCCATTTGACGCGTGCGGCCATCGAGCTCACCAAGGACTGGCGCACCGACCGCGTGCTGCGCCGCCTCGAGGCCATGCTGGCTGTGGCGGACGCGAGCGCCTCGCTCATCATCACGGGCAATGGCGACGTGCTCGAGCCCGAACAGGGCATCGTGGCCATCGGGTCGGGCGGTGCGTATGCGCATTCGGCCGCCAAGGCGTTGCTGAGCAACACCGATCTTGCCGCCCAGGACATCGTCAAGAAATCGCTCGAGATCGCGGGCGAGCTGTGCATCTACACCAACATGCACCACACCATCGAGATCCTTTAGTCTCGTTGTACTGCGTTTTTGATAGCTGCCAGTGCTTATTTGATAAGCGCTGGGGCCTGATTTGGGTATGAATATGTCCTCCATGACCCCCCAGGAAATCGTTTCCGAACTCGACCACCACATCGTTGGCCAAGCCAGCGCCAAGCGTGCGGTGGCCATCGCGCTGCGCAACCGCTGGCGTCGCCAGCAGGTGGAAAGCGGCCTGCGCCAGGAAATCACGCCCAAGAACATCCTCATGATCGGCCCCACGGGTGTGGGCAAGACCGAGATCGCGCGGCGCCTGGCGCGCCTGGCCGATGCGCCCTTCATCAAGGTTGAAGCCACCAAGTTCACCGAGGTGGGCTATGTGGGCAAGGACGTCGACTCGATCATCCGCGACTTGGCCGAGATGGCCGTCAAGCAGACGCGGGAAGGGGAGATGAAGAAAGTGCGCACGCGTGCCGAGGACGCAGCCGAGGAGCGCATCCTCGACGTGCTGGTGGGCGAGGCCTCGGCCGACAGCGCCACGCGCCAGGTGTTCCGCAAGAAACTGCGCGAGGGCCAGCTGGACGACAAGGAGATCGAGATCGACGTGGCCGAGGCGCGCCCGCAGCTCGAGATCATGGGGCCGCAGGGCATGGAGGAAATGGCCGAGCAGCTGCGCGGCATGTTCAGCCAGCTGGGCCAGGAAAAGCGCAGGACGCGCAAGCTCAAGATCGCCGAGGCCATGAAGCTGCTCGTGGACGAGGCCGCCGCCAAGCTCGTGAACGAGGAAGAGATCAAGACCCGCGCTGTCCAGAACATGGAGCAGAACGGCATCGTCTTCATCGACGAGATCGACAAGGTGGCCGCGCGCCAGGAGGCCAGCGGTGCCGACGTCTCGCGCCAGGGTGTGCAGCGCGACCTGCTGCCGCTGGTGGAGGGCACCACG
>JAYSFC010000161.1:0-6453 GCA_041913505.1 Acidovorax sp.
GAGATCAACGTGCCCGCCAAGGATTTGCCGCTGGTCAGAGTGGGTGAAAAGGTCAGCATCAAAGCCACAGCATTCGATGCCAGCGCGCAAGGGACCATCACTTTCGTGGGTGCGCTGATCGGCGAACAAACCCGCATGGCCAAGGCTCGTGTGGTCTTGGCCAATCCCCAGGGCGCGTGGCGTCCCGGCCTGTTCGTCAATGTGGAAGTGATCGCGTCCGAAACCGCCGTGCCAGTCAGCGTGGCTAGCGACGCTATTCAGAGCGTGGGGGACAAGCCGGTCGTTTTCGTCAAGGTGAAGGACGGCTTTGTGGCCCAGCCTGTGCAGTTGGGTCGCAGCGATGGCAAGCGGGTCGAGGTACTGCAAGGTCTTCAAGCAGGGGCGGCATATGCGGCCGCAGGCAGTTTCGTCGTGAAGTCTGAACTCGGCAAAGCCTCTGCCGAGCACACCCATTGATGCCGGAGCTACGCCCATGTTTGAAAAACTTATTCGCGCGGCCATCGAGCACCGATGGCTAGTGTTGTTAGCTGCCATTGGCATGGCCGCCGTCGGCGTGTTCAGCTACCAGAAGTTGCCCATCGACGCCGTGCCGGACATCACCAACGTCCAAGTGCAGATCAATACCCAGGCGCCGGGCTATTCACCGTTGGAGACCGAGCAACGGGTGACCTACCCCATTGAAACCGTGATGGCGGGCCTGCCCAACCTGGAGCAAACCCGCTCTCTTTCGCGCTATGGCCTCTCGCAAGTGACCGTGATCTTCAAGGACGGCACCGACATTTACTTTGCGCGCCAGTTGGTCAATGAGCGCATCCAGGAAGCACGGGATAAATTGCCGGTCGGCATCACACCTGCGCTGGGGCCGATCTCCACCGGCCTGGGGGAGATTTACCTGTGGACGGTCGAGGCGAAGGACGGTGCGAAGAAACCCGACGGCATGCCCTACACGGCAACAGACCTGCGCGAGATTCAGGATTGGATCATCAAGCCGCAGTTGCGCAACGTGCCCGGTGTGACTGAAATCAACTCGATTGGCGGTTATGCCAAGGAGTATCAGATCGCACCTATACCCGCTCGCTTGGCTTCGCTCGGCGTTACCCTGCAAGACATCGTGACGGCACTGGATCGCAACAACGGCAACGTGGGTGCGGGCTATATCGAGAAGCGCGGCGAGCAGTACCTGATCCGTGCGCCTGGGCAAGTCAAGACCCTGGAGGACATTGGCAACGTTATCCTCAGCAGTGCGGGCGGCGTGCCGATACGGGTGCGTGACGTGGCGGACGTGGGGCTGGGGCGTGAACTGCGCACCGGCGCGGCCACGGACAACGGCCGCGAGGTGGTGCTGGGCACTGTGTTCATGCTCATCGGCCAGAACAGCCGTACGGTTTCGCAGGCCGTGGACAAGAAGATGGTGGAGATCAACCGCAGCTTGCCCGAGGGCGTGCATGCGGTGACGGTCTACGACCGCACTGTGCTGGTGGACAAGGCCATCGCCACAGTGAAGAAGAACCTGCTGGAAGGTGCGATCCTGGTGATCGTGATCCTGTTCCTGTTCCTGGGCAACATCCGCGCGGCCATCATCACGGCGACAGTGATTCCCTTGTCGATGCTGTTCACCTTCACTGGCATGGTGCATTACAAGGTGAGCGCCAACCTGATGAGCCTCGGGGCGCTGGACTTCGGCATCATCATCGACGGAGCGGTGGTGATCGTCGAGAACTGCGTGCGCCGCCTGGCTCATGCGCAGGCGCACTATGGCAGGCCCTTGACACGGGCAGAACGCTTTCATGAGGTATTCCTGGCGTCCAAGGAATCGCGCCGCGCGCTGCTGTTCGGACAGCTCATCATCATGGTGGTGTACTTACCCATCTTCGCCCTGACGGGCGTGGAAGGGAAGATGTTCCACCCGATGGCGTTCACGGTGGTGGCTGCGCTCGTGGGGGCCATGATCCTGTCGGTGACTTTCATTCCGGCAGCGGTCGCCCTGTTCATCGGCCATCGGGTCAGCGAGACGGAAAACTTCCTGGTCGTGCAGGCCAAGCGCTGGTATGGCCCGCTGCTGGATCGCGTGATGGCGGCCAAAGCGGTGGTGCTCGCGGCAGCCGCCGTGGCAGTGGTGCTGTGCGGCCTGATCGCCACCCGCATGGGCAGCGAGTTCGTGCCCAGCCTGAACGAAGGCGACTTCGCCATCCAGGCCCTGCGCATTCCCGGTACCAGCCTGTCGCAATCGGTCGCGATGCAGCAGCGCCTGGAGGCGACGCTGAAGGCTAAGTTCTCCGAGATCGACCGCGTTTTCGCGCGCACCGGCACGGCGGAAATCGCGTCCGACCCCATGCCGCCGAACATTTCCGACGGCTACATCATGCTTAAGCCGGTGTCCGAGTGGCCGGAGCCGCGCAAGTCGCGCGACGAATTGCTGGCGGCCATTCAGGAGGTCGTGGGCAAGGTGCCGGGCAACAACTACGAGTTCTCGCAGCCGATCCAATTGCGCTTCAACGAACTTATCTCAGGGGTTCGCAGCGATGTGGCGGTGAAGATTTTTGGCGACGACATGGATGTCCTGAATAAGACAGGTGAAGAAATCTCGTCCATGTTGCAGAAGATTCCCGGCGCGTCCGAGGTCAAGGTGGAGCAGACCACCGGCTTGCCCATGCTGACCGTGAATATCGACCGCCAAAAAGCCTCGCGCTATGGGCTGAACGTGGCCGACATCCAGGACGCCGTGGCCACCGCCATCGGCGGGCGCGAGGCTGGCACGCTGTTCGAAGGCGACCGCCGCTTCGACATCCTGGTTCGCCTGCCGGAGTCCTTGCGCAACGACCTGGAAAGCATGAAGCGCCTGCCGATTCCGCTGCCGCGCGGAACGGGTGGCACCGGCAGTGCCGAAGGACGGACGAACTTCATCCAACTGGCCGAGGTGGCGAGCTTTGAACTGGCACCCGGCCCCAACCAGGTCAGCCGCGAAAACGGCAAGCGCCGCATCGTGGTGAGCGCCAACGTGCGCGGCCGTGACGTGGGCTCATTCGTGGCTGACGCCGAGGCGGCGCTGGCACAGGTCAAGATTCCCACGGGCTACTGGACGAGTTGGGGCGGCACTTTCGAGAACCTGCAATCAGCCACGCAGCGTTTGCAGATCGTCGTGCCGGTGTCGCTGCTGCTGGTCTTCCTGCTGTTGTTCGCCATGTTCGGCAACGTCAAAGACGGCTTGCTGGTCTTCACTGGCATTCCGTTCGCGCTGACCGGCGGCATCTTGGCGCTGTGGCTGCGCGACATTCCTCTGTCCATTTCCGCTGCCGTGGGCTTCATCGCGCTGTCAGGTGTGGCCGTGCTCAATGGCCTAGTGATGATTTCCTACATCCGCAGCTTGCGCGAGGACGGAACACCACTGGATGAAGCCATCCGCGCGGGCGCGCTGACGCGCTTGCGGCCGGTGCTGATGACAGCCCTGGTGGCGTCGCTGGGTTTTATCCCGATGGCAATTGCCACGGGAACAGGCGCGGAAGTGCAGCGCCCCCTGGCTACCGTAGTGATCGGAGGCATCTTGTCTTCCACGGTGCTGACGCTGCTGGTGTTACCGATTCTGTATCGGCTGGCCCATCGCCCGGACGAGCAGGAAGAGGATGTCACGGCAGAGCCTGCACATGAGGGCGTAGCCGCTTGAAAGGAACAACGATGAACGCCGTTACGGCACCACGACAGACTCCTTCAAGCTTTACAGGGACATCGACTCATGGAATTGCGTCACCTCCGGTACTTTCTGGCCGTTGCCGAAGAGCTTCACTTCGCCCGCGCTGCGGAGCGGCTGCATATCGAACAGTCACCACTGTCGCGCGCCATCAGGGAATTGGAAGAGGAATTGGGCGCGCAACTGTTCGTGCGTACCAGCCGCAGCACGCGCCTGACGCTGGCGGGCAAGCTGCTGATGGAGAACGCGCCTCGCGTGCTGCTGGCGCTGGACCAGGCGCGTGAGAGCGTGAAGGCGGCAGCCAATGGCTTTCACGGCCGGTTGCGCGTGGCGCTGTCCGACGGCATCACCCCCTCGCGCCTGCCGGCGCTGCTGGCGCGCTGCCGCGAGGAAGACCCGGAGATCGAGATCCGCCTGTTCGAGGTGCCGCTGGCCCAGCAACTCAGCGGCCTGCGTGACGATCTATACGACGCGGGCTTCTCGATGGCCGACGAGGTGGGCGACGGCATCATCATCGAACCCGCCTGGGAGGATGAGCTGATGGTCGCCATGCCCGCGCGCCATGAACTACTGGCCCACAGGCGGGTACCGCTGGATGAAGTGCTGCAACATCCCCTGGTGCTGGGCGACCCGGCAGTTTGCGAAGGCCATGCCAAGCAGATCGACCGCATCCTGCGCAAGCAGGACCGGGAGCCCTTGATCGAACAGTACGTCGCCACGTTCGACGTGATGATGACTTTCGTGTCGGCCGGCTTGGCGCTGGGGCTCGCAGGCGCCGCGCACATCGCTTCCAGCCGCGAGCCGGGCGTGGTGGGCCGACCGCTCGCGGGAAAGTCGCCCATGCTCACTACCTATCTGCTGCGCCGCGACGCCGAGCCGTCGCAGGCGCTAGCCCGCTTTATCGAGCGGGTCGAAGCCCTGGGACCGGGAGACGCTTAGCCATTGGCCCCGTTTCACTTCGGAGGATTCAAGCCATGAACCTATCCAAGATCATCGCTATGTCGTCGCTAGCAGTTCTGCTGGTCGCCTGCGGCAAGTCTGAGCCGTCCAAGCCCGCCGCCGTGCCCAGCGTGGAGGAACTGGCTGCTGACCCCGTGCGTTTGCGAGAACTGCGCCAGCAGTGCAAGACGGATCGTCCGACGATGGGCGACGTGCTGTGCAACCGAGTGGCCGAGGCGACGAACCGGCGTTTCCTGGGTGACGGCAAGGTGCCTTATACGCCGCCGAAGGAACCGCCGAAGTTCTGATGGTCGGTTTGCCGCAACGCACCTGCGCGTGCCTGCGCCTTTTTGCGCGCTGCGCAGCAGCGCGCCCGTTGTGGCGGTCTTTCGCCCCAGTTCTTCCCTGCCGGAAACCATGCTTTTTGCGGCATCAACCTGCCGATAACGGTCTTTGACCGGCACGCCCAGCGGCACTGATCCTCACGAGGGCGGCACATGCCTGTGCCGCGATCGGAGGCTGGATGATGCAGGGAACGAACGTGCTGTTCGGTCAGATTGCCGTGGTGTTCGGCATCGTGATCGCTGGGGTGTGGAGCGCCACGCAATGGACAGCCGCCGCCCTGGGCTATCAGCTACGCCTTGGCTCGCCCTGGTTCGATTTCTTCGGTACGCCGGTCTATCACCCGTGGCGGCTGTTCGAGTGGTGGTTCGTCTTCGATGCCTATGCGCCGCGCGTGTTCGACACCGGCGGCGCCATCGCAGGCGGCAGCGGATTGCTGGCGGTGGTGGTCGCCATCGGCATGTCGATCTGGCGCTCGCGGCAATCGCGCCTGGTCACGACCTACGGCTCGGCCCGCTGGGCGAACGCGGATGACATTCGCAAGGCCGGCCTCACGCAGCCGACCGGCGTGTTCCTCGGCCAGCACGACCACCAGTACCTGCGCCATGAAGGCCCGGAACACATCCTGACCTTCGCGCCCACGCGCTCGGGCAAGGGCGTGGGCCTCGTGGTGCCGACGCTGCTTTCCTGGCCAGCTTCGGCCGTCATCCACGACATCAAAGGCGAGAACTGGCAGATCACCGCCGGTTGGCGCTCGCGCTTTTCGCATTGCTTGCTGTTCAACCCGACGGATAGCCAGTCAGCGGCCTACAACCCGCTGCTGGAAGTGCGGCGCGGCGTGCATGAAGTCCGCGACGTGCAGAACATCGCCGACATTCTGGTCGATCCCGAAGGGGCGTTAGAGAAACGCAATCATTGGGAGAAGACCAGCCATGCGCTGCTGGTCGGCGCGATTCTGCACGTGCTCTATGCCGGCGAGGACAAGACGCTGTGCGGCGTCGCCAACTTCCTGTCTGACCCGGCTTGCCCGTTCGAGCTGACGCTGCACCGGATGATGACGACCCTGCACCTGGGCGATCGCTCGCACCCGGTGGTGGCGTCGGCCGCGCGCGAAGTGCTCAACAAATCGGACAACGAGCGTTCCGGCGTGTTGAGCACCGCCATGTCGTTCCTCGGCCTGTACCGTGACCCCACGGTGGCCGAAGTCACATCGCGCTGCGACTGGCGCATCGCCGACCTGATCGCGGCCGAGCATCCGGTGTCGCTGTACCTGGTGGTGCCGCCTTCGGACATTTCGCGCACGAAGCCGCTCATTCGCCTGATCCTCAACCAGATCGGCCGGCGCCTCACCGAATCGCTCGATGGCTCCGATGGCATCGAGCGCCGTCACAAGCTGCTGCTGATGCTCGATGAGTTTCCGGCGCTGGGGCGCCTGGACTTCTTCGAGACGGCGCTGGCCTTCATGGCGGGCTACGGCATCCGCAGCT
>JAYSFC010000162.1:0-6432 GCA_041913505.1 Acidovorax sp.
CCAGTAATTTACCCAGGCTGGAGCAGCAGCGGAGACTTTTTCAGCATTGCCTTAGAACGAAACAGGTTTTCCGTTGACTAGCACGGCGTGCCGAAGCGGTCGATGAGTAGGCCAAAGCGCTCGGCCCAGAACCTGGGCTGCAGCGGCACCGTGACGCGGCCTCTTTCGGCGTGGGCTTCCAAGACGCGGAGTGGTGCCGTGAAAGCGGGCCTACACCAGGCGCGCGGCCTGCAGCTCTTTCTTGAGGTAGGCGTAGAGCAGCGGTGCGGCCACGAGACCGGCGGGGCCGAACACGGCCTCGGCGACGAACATCACCGCGAGCAGTTCCCACACGCCCATATGGGTGCGCCGGCCCACGACCTTGGCGTTGATCACGTACTCGGCCTTGTGGATCAGGACCAGAAATGCCAGGCAGGCCAGCGCCGCTGCGGGCGACACCGACAGGCCCACGATGGTGATGACGGTGTTGCACAGCAAATTGCCCACGATGGGCACGAGGCCGGCGAGGAACGTGAGCGTGATCAGCGCCGGGGTGTAGGGCAGCTCCAGCCCCCACAGCGGCAACAGCAGCAGCAGGAACAGCGCAGTGAGCAGCGTGTTGAAGGCGGCAATCCAGACCTGCGCCGCCACGATCTGGCGGAACGCATCACCCAGCAGGGTGATGCGTTGAACCAGCGCCTGTGCCAGGGGGCCGCGCGTGGCGTTGAGCTGGCGTATCGCGGCCAGCGCGCCGATCAGCACGCCCACGTAGGCGTGCAGCAGGCCGCCGAGCCAGGCGCGTCCCGCCGTGGCGAGCGCACCGGCTTTTGCGCCCAGATAGCCCGCGATGGTGCGCTGGATGTCGGCCGCACCTTCTGGTAGTTGTGCGGCGATATCGGCCGGCAGCTTCTGCCGCAACTCCAGCACCGTGCGCGCCATGAAATCGAGCAGTTCGCGGTACTGCTGCGGTGCTTCGACGATGTAGCTACGCGAATGGGACAGCGCGAACACGAGCAGCAGCAGCGGGCTGAGCATGACCAGCGCCGCGGCCACCATCTGGCCCATGCGCGAAGCGCCCGAGCCTCCCGGCAGACGCCGGCGCAACCGGGCAAAGCGCGGCGCGAGCCAGCGCGTCACGAGAAAGCCCAGGCAGGCGCACAGCAGGCCCGGCAGCAGGCCACGCTCCATGACCAGCAACAATGCCGCCGCCATCAGCAGGTAGCTGGCGATCTGCACACCGCGCGACAGGGGGGCTGCAGCCGGCTGGGATACAGGGCCTGCCGGAAGTGGGCTCTGGTGGTTGGCGGCTTCGCGGCGCAGCGGCTCCATGGGCGGCGTGGCGGGGAAGTCAGCCCACCACGACGGCGGCACCCGCGCCGCGCTCGGCGATCGCGCCGATGGTGTACACCGCTTCGCCAAGGGCGCGCAGCGTGGCGGCGGTAGCCTCGGCGGCTTCGGCTGGCACCACGACGACCATGCCGATGCCGTTATTGAAGGTGCGGTTCATCTCGATGTCGTCGATGCCGGCGGTCTTCTGCAGCCAGGCGAACAACTCGGTCTGGGGCCAGCTGCCGGCCTTCAGGTGCGCAGCCAAGCCGTCGGGCAGCACGCGCGGAATGTTTTCGAGCAGGCCGCCGCCCGTGATGTGGGCCAGGGCCTTGATGGGGTGCTGGGCCAGTGCGGCCAGCACGTTCTTCACGTACAGGCGGGTGGGCTCCATGATGGCCTGCTTGAATGGCTTGCCGTCCAGTGTGGCGGGGGCGCTGGCACCTGCGCGCTCGATGCACTTGCGCACCAGGCTGAAGCCGTTGGAATGCACGCCGCTCGATGCCAAGCCCAGCACCACGTCGCCGGCCTGCACGGTCTGGCCCGTGAGGATCTTGGATTTTTCCACGGCACCCACGGCAAAGCCGGCCAGGTCGTATTCGCCGGCCGGGTACATGCCGGGCATCTCGGCCGTTTCGCCGCCGATCAGTGCGCAACCGCTCAGCTCGCAGCCACGGGCGATGCCGCCGACCACGGCGGCTGCCGTGTCCACATCGAGCTTGCCGCAGGCGAAGTAGTCGAGGAAGAACAGTGGCTCGGCGCCTTGCACCAGCACGTCGTTGACGCTCATGGCCACGAGGTCGATGCCCACCGTGTCGTGCATGTTCCACTCGAAGGCGAGCTTGAGCTTGGTGCCCACGCCGTCGGTGCCGCTCACCAGAACGGGTTCCTGGTAGCGCTTGGGCACCTCGAACAAGGCGCCAAAACCGCCGATGCCGGCCATCACGCCTTCGCGCAGCGTTTTCTTGGCCAGCGGCTTGATGCGCTCGACCAGCGCGTCACCCGCGTCGATGTCAACGCCGGCGTCTTTGTACGAAATGGGAGGGGTGGCAGAGGAGCTCATGGAATTCAAAGCGTGGTTGGCAGGGCGGCCCAAACCGGGGATTTTAGGGGCGGCGGCACATCGGGGGTGGTCAGAATGCCCGTTGGTATCGCTGGTGCAAGAAAAAAGCCCTGCCGCGAGGACAAGGCTTGCTGCGGTTATTGCGGAGCAGGGTCAGAGGGAACCGTCGCCCAGCACAATGCCTTCGCGCCGGGGATCGGCGCCGCCCTGCAGCAGGGGTTTGCCGTCCTTGGTCACCCGGATGATGGTGGCCACCCCGCTGGACTGGGCCGCCGTGGACACGGTATGGCCCTTGGCCTTGAGGCCGGTAACCAGCGCTGTCAGGTCGAGCGTGGTGTTCGAGCCGTCTACGCCCGTGGTGGGGCTGTTGGCTGCCCCAAAGTTGACCAGTGACGTGGCTTGCTGGGCGTCCAGGCCCCAGTCCAGCGCACCCACCACGGTCTTCATTACGTACTGAATGATGGCGCCGCCGCCGGGCGAGCCGGTCGCCATCAGGAAGTCGCCCGGCGCATTCCCCTTGAAGACCAGCGTAGGCGCCATGGTGCTGCGCGGGCGCTTGCCGGGGGCTACGCGGTTGGCCACGGGCTGGCCGGTGCTGTCCACCGGGGTCGCGGAGAAGTCCGTTAGCTGGTTGGTGAGCAGGAAGCCGTTCACCATGTGGAAGGATCCCATGCTCGATTCCACCGTCGTGGTCATCGACACCACGTTGCCATAGGCGTCTACCACCGAGAAATGTGTGGTGCCGTGCTCCACGGTCTTGTCGACGCCTTGCGGCACCGGGCCGAAATCGCCCGCAGCGGCCGTGCCCATGCTTTTGTCCGGGTTGATGAGGCCGGCGCGCTGCTGGAGGTAGTCGGGACTGAGCAGCGAGGCCAGGCCCTGGGCCGGCAGGGGCACGAAGTCGGTGTCGGCCACGTACTTGTCGCGATCGGCATAGGCCAGGCGTTCCGCCTCGGACACGAGGTGCACGCCCATCACGCTGGGCACGCCGCCTTCGTTCGCGGGGTTGGTCGGTGCGTACTGCGCGAGGTTGAACTGGCCCAGAATGCCCAGCGACTGCGCAATCGCAATCCCCCCGGACGACGGGGGCGCCATCGTGCATACGTAGTAGGTGCCGCGGTAGCCCGTGCAGACCGGGTCGCGCTTTTTCGCCTGGTAGTTGGCCAGGTCGCTCAGCGCCATCAGGCTGGGTGTGATCGGGGTCTTGGCGGTGTCATCGCCTACCGCCTGTGCTGCCTTGGCGACGATGGCCTTGGCGATGTCTCCGGTGTAGAGGGCGTCCGCACCCTGTGTGGCCAGTGCCTGCAGCGTCTTGGCGTAGGGCAGGTTGGTCATGGTTTCGCCGGTGGCGCGGGGCGATCCATCCGCATGGAAATAAGTGGCCATGGCATTGGCGTCCAGCGCCAGGTTGCTGGCATTGCTGGCAATGGCCGCACCCAGGCGGCCCGGAATCCGGAAGCCATCGGTGGAGAGCTGGATGCCGTAGCCGAACAGGTCACTCCAGGCGAGCACGCCATGTTCCTTGTGCGCCATGTCGAGCATGCGCATCACACCGGGCACGCCGATGGAGCGGCCGCTGCGCCGGGCGGATGGCACGGGTGCGGGCGAGCTGGGGTCCTCCTGGCTCTGCCGTGCCAAGTAGTAGCCTGTGGCGGCCGCTGGCGCGGCTTCGCGCCCGTCATATGCCGTGACTTTCTTGGTCTTTGCGTCGTAGTACACCATGAATGCACTGCCCGCAATCGTGCTGGACTGCGGCTCCACCAGGCCCAGGACGGCCTGCATAGCCACTGCGGCATCGACGGCGGAACCGCCGGCCTTGAGGATGTCGCAACCCGCCTTGGTGGCCAGTGGTGTGTTGGCGACGACCATGTACTTGCTGGAATACTTGGCGGTCAAGCCCAGCCGGTAGCCCGAGGCTTGCTCGGGCGCCGCCGGGTCGCCGCTCACCCCGGATCCGACCACCACGGGGGAGCCACTGCTGCCGCGCACCGAGCAACTGCTGGGGTCGCTGTCAACGATGAGATCCGGTCCGTCGCTTCCACCGCAGCCAGCCAGGAAAGCCGCCGCTGTCAGCGGCGCCATGGTCCACAGAATCGTTTTGCGCATGATTCACCCTATTGGTTGGTCAATTCACTCAAACCCTTGCCAGGCATCTTGGACGAGGCTCAGCTTAGCGACCGGGTGTGGTTCCCCGGTTGGTAAATACCCTTGTGCATGCTTCGCCGGGTGTGGCTGGGGCGTGAGGCATCGCCAAGAGCGCGGCGCAGACTAAAATCAAGTGCTTACACCCATTTCGCACCCCGCCGCAGCCGCCTACGGTCGGGGCCGCTTCTACCGACCCTCTGTGATGCCGCAACCCTTCCTCATGCCAGTTCTTGCCGCACCCTCTCTTGAACGGGGGCGGGCGTGAGCCACATGAAGCAACTGGCGCTGGACATCGGCTTGGCCCCGGTGCCCACCCTGGCGCGCTTCTTTGCTGGCCCCAACGAGGCCGTGTTGCAGCATTTACGCTTGGCCGTAGAGAGTGGCAGCGCGGGCGCGTTGCGCTCGCCGGTGCCGGTGTACCTGTGGGGCGAGGCCGGCTGTGGCAAGACGCACCTGCTCAAGGCCGTGCGCGAGGCACTGCGGGAACAGGGCCTGCGCGTGGGCTGGATGGACGCCTCCACGGACAACCCGCCTGGGTTCGACGAGGACTGGGCCGCTGTGCTGCTCGACGAGGTGCACCTCTATTCCAGCGAGCAGCAGGCGGCGGCCTTCAACTGGTTCGTCAACGCGACAAGCCCCGCGACAGGCACGCCGCGCTGGGTGCTGGCCGCCGGAGACCTGCCGCCGGCCGATCTGCCGTTGCGCGACGACCTGCGCAGCCGCCTGGGCTGGGGCCATGTGTTCCAGCTGCACCTGCTGGACGAAACGGCGCGCCGCGCAGTGCTGCGCCAGGAGGCCGATGCGCGCGGCGTCTTTCTGGGCGACGATGTGATGGACTACATGCTCAAGCGCTTTTCGCGCGATCTGGGCAGCCTCATGCAGCTGCTGGACCGGCTTGACAGCTTCGCGCTGCGCACCCAGCGGGCCATCACCATCCCGCTGCTCAAAACCATGCTGGAGACCGAATGACCGGTCCTGGCCCCTGTTGGGACAACCATGTTTTCTGAAAATTCGGCAGGCCGCCATCGGCTGGTCCTGTTCGACCTGGACCACACGCTGCTGCCGCTCGACTCCGACTACGAGTGGGGGGAGTTCTCCATCCGCATCGGCTGGCGCGACGCGGTTGAGTTCGGCCGCCGCAACGCCGAGTTCTATGCGCACTACCAAGCCGGCACGCTCAATGTGCCCGACTACGTGCGCTTTGCCACCGAAGCCGTGCGCGAGCACGGCCCCGAAGAGGCGGCCGTGGCCCATGCGCGCTTCATGCGCGAGGTGATCGAGCCCGCCATCCAGCCCCAGGCGGTCGAACTCGTGCGCCGCCACCAGGCCGCGGGCGACGAGGTGCTCATCATCACGGCAACCAACGAGTTCGTGACGCGGCCCATTGCCCAGGCGCTGGGTGTGAGCGAGCTGCTGGCCATGGAGCTCGAGCGCGGTCCCGACGGCTGGTACACGGGCGAGATCCGGGGCGAGCCCACCATGCGCGAGGGCAAAGTGCGCCGCATGGAGCGCTGGTTGGCCGAGCGCGGCCTGGCCTGGGCCGACGTGGACAGTACTTTCTACAGCGATTCGATGAACGACGTGCCGCTGCTCGAGACCGTGAACCACCCCGTGGCCACCAACCCCGACGCGCGCCTGCGCGCCCTTGCCCAGCAGCGTGGCTGGCCCATCCTGGACCTGTTTCCCTCTCACCCATGATCAAGAAGTTCTTCGACAAACTGCTGGGTAAATCCAGCGAGGGCAAGTCCCGCAAGCCCCGCTTCGGCAAGCGCGAGGAGGTGCCCGCCTCGGTGCACGGCATCAACCCCGAGCTGGTGGACCGCCGCGCTGTGGACGTGGTGCACACGCTCAAGCAGGCGGGGTTCGAGGCCTACATCGTCGGCGGCGCCGTGCGCGACCTGCTGCTGGGCCTGCGCCCC
>JAYSFC010000163.1:0-6229 GCA_041913505.1 Acidovorax sp.
TTTTAAAGTACTGTCAACTTGAAGGTTATTCGCTTTTCTTAACTTGCCGCCGTTTTCAGCAGCTCGCCTCGTTTAGCGAAGCCTTGAATTATATACCGAATTTTCATCCGACTGCAACTCAAGGCCACTTTCTTTTTCATCCCACCACCCGGATCGCACCGCCTTGTCAGCAGCACCGCCCTAGCAGCGAAGCCCTCCATTGTAGCCCAGCTTTTTACCACCAGACCCCAAAGAAGCAGAAAAAGTTTTCAACCTCTTTCTCGCATCCGATGCCACGTTTCGGCAGCCCTCAAGAGCGAAGCCCTCGACTATAGCATCAAACGAGACGCCTCAAATAGAACTCGCAAAGTCAAAGGCTTCCAGAAACAGCCTGCTCCAGCGCATCTACGAACAGCACGGCAACATCGCAGCCCGTCTGGTCGTGAATCTCCTGGAAGCAGGTGGGGCTGGTCACGTTGATCTCCGTGACGCAGTCACCGATCACGTCGACCCCCGCCAGCAGCAGCCCCCGGCTCAGCAGAACGGGACCCAGCGCCTCGGCGATCTCCCGGTCCCGGGCCGACAGGGGCCGGGCCACGCCCTTGCCGCCCGCAGCCAGGTTGCCGCGCACCTCCGAGCCCTGCGGAATGCGGGCCAGGCAATAAGGCACCGGCTTGCCGCCGATGATCAGAACCCGCTTATCGCCCTGCACGATCTCGGGCAGGAACTTCTGCACCATCACGCTCTGGGCTCCGTTGCGGCTCAGGGTTTCGATGATGCTGCCCAGGTTCAATCCGTCGGGCCCCACACGGAAGATGCCCATGCCACCCATGCCGTCGAGCGGCTTGAGGATGATGTCCTGGTGCTCTCCATGGAACGCACGGATGTCCTCAGGGTTGCGCGTCACCAGCGTCGGGCCGATGAACTGCGGAAACTCCATCACAGCGAGCTTTTCCGGGTGATCGCGCAGCGCCTGCGGTTTGTTGAACACCTTGGCCCCCTCGCGCTCGGCCTGCCCGAGCAGGTGGGTGGCATAGAAATATTCGCTGTCGAACGGCGGATCCTTGCGCATGAGCACCGCGTCGAAGTCGGCCAGGGCGACCGTGCGCACCGACTGCTGCGTGAACCATGTATGCGCATCGCCCGTGAGCGTGATGTCGCGCACGCGCGCCAGCACACGCGTGCCCCGCTGCCAGACGATGTCTTGCGGCTCGCACGCGGCGATCACATGGCCTCGCCGATGCGCCTCGCGCATCATGGCGAAGGTGGTGTCCTTGTAGATCTTGAACGACTCCAGCGGGTCGGCAACAAATAGCAGTTTCATAGATGGCATGGTCTGTGCCGGCGCGCTACGGCCCGCCGTGCGGAGGAAATTACGCGCCCCGGGAGCGCTCGCGCCCATACTGTTGCACAAACAGCGCAAGGCTGCCCGCGACCACACCCCAGAACGCCGAGCCCACGCCCGCCACCACCACGCCGCTGAGGGTGACCAGGAAGGTGATGAGCGCCGCCTCGCGGTGTGCCTCGTCGCGCAGCGCCGCCGCTAGGCCATTGCCGATGGTGCCCAGGAGGGCCAGGCCCGCGATGGCGACGACCAGTTCCTTCGGGAAAGCCGTGAGCAGCCCCGTGATGACGGCGCCAAAGATACCGATCACCACATAGATCAGGCCGCACGACACGGCGGCCGTGTAGCGCTTGGCGCGGTCCTCATGCGCCTCGGGGCCCATGCAGATGGCCGCCGTGATGGCGCTGAAGTTCAGCGCGTAGGCCCCAAAGGGCGCCAGCACCAGGGTGGCCAGCCCGGTCATGGTGATGAGGCGCGACACGGGCAGGTCGTACCCGGTGGCGCGCATCACCGCCACACCGGGCAGGTTCTGCGACGCCATGGTGACCACGAACAGCGGCAAGGCCAGGCTGACCAGCGCGGACAGACTGAACCGCGGCGCGGTGAACTGGGGCACGGCCAGCTCGAACTGCACCGCCGACCAGCGCATGTCGCCGCGCAGCGCCACGAAGCCGATGGCCAGCGCCAGCGTGATGACGACGGCATAGCGCGGTGCCAGCCGCCGCGCCACCAGGTAGCCGCCCAGCATGAGCAGGACCAGCGGCAGGGCCGTCTGCGCCGCCGCGAACGCCTGCAGGCCAAAGCGCGCGAGCACGCCCGCCAGCAAGGCGGCGGCGATCTCCATGGGGATGCGGTTCATGACGCGCTCGAACCAGCCCGTGGCGCCCGCCAGCGTGATGAGCAGCGCGCTGGCCATGAAGGCGCCGATGGCCTCCGCCATCGAGAAGCCGCCCGCCAGGCCCGCCGTGGCCAGCACGGCCGCCCCGGGCGTGGACCAGGCCACCATGACCGGCTGGCGTAGCAGCAGCGAGGGCACGAGCGAGCACAGCCCCATGCCCAGGCCCAACGCCCACATCCAGGAAGTGATCTGCGCGGGCGTGGCCTGGAAGGCCTGGGCGGCCTGGAACACGATGGCCACCGAACTCGTGAAGCCCACGAGCACGGCCACGAAGCCGGCGGTAAAGGCAGAAAGGCTCAGGTCTTTGAAGAATCGCATGGTGGCCGCGATTCTGTCACCAGACGCTCCACGCCTTGTTTGCTACTCGATAGATAGCAAACAAAGGCCATTGGATGCCGACATGCGCCCCAAAATATCAAAAACTCAGATTTCAATCTTGGAGCCCAGCTCCACCACCGCGTTGCTGGGCAGGTTCAGGAAGTCGGCCACGCCGCTCGCGTTGTGGTGCATCTGCGCGAAGAGCTTTTCGCGCCAAGGCGCCATGCCGCTGCCGATGGTGGGGATGATCACGTCGCGCGAGAGGAAGTAGCTCGTGGTCATGGCCTCGAGCTCGCAGCCGCGGCCCCGCATCTGCTCGAGCGCGCGGGGCACATCGGGATCGTTCTTGAAACCGTAGTGCACGCTCACTTGCCAGCAGTCGCGGCCCAGGGGCTCGATCTGCAGGCGCTTGTCGAGGCCGATCCAGGGCACCTCGTGGTTGTGCACCGTCACGAACAGGTTCTGCTGGTGCAGCACCTTGTTGTGCTTGAGGTTGTGCAGCATCGCGTTGGGCACGATGCCTGGCTCGCCCGTGAGGAACACGGCCGTGCCTGCCACGCGCGTGGGGGGGTTCACGAAGACGGCCGTAAGGAAGTCCTTGAGGTCGATCGCGTCGGCACGGCGCTTCTCGTTGAGCAGCGCGCGCCCGCGCTTCCACGTCATCATGAGCGTGAATACGCCGCCGCCGATCAGCAGCGGGAACCAGCCGCCCTGGAACAGCTTGAGCAGGTTGGAGCTGAAGAAAGCCAGGTCCACCACGAAGAACCAGCCCGTGGCCGCCACGCACAGCAGCAGCGGGTAGCGCCAGCTGTAGCGGATCACGAAGAAGGTCAGCGTGGTCGTGATGAGCATGTCCAGCGTCACGGCGATGCCGTAGGCCGCTGCCAGGTTGCTGCTGGAGCGGAACATGACCACGGCCAGCATGATGGCGACGAACAGGCTCCAGTTCACGAAGGGCATGTAGATCTGGCCCGTGTCGCGCACGCTCGTGTGCTGGATGTTCAGGCGCGGCAGGTAGCCCAGCTGGATGACCTGCTTGGTCACGCTGAATGCGCCCGTGATGAGCGCTTGCGAGGCGATCACCGTGGCCATGGTGGCCAGCGCCACGAGCGGCAGCAGGGCCCAGTCGGGCGCGAGCATGAAGAACGGGTTCTTCACGGCCTCGGGGTTGGCCAGCAGCAGCGCACCCTGGCCAAAGTAGTTGAGCGTGAGCGCGGGCATGGCCACGCCGAACCAGGCCAGGCGGATCGGCTTCTTGCCGAAGTGGCCCAGGTCGGCGTAGAGCGCCTCGGCCCCGGTCACGCACAGGACCACGGCGCCCAGGATCACGAAGCTGGTGCCCGGATTGCGCCACATGAAGCCGAGCGCGTGGTGGGGGCTCAGCGCGCTCAGGATCTCAGGGTGGCCCACGATGTGCACCACGCCCAGCAGCGCGATGCTGAGGAACCACACCAGCGTGATGGGACCGAAGAAGCGCCCGATGCCCGCCGTGCCGCGCTTTTGCACGGCAAACAGGCAAAACAGCACGAGCAACGTGAGCGGAATCACGTAGCGCGTGAAGTGGGGGGAGACGACCTCCAGGCCCTCGACGGCCGAGAGCACCGAGATCGCGGGCGTGATCACACCGTCCCCATAGAACAGCGAGGTGCCGAAGATGCCCACACCCAGCAGCGCGCCGCGCAGCCGGGGTTTGTCGCGCACGGCCTGCGAGGCCAGCGCGAGCATCGCGATGAGGCCGCCCTCGCCGTTGTTGTCGGCGCGCAGCACGAGCACCACGTACTTGATCGAGACGATCACGGTGAGCGTCCAGAAAAAGATCGAGAGCACACCGTAGACGTTGCCGGGGGTGAAGGGCACGTGGCCGGAGCCGAACACCTCCTTGACGGCATACAGAACACTGGTGCCGATATCGCCGTAAACGACACCGATGGCGCCCAGGGTGAGCGCCCCGAGCGATGATTTCGAGCTTTGCACTGATGGGCCCCAGGGCGCGGGGCCGGTCGGGGTTCCGTGTTTTGCGGGACCGCTATTGTGCGCTGGAGCCCCGGGACGCCACATGGCGGCATCTACTTACCCGGCGTGTGATGTTGCGACGCAGCAACTACCCCCTTGCGCGCCGCGCGCACTGCCTGAGGTCAGTCGTAGACCTCGGCGTCGGGGTCGGTGGCCTCGAGTTCGTAGCTCGCGGCCAGCATGGCCAGGCGCGCCACCACGCCATACATGTAGAACCGATTGGGCGCGCTCGCCCCCGGGCGGGCGCCCGGCTGGGGCAGCTGCGTGCTGTGGTCGAAGGCCAGGGGCACGAAGCTCGCGCCCGGGGCGTTGAGGTTCTCATCCACGCCGCGCTCGGCATGCATGCGGTAGAAGCCGCCCACCACGTAGCGGTCCATCATGTAGACGACGGGCTCGGCCACGGCCTCGTGCACGCGCTCCTGCGTGAGCACGCCCTCCTGAATGATCACGTCGCTCACCGGCTGGCCGTCCTTGATGACGGACATCTTGTTCTTGGTCTTGCGGTTGAGCTGGTCGAGCTCCTTCACGTCGCGCACGGTCATGATGCCCATGCCGTAGGTGCCGTTGTCGGCCTTCACGATGACGAAGGGCTTTTCGTTGATGCCGTATTCCTTGTACTTGCGGCGGATCTTGGTCAACAGCGCATCCACATTGGTGCGCAGGCAGTCCATGCCCGTGCCCTCGGCGAAGTCGACTTCGCCGCACTTCGTGAACATCGGGTTGATGAGCCAGGGGTCGATGCCCAGCAGCTTGCCGAAGCGCTTGGACACCTCCTCGTAGCTCTGGAAATGGCGGCTCTTGCGGCGCACGCTCCAGCCCGCGTGCAGCGGCGGCAGCAGGTACTGCTCGTGGATATCCTCGAGAATGCCGGGCGCACCCGCCGAGAGGTCGTTATTGAGCAGGATGGTGCAGGGATCGAAGTCCTTGAGGCCCAGGCGGCGCCTGGTACGCACCACGGGCTCAAGCGTGACCGAGTCGCCATTGGGCAGGCTGATCAGCGTGGGTTTCTTGATCTCGGGGCTGATCGAGCCCACGCGCACGTTGAGGCCGGCCATGTTGAAAATGCGCTGCAGCTGCACCACATTGGCCAAGTAGAAGGTGTTGCGCGTGTGGTTCTCGGGAATGATGAGCAGGTTGCGCGCCTCGGGGCAGATCTTCTCGATCGCGGCCATCGCGGCCTGCACCGCCAGGGGCAGCATCTCCTGGGTCAGGTTGTTCCAGCCGCCCGGGAACAGGTTGGTGTCCACGGGCGCGAGCTTGAAGCCCGCGTTGCGGATATCCACCGAGGTGTAGAACGGCGGCGTGTGCTCCATCCACTCCAGGCGGAACCAGCGCTCGATGGCGGGCATGGAGTCCAGGATGCGCTGTTCGAGTTCGTTGATCGGACCCGTGAGCGCGGTGATGAGGTGCGGAACCATAAAAGCCCTATGAAGCAGTCAAGCAAAGAATTGTAGGGAGGTGGGGCCCACCTTCCCATTCACAAGGCCCGCCCCGCGCCCCGGGGGCACGTCACGAACGCACTTCGCCCTCGCCGAGCACGATCCACTTCAGCGAGGTCAGCCCCTCCAGCCCAACGGGGCCGCGCGCGTGGAACTTGTCGGTGCTGATGCCGATCTCGGCGCCCAGGCCGTACTCGAAGCCGTCGGCAAAGCGCGTGCTGGCGTTCACCATCACGC
>JAYSFC010000164.1:0-6221 GCA_041913505.1 Acidovorax sp.
TGCGCTGGATCGTGGGCGACACGTCCAGCGGCAGCGGCGACGCCTTGCGCGTCAATGTGATGGTCAAGCCGATCCGCTCGGGCCTCAAGACCAATCTGGTCATCACGACCAGCCGGCGCACGTACCTGATTGAGCTGACTTCGACCGAGAAGACGTGGATGGCGTCGGTGTCCTGGGAGTATCCGAAAGACAAGATGCTGGCCTTGCAGCGCCAGGCGCAGGCGGCCAGCGCCGCCGCGCCGGTCGATAGCGGGCTATCGCTGGAGAAGATCCGTTTCCGCTACGCGGTCAGTGGCAGCAACCCGCCGTGGAAACCGCTGCGCGCCTTCGATGATGGCGAGAAGGTCTATATCCAGTTCCCGCCGGGCATCGCCCAGGGCGAGTTGCCACCGCTGTTCGTCATCGGCGCGCAAGGTGACGGGCAACTGGTGAACTACCGTTTCCGCTCGCCGTACTACATCGTGGATCGCCTGTTCGGCGCGGCCGAACTGCGCCTGGGCGGGGACAAGGGCGACGTGGTGCGGATTGAGCGCACGGACGGCACAAGGAGGAATTGACATGAGCCAGGACGATTCCCCTGACCTTGCACCGCAGGCGGGCAAGGTCGTGCCCGAGGCGGTGGCGCTGCGCGCCCAGCCGCGCCCGGTCACACGCCTGAACCGGCGCACGCTAGTCATGCTCACCGGCGGCCTGTCGGTCGCCGTGCTCGGGGCTACGATCTGGTCATTGCAGCCGCACCGGCGCGCGGGTGAGCAGACCGAGCTGTACAACGTCGATCGCGTGTCGAAGTCCGAAGGGCTGGATGGCTTGCCTTCGGATTACTCCAAGCTGCCGAAGGTGCCGGAACTGGGGCCGCCGCTGCCGGGCGACCTTGGCCCGGCCATCGTGAAGTCGCAGCAGCCCGTGGCGCCCACCTACGCGCCGCCGGGCCACGACCCGGAGGATGCACGGCGCAAGGAAGCTGAAGCGGCAGCAGCTTCCTCGGTGTTCTTCCGCTCGGGCACGCCTGGCAAGACCGCCGCGCCAGCGACTGCGCAAGTCGCTGCGGCTGGCCAAGCATCGGCCTTGGCGGGCTTCGACCCGCTGGCCGCCGGGCCAGCCTCGACGGCGGCTCAGCCTGCCGACCCGACCGCTGTGCAAAACCGGCAAGACCAAAAAGAGGCGTTCCTGAAGGGCGGCTCTACGGAGACCCGCAATTCCGGGAATCTGAAAATGCCGTCCTCGCCGTATCAGGTGATGGCCGGGACGGTGATCGCCGGCGCGCTGGTGACGGGCATCAAGTCGGACTTGCCGGGCGACGTGATCGCCACGGTGACGGAGCCGGTCTACGACACGGCCACGGGCAAGTTCCTTTTGATCCCGCAGGGGTCGCGCATCCTGGGCAAGTACAACAGCCAGGTCAGCTATGGGCAGAGCCGGGTTCAGGTGGTGTGGAACCGGATCATCCTGCCGGACACGTCCTCGCTGACGCTGGACAACCTCGTGGGTACCGATCCGGCCGGCTATTCCGGCCTGGAAGACGGTGTGGACTACCACTGGAGCCGCATCGTCGCCGGTGCTGCGCTGACGACGATGCTGGGCGTGGGCGCCGAGCTGGCCGCGCCGGAGAACCGGCAGGATGGCAATCGCATCGTAATCGCCGGGCGCGACAGCGCGCAGGACAGCATCAACCAGGTTGGCCAGGAAATGACCCGACGCAACATGAACATCCAGCCAACGCTGACTGAACGGCCCGGCCTGCCGGTGCGGATCATCGCTAACCGCGATCTGGTGTTGCGTCCGTACCAGCCGATGTTCTTCCAGCGTGGAGCCATTCGATGAGCACGACCAAGAAGCTGCGGCTCGGGCCGCTGCCCAAGACCGAGAGCGTCAAGCTGACCTTTGCGTGCCCGGTTAGCCTGAAAGCTGACCTACGACCGCTACGCCGCGCTGCACGCGCAGGCGTATGGCGAGACGGTCGATGTTATGACGCTGATCCCGCACATGCTGGAAGCCTTCATGGCGGGGGATAGGGCGTTCAGGCGCAGGCAGGCCAAGAACGAAAAAGCCGCCCCTGCGTGAACAGGGGCGGCTTTCGAATTGGTGCCCGAGGCCGGAATCGAACCGGCACGCCTTGCGGCGGGGGATTTTCTTCCCACTTCGGCTTTCGCCGCCGCCGTCTCCGAAGAAACGACGTTCGTGGGCTGGAGCACGCCTTCACCATAGCCTTTCGGCTTTAGGTGCCCGCCGTCTGCTCTCTACACCTTCCGAGGAACCTTTCGGCTCCAGGGCTTGGCTCGGTATTAGCTCGGACTGATCGTCCAGGGCCTTCGCCGAGTTTGACGGGCTTCACCTCGGGGGTTTCCCTCCGAGGGCTCAAATTTGGTCTGAGTCCCCTGCGTCTACCAATTTCACCACTCGGGCATGACGCACGATGCTACTTCAACTATCTACTCCTCACTGGGAGCCAGCTTGCATCGTCCTGGCTCCTAGCTGACTCCTGGCTCGAAATGCAGGCATCTCGATCAAGAGGCGATTTATCACTCAATCCCTTGTCCCATGCGGCTTGGCAGGCAGTGGCCTCAAGCAAGAACTACGTAGAAGTCCCTATTTTTGAGTCCCCTGCGTCTACCAATTTCACCACCCGGGCGGGAATAGCGAAGTCACAAATTATGGCACAGTAGGGTGATATGACTTCCCATCCGACGACCTATCCCACCATTGAAGACGCAATCGGCCACACGCCGCTGGTTGCACTGCAGCGCATCGGCGCGCAGGAGAACCTGGCGCGGGGCAACGTGGTGCTGGGCAAACTCGAAGGCAACAACCCGGCGGGCTCGGTAAAGGACCGGCCCGCGCTGTCCATGATCCGGCGCGCTGAGGAGCGTGGAGAGATCCGGCCCGGCG
Source organism: Acidovorax sp. (assembly GCA_041913505.1). Taxonomy (GTDB): domain Bacteria; phylum Pseudomonadota; class Gammaproteobacteria; order Burkholderiales; family Burkholderiaceae_C; genus JAYSFC01. Next base: position 2,887 of record JAYSFC010000164.1, read on the forward strand.
ACACGCTGATCGAGGCCACCTCTGGCAACACGGGCATTGCCCTGGCCATGGCGGCGGCCATCAAGGGCTACCGCATGGTGCTGATCATGCCCGAGGACCTTTCGGTCGAGCGTGCCCAGACCATGAAAGCCTTTGGCGCCGAACTGGTGCTCACGCCCAAGAGCGGCGGCATGGAATACGCGCGCGACTTGGCCGATACCATGGTCAAGCAGGGCAAGGGCGTGGTGCTCGACCAGTTCGCCAACCCCGACAACCCGCGCATCCACTACGAAACCACGGGTCCCGAGCTGTGGGACCAGACGGGCGGGCGCATCACGCACTTCGTGAGCGCCATGGGCACCACGGGCACGATCACGGGCGTGTCGCGCTTCCTCAAGGAAAAGAATCCCGCCATCCAGATCATCGGCGCCCAGCCCAAGGAGGGCTCGCGCATCCCGGGCATCCGCAAGTGGCCCGAGGAATACTTGCCCAAGATCTACGACCCGAGCACGGTGGACGAACTGGTCTATGTGGGCCAGGACGATGCGGAGGAGATGTGCCGGCGCCTCGCGCGCGAGGAGGGCATCTTCGGCGGCATCTCGGCGGCCGGCGCGTGCTGGGTGGCCCAGCAGATCGCGGCGCGCGAGACGAACGCCACCATCGTCTTCGTGGTGTGCGACCGGGGCGACCGCTACCTCTCCACGGGCGTGTTCCCGGCCTGATGGGTGAATTTTCGCAAAATCAACCGCTAGTGCACATGTGGCGGTTCTTTGTTGCTATTGAATAAAGAGCAAATGCAGTACGAAACCCGCCATTGCACCCACTGCGGCACGCCGCTGGCGCCCATCGTCATGGCCGAGGACGGCGGCGATAAGGAGCGGCTGCGCTGCACCGCCTGCGGCTGGACCCACTGGAACAACCCCACGCCTGTGCTCGCCGCGATCGTGGAGGTCGACGGCAAGGTGCTGCTCGCGCGCAACGCGGCGTGGCCGCCCAAGATGTTCGCGCTCATCACGGGCTTCATGGAGGCGGGCGAGTCGCCGCAGGAGGGCATCGCGCGCGAAGTGAAGGAGGAGACCAACCTCGACGTGCTCTCCTCGCGGATCGTGGGTGCCTATGAATTCCTGCGCATGAACCAGGTCATCATCGCCTACCACGTGGTGGCGCAGGGCGAGGTCCGGCTCTCGCCCGAATTGCTGGACTACCGCATGGTCGAACTGGCAGACTTGAAATGCTGGCCTGCCGGCACGGGCTATGCGCTAGCCGATTGGCTGCGCACCCGGGGGCACGAGCCGGTATTCTTCACGGCCGAGGAAAACGAAGAGCGCCGGCGGGGGCTGGACGCTCCAAAGGACTGAACATGGACATCCACAAGGAAATCGACACACGCGGCCTCAACTGCCCGCTGCCCATCCTCAAGGCCAAGAAGGCGCTGGCCGACATGGCCAGCGGCCAGCTGCTCAAGGTGCTGGCCACTGACAGCGGTTCGCTGCGCGACTTCCAGGCGTTTGCCAAGCAGACGGGCAACGAGCTGGTCGAGCAGAAGACGGTGGGCGAGGAGTACATCCACGTCCTGCGCCGCCGCTGAATGCAAAGCAGACCGCCAGCGCTTGTCTGATGAGCGCTGGCAGCTATCAAAAAAGAAGCGTTGAGACTTACAGCGCCAAAGCCTTGAGGTACTCGCGGAACTGTGCGCCCACCTGCGGGTGCTGCAGCGCGAGTTCCACCGTGGCTTCCAGAAAGCCTTCCTTGCTGCCGCAGTCGTAGCGCTTGCCCTGGTATTGGAAGGCGTACACGGTCTCGTGGTGCATCAGGCGCTCGATGGCGTCGGTGAGCTGGATCTCGCCACCCACGCCCTTGGGCTGGTTGCGGATCTCCTCGAAGATGCGCGGCGTGAGCACGTAGCGGCCCGCCACGCCCATGCGCGACGGCGCCTTCTCGGGTGCGGGTTTCTCGACGATCTGGTCGATGCGCATCAGCGCGCCGCCCGCGGCCTCGCCCTTGACGATGCCGTAGCGCTTGGTGTGTTCGAGCGGCACTTCCTGCACGGCCAACAGCGAGCGGCCCTGCTTGGCGAAGGCGGCCGTCATCTGCGCCATCACGCCAGGGCCGCCGTTCGCGCCGCGCATCAGGTCGTCGGCCAGCAGCACGGCGAAGGGCTCGTTGCCCACCAGGGGCTCGGCGCACAGCACGGCATGGCCCAGGCCCAGCGAGCGTGGCTGGCGCACGAACAGGCAGTTCATGTCGGCGGGGCTGATGCCGCGCACCAGTTCCAGCATCTCCTGCTTGCCAGCGTTCTCCAGCTCGTTCTCGAGTTCGTAGGCGGTGTCGAAATGGTCCTCGATGGCGCGCTTGCTGCGGCCCGTCACGAAGATCATGTCGCGGATGCCCGCCTCGTAGGCTTCTTCCACGGCGTACTGGATCAGCGGCTTGTCCACCACGGGCAGCATCTCCTTGGGCGATGCCTTGGTGGCGGGCAGAAAGCGCGTGCCGAGGCCCGCGACGGGGAACACGGCTTTGCGGATGCGGGTGGTGGGGGTCATGCGTTCGGATGTCGTGGTGAAAGGGGGCGCGGTTGCCCGCGCCGCATGCAGGCCGTCAGGCGAGGCGGGCCAGCTGGTCGCGCAGGCGCGCGAGCGTGGCGCCGAACTCGGCCACGCGCTTTTGCTCCTGCTCGATCACAGCGGGCGGTGCCTTGGCCACGAAGGCCTCGTTGGACAGCTTGGCCGACGCCTTGGCGATCTCGCCCTCGATGCGCGTGGCCTCCTTGGTCAGGCGGGCTTTCTCGGCGGCGACGTCGATATCCATGTGCAGGCACAGGCGCGCATCGCCCACCACGGCCACGGGCGCGGCCTGCGCGGCGGCGGCCCAGGCGGCCTCGTCGTCAAACACCTTGACCTCGCTGAGCTTGGCCAGGGCCTGCAGCACGGGCGCCGCACCGCGCAGGAAGGCCGCGCCCTCGGCCTGGCCGGCCACGGCGTACAGCGGCAGGCGCTGGGCGGGCGACACGCCCATCTCGCCGCGCAGCGTGCGGCAGGCGTCCACCAGGGCCTTGAGGCGCTCGACATGGGCGATGGCCGCCTCGTCGATCTTCTCGGGCTGGGCTTGCGGGTAGCGCGCGATGCTGACCGAATCGCCGGGCAGGCCCGCAACGGGCGCCACCTTCTGCCAGAGTTCCTCGGTGATGAAGGGGATGATCGGGTGGGCCAGGCGCAGGATGGCCTCGAGCGTGCGGATCAGCGTGCGGCGCGTGGCGCGCTGCTGCGCCACGCTGCCCGTCTGGATCTGCACCTTGGCGATCTCCAGGTACCAGTCGCAGAACTCGTTCCAGACGAAGTCGTAGATGGTGTTGGCCA
>JAYSFC010000165.1:0-6074 GCA_041913505.1 Acidovorax sp.
GGTCGTGCATGGCCAGGTAGAAGCCGCTGCCCAGCTCTTCCATCTGCTGGATGGCGTCCAGCCGCTGCTGGGCCTGCTTGGTCAGGCCTTCGGTGTCGGGCACCATCAGGTAGGCGTAGGCTTGGTGGTGGCTGCGGCCCACGCGCCCGCGCAGCTGGTGCAGCTGCGCCAGGCCGAACTTGTCGGCGCGGCTCATGATGATGGTGTTGGCCGTGGGCACGTCGATGCCGGTCTCGATGATGGTCGAGCACAGCAGGATGTTGAAGCGCTGGGCCACAAAGTCGCGCATCACGCGCTCCAGCTCGCGCTCGGGCATCTGGCCGTGGGCCACGGCGATGCGCGCCTCGGGCAATATCTCTTCGAGCTTCTGGCGCCGGTTCTCGATGGTCTCGACCTCGTTGTGCAGAAAGTAGCACTGGCCGCCGCGCTTGAGTTCACGCAGCACGGCCTCGCGGATCACGCCCGTGCCTTCGTTGCGTACGAAGGTCTTGATGGCCAGGCGCCGCTGCGGCGCGGTGGCGATGACGCTCAGGTCACGCAGGCCTTCGAGTGCCATGCCCAGCGTGCGCGGGATGGGCGTGGCCGTGAGCGTGAGCACGTCCACCTCGGCGCGCAGCTGTTTCATGGCCTCTTTGTGGCGCACGCCGAAGCGGTGCTCCTCATCGATGATGAGGAGGCCCAGGTTGTGGAATTTCGTCGATTCGGAAAGCAGCTTGTGCGTGCCCACGACGATGTCCACCGTGCCGTCGGCGATGCCCTTGATGGCCGCCGTGATCTCTTTGCCCGAGCGAAAGCGGGAGACTTCGGCCACCTTCACGGGCCACTTGCTGAAGCGGTCCACGAGGGTCTGGTAGTGCTGCTCGGCCAGCAGTGTGGTGGGCGCGAGGAAGGCCACCTGCTTGCCGCCCGTGACGGCCACGAAGGCCGCGCGCAGCGCCACCTCGGTCTTGCCAAAGCCCACGTCGCCGCACACGAGGCGGTCCATGGGGCGCGGCGAGATCATGTCCTGGATGACGGCGTGGATGGCGGCGTTCTGGTCGGCTGTTTCCTCGAAGCCGAAGTCGGCCACGAACTGCTCGTAGTCTTGCGGCACGTAGCGGAAGGCGTGGCCCTCGCGCGCGGCACGGCGCGCGTAGATGTTGAGCAGCTCGGCGGCGCTGTCGCGCACCTGCTCGGCGGCCTTGCGCTTGGCTTTTTCCCACTGGCCGCTGCCCAGCTTGTGCAGCGGCGCCTCGTCCGCACTCACACCCGTGTAGCGGCTGATGAGCTGTAGCTGGCTCACGGGCACGTAGAGCACGGCGTTGCTCGCGTATTCGAGGTGCAGGAACTCCTGCAGCGCGGGGCTGCCATCGGGGTTCTTTTGGCCCACGTCCATGTTGATGAGGCCGCGGTAGCGCCCGATGCCGTGCTGGCTGTGCACCACGGGGTCGCCGAGCGTGAGCTCCGACAGGTCCTTGATGAGCGCCTCGACGTCGCTCACCTGCTCCTGCTTCTTGCGCCGGCGCGTGGTGGGCCCCGCTGCGAACAGTTCGGTCTCGGTGACGAAGTCGAGTCCTTGCTCCACCCAGGCGAAGCCTGCGGCAAGTGCGGCCGTGGCGATGCCGACCTTTTCATCGCCGCTGGCCTCGAATTCGGCGAGCGTGTCGAAGGCCGGCGGGTTCAGCCCCGAGGCGCGCAGGAAGTCGAGCAGGCTCTCGCGGCGGCCCGCGCTCTCGGCCAGCAGCAGCACGCGGTGGGGGGTGGCGCGGATGTGCGCGTGCAGCCGCGCGAGCGGGTCTTCGGCGCCCCGCACCACGGTGAGCTCGGGCAGCCGCAGCGCGAAGGCGTTGTCCTCCACGTCGGCCGTGCCCGCGCGCAGCGCGAGCTGCGCGCATTCCTTGGAGCGCTGGTAGAACTGTTCGGCCGTGAGAAACAGCGATTCGGGCGGCAGGGCGGGGCGCTCGGGGTCGCCCTGCACCATGCGAAAGCGCTCCCGGGTGTCCTGCCAGAAGCGCTGGAACGCGGGCTCCAGGTCGCCGTGCAGCACCAGGGTGGCATCCGCGCCGAGGTAGTCGAACACGGTGGCCGTTTCGTCGAAGAACAGCGGCAGGTAGTACTCGATGCCGGCCGTGGCCACGCCATTGCCCATGTCCTTGTAGACGCGGCTCTTGGTGGGGTCGCCTTCGAGCATCTCGCGCCAGCGGCTGCGGAATTTGGCGCGCGCCGCGTCGTCCATGGGGAACTCGCGGCCCGGCAGCAGCCGCACCTCGGGCACGGGGTAGAGGCTGCGCTGGCTGTCGGGGTCGAAGGTGCGGATGGAGTCGATCTCGTCGTCGAACAGGTCCACCCGGTAGGGCACGAGCGAGCCCATGGGGAACAGGTCGATGAGCCCGCCGCGTACCGCGTATTCGCCCGGGCTCACCACCTGCGAGACGTGCGCATAGCCCGCGAGCGTGAGCTGGGCGCGCAGCTTCGCCTCGTCGAGCTTCTGCCGGGTCTTGAAATGGAAGGTGTAGCCCGCGAGGAAGGAGGGCGGCGCGAGCCGGTACAGCGCCGTGGTGGCGGGCACGAGCACCACGTCGGCACCGGTGTCCTTGTCGCGCTGGCTGATGCGCCACAGCGTGGCCAGGCGCTCGCTGATGAGGTCCTGGTGCGGCGAGAAGGCGTCGTAGGGCAGCGTCTCCCAGTCGGGAAACAGCGCACAGCGCAAGTCGGGCGCGAAGAACGCCATTTCGTCGATGAGGCGCTGGGCATCGGTGGCGTCGGCCGTCACGATGGCGGTGACGTGCCGCGCCGCCTTCTCGCGTTCGCCCAGGCGGGCGAGCAGCAAGGCATCGGCGCTGCCCACGGGGCGGGGCAGGGTGAATCGTTTTCCAGGGGTGAGTTTGGGCAGGTCCATGCTGACGGCGTCGTCGGGCCCGGGGCTGCCTGCATGCGCGGCGCGCTGGCAGGGTCTCAAGGCGGATCAGCGATTCTAGAATGGTCCCCCATGACCGATCTGCTGCAGCCGTCCGCCGTTCTTCCGCCCGCCTCTGGGCGGTTCTGGGGGCTGGTGCCCTGCGCGGGCACGGGCTCGCGCGCCGTGCCGGCAGGCGCAGCGGCGGCGCTGCCCAAGCAGTACCAGCCGGTGGCGGGGCGGCCGCTGGTGATGCACACGCTCACGGCGTTTGCCGGCGTGGTGCGGCTCGCGGGCACGCTGGTGGCTGTAGCGCCGGGCGATCGCTTCCTCGATGCGTACCCGCATGCCACCTATTTCACCGTGGAGTGTGGTGGCCCCACGCGAGCCGAAACAGTGTTGGGGGGCCTGCGCGCGCTGCTGGCGCGCGGCGCGCTGGCGACCGATTGGGTGCTGGTGCACGATGCGGCGCGCTGCCTCATCACCACGCAGCTGATCGACGCGCTGATCGATGCCTGCAGCGGCGACGCTGTGGGCGGCCTGCTGGGCCACAAGCTGGCCGACACGCTCAAGACCGCCACCGACGGACCGGGTGGCGTGCGCGTGGCATCCACCGTGGACCGTAGCGACAAGTGGCTGGCGCAGACGCCGCAGATGTTCCGCATTGGCCCGCTGATCGGCGCCATCGAGCGCGTGGGCCCGTCGGTGACCGACGAGGCCAGCGCCATGGAGGCCGCAGGCCTGCACCCGCGCCTGGTGCCGGGCGGGGCGCAGAATTTCAAGGTGACCTACCCCGATGACTTTGCGCTCGCCACGGCCGTGCTCACGCAGCGCATGCACGGCGGCACGCTGGACCGCTTTGGCGGTGCGCGCGGCCTGGGTGCAGGTGATGTGCCGGGCAACCCTTTCTTTTCTTAGCAATGATGAACTTTCGAATTGGCGAGGGCTGGGATGTCCATGCCCTGGTGCCGGGGCGCCGCCTCGTGATTGGTGGCGTGCCGGTGCCGCACACGCTGGGCCTGCTGGGCCACTCCGATGCCGACGTGCTGCTGCACGCGATCACTGACGCACTGTTCGGCGCGGCGGCGCTGGGTGACATCGGCACGCATTTCCCCGATACGGATACGCGCTTTCGCGGCGCGGATTCGGTGGTGCTGCTGGCCGAGGCCGCGCGGCGCGTGCGTGCCGAAGGCTGGGAGATTGGCAACGTGGACAGCACCGTGATTGCCCAGGCGCCGCGCCTGGCGGCCCACATTCCAGCGATGCGCGCGCGCATTGCCGAGGCGCTGGCAATCGACGGCGGGCAGGTGAACGTGAAGGCCAAGACGGCCGAGCGCTTGGGGCCCGTGGGCCAGGGGCTGGCGATCGAAGCGCGCGCGGCGGTGCTGCTGCACCGCGCGGCTCCGCCGGTCTGACGGCCCCAGGGGGACCGGAGGCGGTCAGTCGTTCAAGTCGGGCTCCGCCGGGCGCGGCGGCAGGTGGCGCTTGATCTGCGGGCGCTGCAGGCGCTGCTTGGGGTCTTCGCCCTCGGGCTGGTCTTCGGCCCGCTGCAGCTGGATGTGGGCCACGAGGCCGCCCGAGGCCGAGTTGGCCAGCGCGAAGATGCCGCCCATGCGCTGCACGGTCTTGTCCACGATGGACAGTCCCAGGCCCGCGCCGGCGGCGGCGGTGCGCGCGGAATCGCCCCGGTAGAACGGCTTGGTGAGGCTGGCAAGCTGCTCGGGCGGCACGCCCGTGCCTCGGTCGCGGATCTTGATCAGTACCCAGTTCTCGCGGCCTTTGGCGGCGATGTCCACGGTGGCGATGTCGCTGTCGGGCGACTTGCCGTAGCGGCGCGCGTTCTCGAGGAGATTGGAGATCACGCGCGCGAGTTCCACCTCGTCGGCCATGACGTTGAGGTCTTCAGGCACGGTCATGGCGATCTGCAGTTCCCGGTGGTCTTGCACGGCGTAGACGCAGGACGACACCACGGCGTGCAGGTTCACGGGCGTGAGGGTGACGTGGTCTGGGCGCGCGTAGTCGAGGAATTTGTCGATGGTGGCGTCGAGCTGCACGATGTCGGCCACCATGTGTTCGCGCGCCACGTCGTCGGAGACGCTCATCTCGGTTTCCAGGCGCAGGCGGGCCAGCGGCGTGCGCAGGTCGTGCGAGATGCCGGCGAGCATGACAGCGCGGTCCTGCTCGAGCTTGGCGAGTTTCTGCGCCATGCGGTTGAAGCCGATGTTGACCTCGCGGATCTCGCTGGTCACGACTTCTTCGTCAAGCTGGCTGGCCGTGAAATCGCCCTCCCGCACCCGGTTGGCCGCGTACGACAGCTGCTTGAGCGGCCGGTTGATGAGCCGCGCGATCACGGCCGCGCCCGCGAGCGAGAGCGCGCCGGCCGTGACGAGCCAGATCAGCCAGGTCTTGCCACCCGCGGGGCTGAAGCGCGAGCGGTCCATGAGCAGCCAGTTGGGGTCGCCGTTGATGGTGAAACCCACCCACAGGCCGTTTTCGCCATTCACGCTTCGCGCGACGATGGTGCCCGGGCCCAGCCGGGCGGTGAGTTCTTCGGTGAGCCGGGCGCCCAGCGCGTTGTGGTCGAGCAGCTCGAACTTGTCGCCGGGCTCACGCGGCAGAATGCGCACGCCCTCCTGGTCGGCCATGGTCTTGATGAGCGACACCCGGGCGATTGCGTCGGCGTGCACCAGCGCCGCACGGCTCAGGTTGACCAGCGAGGCGATCTGCTGTGCGGTCTGTAGCGCGCGTGGCTCGAATTCGAGCGCGCGCAGGGTCTGCAGCCAGGCCAGGATGGAACCCACGAGCAGCAGCGCCAGCAGGAAGAACGTCCGCCAGAACAGGTTCAGGCCCATGCGCGAGCCTGGCACGGGCCGCTGCCGCATGTATTCCAGCGGCGCGGGACTGGTGGCGTCGGGAGGGGCGTCGTGGGCGGTCATGTTTGGGGATCTCGGTTGGAAACGGGCTCTTGCCATCCCTGCAGACGCCGTGGGACCGGCCGTGCCGGGCCACTGGCGGCGCCCTCCCGGAAGGGAGGGGCGCCGCAGGCGAGACTCAGTGGGTTAGTTCGTACCGTCCGGCACGAACACGTAGCCCACGCCCCAGACGGTCTGGATGTAGCGCGGCGCAGCGGCGTCGACCTCGATGAGCTTGCGCAGGCGCGAGACCTGCACGTCCAGGCTGCGGTCGAAGGGCTCGAACT
>JAYSFC010000166.1:0-6006 GCA_041913505.1 Acidovorax sp.
GTGTCGCTCCAGCTGCTCCACCCTCCTGTGCAACCCCTCGAACGGCTTGCCGTGTGACGGCAGCGTCAGCGTGCCACCGGGTAACCAGTGGTACCTTTGCAAAGAGGTCAGAAAGAGATCCAGTGGGTTGCCTTCGGGTTCGCCGGCATGCACGCTGACATTGGTCGAAATCCGCGGCAGCACCATGTCGCCGCTGATCAGCACGCCCAGGCTGGCGCAATACAGGGCGATATGTTCGGGCGCATGGCCGTAGCCAACGATACACTGCCAAGTTTGGGTGCCAATGCGAATCTGGTCCTTATCCATCAGCCGCCTGTAGCGGTCCGGAATGTCGGGAACCAGATTGGAATAGTATGGACCCCGGCCCCGCACATGGTCCAGAAATGCGGGGTCGCACAGCCCGTGCTGGCTGTAGAAATCGGCACCGCTCTGTCCGCCAAACCCCTGCGGATCGCGGCAGGCGACACGGGCTATGTGGTAGTCGGTGGCACTGATCCACAACGGTGCCTGCCAGCGCGTGCACAGCCAGTGCGCCAGGCCAATGTGGTCCGGGTGCATGTGCGTGACGATCACGCGAAGGATGGGCAGCCCTTCCAGCTCGTGCTGGAACAGCTGCTCCCACTGTGCGCGCGTAGTCTCGCTGGAGATGCAGCAGTCGACCACCGTCCATCCTTCTACGATAGGCCCATTCACAGGCTGCGCATCCCGCAGCAACCAGAGGTTGATGTGGTCCAGTGCAAAGGGCAGCCCCATGCGGATCCATTTCACGCCGGGCGCAACCTCCAGACATCTGCCTTCAGCGGGCAGGGTGTCGCCGAACGGGTAATGGATCTCGTGTTCCAGAGGATTCATGAGGCGCTCGCATAAGGTAGGATTGACGTTAACGTAAACGTCATGTTCAACTCCCATTCTAGGGAGCACGCGCGCCGAGGGTGTCGCGTTGGTGAACATATCCCTGATCTGCGGACTTCCATGGCAACGACCTACACCATCAGCGATCTCGCCAAAGAGTTCGATCTCACCACACGCGCCATGCGCTTCTATGAAGACATGGGCTTGCTGCAGCCTTCACGCACAGGGCCGGGCGGGCGCAATCGCGTCTACAGCGCGCGCGACCGCACGCGGCTGCGCCTGACCCTGCGGGCCAAGCGCCTGGGCCTCTCACTGACGGAGGCCAAGGAGATCATCGATCTCTATGACAGCCCCCGGGACACGGGGGCGCAGCTGCGCAAATTCCTCGAGGTGCTGGCGGTGCATCGCAGGCAGCTGGAGTCCCAGATGGCCGATCTGCAGGCCAATCTCGAGGAGGTGCGCGAGCACGAAAAAGAGGCGCGAACCCTGCTCGCCAAGGCGGACAAGAACAAATGATTAGAAATCGCAGATAATTGACGTTTACGTAAACGTAAATCATCTGACGCTTCACTCACATGTTCGAGCCCCGTGATCCCTCCTACGCCCAGCGGGTGCGCGAGAGCTTCGCGCGCCAGGGAGCCATGCGCACGCTCGGTGCGCAGCTGGCCCACATCGCTCCGGGAGAGGTCGATGTCGGGTTCGAGTGGGCCGAGGCGCTGACCCAGCAGCATGGCTTTGTGCACGCGGGCATGGTGGCCGCCGCACTCGACTCCGCGTGCGGCTACGCGGGCTTCACGCTCATGCCAAGCGATGCCGGCGTCCTCACCATCGAATTCAAGATCAACCTGCTGGCACCGGCCAAGGGCCGGCGCTTTCGCATGGAAGGCCGCGTGCTCAAGCCAGGCCGCACCATCACCGTAACCGAGGGACGTGCCTTCGCCATCGACAGCGGCCAGGAGAAGCTGGTGGCCACGATGGCCTGCACGCTGATGGCCGTGGTAGGGCGCGAGGGCGTCAACGGCTAGCCATTTCCGATTTCCAACCCAGGAGACATTTTCATGAGCACTTCCAACCTGCCCGGACTGAACTTCCAACTCGGCGAGGACATTGACGCCCTGCGCGATGCCGTGCGCGATTTTGCGCAGGCCGAGATTGCGCCGCGCGCCGCCGAGATCGACCGCAACGACCAGTTTCCCATGGACCTGTGGCGCAAGATGGGCGACCTGGGCGTGCTTGGTATCACCGTGTCCGAGCAGTACGGTGGCGCGGACATGGGCTATCTCGCCCACATGGTGGCCATGGAGGAAATCTCGCGTGCCAGCGCCTCGGTGGGTCTCTCCTACGGCGCCCACAGCAACCTGTGCGTGAACCAGATCAACCGCAACGGCAACGAGGCCCAGAGGGCCAAGTACCTGCCCAAGCTGATCAGCGGCGAACACGTGGGCGCGCTGGCCATGAGCGAGCCCGGCGCAGGCTCCGACGTGATCAGCATGAAGCTCAAGGCCGAGGACAAGGGCGGCTACTACCTGCTCAACGGCAGCAAGATGTGGATTACCAATGGCCCCGACGCCGACACGCTCGTGGTCTATGCCAAGACCGAGCCCGAGCTCGGGGCCCGCGGCGTGACGGCCTTCCTGATCGAGAAGGGCATGAAGGGCTTTTCGATTGCGCAGAAGCTCGACAAGCTCGGCATGCGCGGCAGCCACACGGGCGAGTTGGTGTTCGAGAATGTCGAGGTGCCCGAGGCCAACGTGCTTGGCGGCGTGAACCAGGGCGCCAAGGTGCTCATGAGCGGGCTGGATTATGAGCGTGCCGTGCTCACGGGCGGTCCGCTCGGCATCATGCAGGCGGTGATGGACAATGTGGTGCCCTACATCCACGACCGCAAGCAGTTCGGGCAGAGCATCGGCGAGTTCCAGCTCATCCAGGGCAAGGTCGCCGACATGTATACCGTGCTGCAGGCGGGGCGCTCGTTCGCCTACACCGTGGCGAAGAACCTGGATCTGCTTGGCAAGGACCATGTGCGCCAGGTGCGCAAGGACTGCGCCAGCGTGATCCTCTGGTGCGCAGAGAAGGCCACGTGGATGGCGGGCGAAGGCGTCCAGATCTATGGCGGCAACGGCTACATCAACGAGTATCCGCTCGGCCGCCTCTGGCGCGACGCCAAACTGTATGAAATCGGCGCCGGCACGAGTGAAATCCGCCGCATGCTGATCGGCCGCGAACTCTTCGCGGAAACCTGCTGATCGTGCGTACTGGCGCTACAAACTGATAGGAAAGACCATGACCACCACCTCCATCGAAGACCTTTTTGTCCATAACCGCGAGTGGGCGGCCCAGATGGAGCGTGACCGTCCGGGTTTCTTCACGGGCCTCATGGCCCAGCAAAAGCCCAAGTACATGTGGGTGGGGTGTTCCGACAGCCGCGTGCCGGCCAACCAGATTACGGGGCTGGAGCCCGGTGAGGTGTTCGTGCACCGCAACGTGGCCAACGTGGTGGTGCCCACCGACCTCAACTGCCTGTCCACCATCCAGTACGCGGTGGACCAGCTGCACATCGAGCACCTCATGGTCGTGGGCCATTACGGCTGCGGTGGCGTGCTTGCCGCGCTCGAGGACATGCGCGTGGGCCTGGCCGACAACTGGATCCGCCACGTGAAGGACGTGCGCGACCGCCACCGCGACCTCCTTGCCTCGATTGCGCCCGAATGGCGCCACGACGCGCTGTGCGAACTCAATGCCATCGAGCAGGTGGTGAACATCGCGCACACCACCGTCATGCAGGACGCCTGGGCGCGCGGCCAGGCAGTGACCCTGCACGGCTGGTGCTATGGTCTCAAGGATGGCCTCATCAACAACCTGCACATGACGGTGCCGGGCGCCGACGGGCTGAACTCGCTCTACAAGGCCGCCATCGCCGGAGTGGCCGCCGCACGGCGCGGCTGACGCGAGCCGACGCTGCGGGAGGTTGCCGTCCATGTTTCCCGAGCGCCTGGACGCCCCGCAGGCCTACGACATCGCGAAGGCGATGATGGACGGCTTCAACCGCCATTACCGCCTGTTCCGCACCGAGTCCGCGCGCGCCAAGCACCGCTTTGAGACCGCCGACTGGCACGGCCAGCAGCGCGCGCAGCGCGAGCGCATCGAGTTCTACGACCTGCGCGTCAAGGAGTGCGTGCGGCGGCTCGAGAAGGAGTTCCAGGCCGGTGCCCAGCCGATGGCCGTGTGGCAACAGGTCAAGCTCCACTACATCGGCCTGCTGGTCAACCACCACCAGCCCGAGCTGGCCGAGACCTTCTTCAACTCGGTCACCACAAAGATCCTGCACCGCACGCATTTCCACAACGATTTCATCTTCGTGCGGCCTGCCGTCAGCACCGAGTACATCGAGAACGACGAGCCCGCGGCGCGCCCCACCTACCGCGCCTACTACCCCTCGCAGGAGAACCTGCACGAGACGATCGTGCGCGTCATCGACAACTTCCAGCTGCAGCGCCCGTTCGAAGACCTCGCGCGCGACGCGGGCTACGTGCTCGCGGCCATCGAGCCGCGCATCGCCCACATGAAGCTGCGGGCCAACTTCCAGATCCAGGTGCTGTCGAGCCTGTTCTACCGCAACAAGGGCGCGTACGTGGTGGGCAAGGTCATCAACGGCTTCAACGAGCTGCCGTTCGCGTTGCCCATCCTGCACAACGACCGCAGCCAGCTCGTGATCGACGCGGCGCTGTTCGGCGAGGACGACCTGCTCGCGCTGTTCAGCTTCGCACGTGCCTATTTCATGGTGGACATGGAGGTGCCCAGCGCCTATGTGCAGTTCCTGCGCAGCCTCATGCCGCGCAAGCCGCGCGCCGAGATCTACAACGCGCTCGGCCTGGCCAAGCAGGGCAAGACCCTTTTTTACCGCGACTTCCTCTCGCACCTCAAGCACTCGAGCGATTCGTTCCGCACCGCGCCCGGCATCAAGGGCATGGTCATGCTCGTGTTCGACCTGCCGAGCTTTCCCTACGTGTTCAAGCTCATCAAGGACTATTACCCGCCGCAGAAGGAAACCACGCGCGAGCAGGTCCAGGCCAAGTACCTGCTCGTGAAGCACCACGACCGCGTGGGCCGCATGGCCGATACGCTCGAATACAGCCTCGTGGCGTTTCCGCGCAGCCGCTTCAGCGACGAGCTCATCGCCGAGATCCAGAAGTACGCGCCGAGCCAGATCGAGATCAGCGACCGCGATGGCGACGGCCAGACCGAGGTCATCATCCGCCACCTCTACATCGAGCGCCGCATGGTGCCGCTCAACCTCTACCTGCAGGAGGCCTTCGATGCGGGCCTGCAGGACCCCGCCGCCTACCAGCAGATGGAGCGCAGCGTGATCGACTATGGCAACGCCATCAAGGACCTCGTGGCCGCCAACATCTTCCCGGGCGACATGCTCTGGAAGAACTTCGGCGTCACGCGCGGCGGCAAGGTCGTGTTCTACGACTACGACGAGATCGAATACCTCACCGACTGCCACTTCCGGCGCGTGCCACCGCCGCGCCATGAGGAAGACGAGGTGTCGGGCGAAGTCTGGTGGCGCGTGGGCCCCAAGGACGTTTTCCCCGAAACCTTCGCCCCTTTCCTGCTCGGCAATCCGGCCGTGCGCGAGGTCTTCCTGCGCCACCATGCCGACTTGCTCGATCCCGCGTTCTGGCAGGCCCACAAAGAGCGCATCCAGCAGGGCCACGTCTACGACGTGTTCCCCTACGCCACCGAGCGCCGCTTTCCCCATTAACCCTTAGGAGATCCACATGCAACAAGACCCCATCGTCATCGTCGGCGCCGCCCGCACCCCTATGGGGGCCTTCCAGGGTGACTTCGCCGACCTCGCAGCGCACGACCTCGGTGGCGCCGCGATCCGCGCCGCCGTCGAGCGCGCGGGCATCGCGCCCGAGAAGGTCGACGAGGTGCTGTTCGGCAATTGCCTCATGGCGGGCCAGGGCCAGGCGCCCGCGCGCCAGGCGGGCTTCAAGGGCGGCCTGCCGCGCAGCACGGGCGCGGTGACGCTCTCCAAGATGTGCGGTGCCGGCATGGAGGCCACCATCCTCGCGCACGACCAGTTGGTGGCCGGCAGCCGCGACGTGATGGTCTCCGGCGGCATGGAGAGCATGACCAACGCTC
>JAYSFC010000167.1:0-5943 GCA_041913505.1 Acidovorax sp.
TGTGCAGCTCGTCGATGAAGACGATGGTCTGGCCCTCGTCCTTGGCCAGCTCGTTGAGCACGCTCTTCAAGCGCTCTTCGAACTCGCCACGGTACTTGGCGCCCGCGAGCAGCGCCGCCATGTCGAGCGACAGCACGCGCTTACCCTTGAGGCTCTCGGGCACCTCGCCCGCGATGATGCGCTGGGCCAGCCCCTCCACGATGGCGGTCTTGCCCACGCCGGGCTCGCCGATGAGCACAGGGTTGTTCTTGCTGCGCCGCTGCAGCACCTGGATGGCGCGGCGGATCTCGTCGTCGCGGCCGATCACAGGATCGAGCTTGCCTGCGCGTGCGCGCTCGGTGAGGTCCAGGCAGTACTTCTTGAGTGCCTCGCGCTGGCCCTCGGCCTCGGGGCTATCCATCTTCTGGCCGCCACGCACGGCATCGATCGCGGCCTCCAGGCTCTTGCGCGTAAGGCCATTGTCCTTGGCGATGCGCGCAGCCTCGCCCTTGCCGTCGGTCAGTGCCAGCAGGAAGAGCTCGCCCGCAATGAACTGGTCGCCGCGCTTGATGGCCTCCTTCTCGGTGGCCTGCAGCAGCTTGGCCAGATCGGGCCCAACCTGGACCTGCTCCTGCCCCTGCACCTGGGGCAGGCGCTTGACGGCATTCTCGGCCGCCGCCTGCAGCCCCCCCACATTGGCGCCCGCGCGCTGCAGCAGCGCGCGCGGCCCGTCCTCCTGCCGCAGCATGGCGGCGAGCACGTGCAAGGGATCGATGTAGGCGTGGTCGTTGCCCAGCGCGAGCGTTTGGGCATCGGCCAGGGCTTCCTGGAACTTGGTGGTGAGCTTGTCGAGACGCATGGTGTAGAAACCTCCAACTTCCCGCTACCTAAGGCTGGATACCCATGATTTCAAGCAGTTTGCACGCAAAAGAGCTTGCACTGCATCAAACCCGGCTGCACACAAGCCGCTGGTTCGCGCTACTCAGCCCGCCATAGGCGGGGCAGATATGCCCCAGCGCGCCAGCGCCGCGTCATCGCTCACGCGTGCATCCACCCAGCGTGCGCCCTGCGGCGTCTGCTCCTTTTTCCAGAACGGCGCCTGGGTCTTGAGGTAGTCCATGAGGAATTCGCAGGCCTGGAAGCTCTCGCCCCGGTGGGCCGAGGTCACGGCCACGAACACGATCTGGTCCAGCGGCTGCAACAGCCCCACGCGGTGGATCACGCGCACGCCGTAGAGGTCGAAGCGGCGAAAGGCTTCGTCCACCATGGCCTCGATCGACTTCTCCGTCATGCCGGGGTAGTGCTCCAGCTCCATCGAGGCAATGCTGTCGCCGTCGTTGCGGTCACGCACCGTTCCCACGAAGCAGCACACGGCGCCCACGCGCCCATCGTGCGCGCGCAAGGCCGCCAGTTCGGCGGAGACATCGAAATCCTGGGTCTGGATGGAAACACGCGGCAAGCTCATGGTGCTATTTTTCTCCGAAATCGGCGGTTTTCCGGCCGGCAAAAGCGAGCGGAAAGCCATTGTCGCTACGATTTCGCCTTTATCCCCCGCGCAGCAATCCCCTCGCCCCCTCCATGGCCACCCAGAGCATCACTACCGACGCGTACAAGCTGTTTCCGTCGCCACGCAACCAGCACCGCATCGTGTTCGAGCACCAGAGCTTCGTGCCCTACCCCTATGCGCTCATCGATCTGCTAAGCTTCGACCTGGCGGGCCGCTACAGCCTCTTCGCAGCCTGCCGACTGGCGGACATGAAGCAGGGGCAGCTCGTGAGCTTCGAGCTGCCCGAGGATCAAGCCCGGTTCGAACGCCTGTTCGTGCCCGACTGAGCCCCATGCAAGACGACAACCAGATTCTCGTCCCGCCCTCGTTCATCGCGCTGTACAGCGACGCGCGCGCACGCCTGCAGGCCCCCGCCAGCGAGGTGCGCGCGCGCTACGAGCTCTGCGAGGACCTCGCCAACCACCTCGTGGAGCACGCACAGACGCTCTACCACGTGCAGGCCCCGTCCGAAGCCGAGATCCTGCGGCGTATCCACGCGGGCCTCGCGGGCCCCGATTCAGGCGTGACGCCCCCGGAAGCCTTCTGGATCACCAACCGCCTGGCCGAGCTGCTGCAGTGGCAGTGTCCCGCGCTGCCCTGACACCCGCTACACTGTCGTGATGCCTTCACGCCTTGCCTTCGCCCGCCGTGCTGCCTCCGTGGCGGCCCTGGCGTGCGTGGGTAAAGCCCAAAAACCCCAGCTCATCTGACCGGAGCTGCGGTTCCGTCCGGATGAGCGACGGAACCGACAGGCACGACCCCACCCGTTTTCCCTTTCATCGAGCCCCGAGGCCCCGAGCACACGCCGGCCGGTTCATTTCCCGGTCGCTTGCCCTTGAAAGGACGAAAACCCATGACAGCACCCCAACCCCGCGGCGGATTCTCCGGCCTGTGGGTTCCCCTCGTTACGCCCTTCGATAACAACGGTGCCGTCGACCACGCGGCGCTGCGCGCCCTGGTGCTGCGGCTGCGCGCCAGCGGCGCCACAGGCCTGGTCGTGTGCGGCTCGACGGGTGAAGCCGCCGCGCTCGACGCGGCCGAGCAGGATGCCGTGCTCGATACCGTGCTCGCCGCAGCCCCCGGCCTGCCCGTGGCCATGGGCCTGTCGGGCTACCACCTGGGCCATGTGCTGGAGCGCGTGCGCAGCTGGAACGCGCGGCCCCTGGCCGGCCTGCTGGTGCCCGCGCCGCACTACATCCGCCCTTCGCAAGCGGGCCTGCAGTACTGGTTCCGCGCGATTGCCGATGCCAGCGCCCACCCGTTGATCGTCTACGACATCCCCTACCGCACGGGTGCCACGCTGGAGCTGGCCACGCTGCGCACGCTGGCGCAGCACCCGCGTATCCGCGCAATCAAGGACTGCGGCGGTGATGCGGCCAAGACCCAGGCACTCATCGCCGACGGCCGGCTGCAGGTGCTCGCGGGCGAGGACGCGCAGATCCTGTCCACGCTGGCCCTGGGGGGCTGCGGCGCCATTGCCGCCAGCGCGCACTGGCAGCCCGCGTGCTTCGCCGAAGTGGTACGTTGCATGGCCGAGGGCAACCTGCCGCGCGCCCGGGCACTGTGGCAGGCCCTGGCGCCGGTGGTGGAGGCCTGCTTTGCCGAGCCGAACCCCGCCCCCATGAAGGCACTGCTCGCGCAACAGGGAGAAATGGCGCCAGGCCTGCGCGCGCCCATGGAGCCCGCCAGCGCGGCGCTGTCCGGGCGCATCGCTGCCCTCGCGGCCGCGCAAGAGGCAGCGCTCAGCCGCCTGTGACGGGAGGGAAGAAGGCCACCTCGGCGCCCTCGGCAAGGGAGGCCTCTTCGCCCACCATCACCTGGTCGAGCGCCATGCGCACGGCCTTGCCGCGCGCGAGGCTGGCGGCATGGGCGCCGCCGCGCGCGATGAGCTCGTCGCGCAGCGCACCCAGCGTGGCGGCCGAGGTGTCGAGCACCTCGCTGCCTTGGCCCACGGCCTCGCGGATCGAGGCGAAGTAACGCACCGTGATCTTTTTCATCGCCGGGCCGCCCCAGGATGAAAAGCGGCCCCCTCGGGGGTCAGCGGCCACACCACGTGGGGAGCGTTGGGGGTATTTCTCATGACAGCAGCTCCGCGAACGGGATGTAGCGCACGGTGTCTCCCCGGGCGATGGTCTGGCCAGCGGGGTTGTCCACCACGCCATCGGCCCAGGCCGCCGAGGTGAGCACGCCCGAGCTCTGGTTGGCAAACAGCTCCAGCGTGCCGCCGGCCCCGTGGCGCACGCGCAGGAACTCGCGGCGCTTGTCGGCCCGGGGCCAGTCGAACCCG
Organism: Acidovorax sp.; assembly: GCA_041913505.1. GTDB lineage: Bacteria > Pseudomonadota > Gammaproteobacteria > Burkholderiales > Burkholderiaceae_C > JAYSFC01. The sequence continues at coordinate 3,813 of JAYSFC010000167.1, forward strand.
GCAGTGGCGGCCACCGCGCGAGGCGCCACATCGCGCACCCCCTGCAGACGCAGCAGGAACGGCCGCACGAGCAGCACGAAGGTCAAGAAGCTGGACACCGGGTTGCCCGGCAGCCCCATGAAATGCGCTCCGCCCGCGTGATTCTCCACGCGCCCATAGGCGAAGGGCTTGCCCGGCTTCATGGCGATCTGCCACAGGTCCAGGCGGCCCAGCGATTCCACGGCGGGCTTGATGTGGTCTTCCTCGCCCACCGAGACGCCGCCGCTCGTGAGGATGAGGTCGTTGCCCTTCGCCGCCTCGCGCAGCGCGGCCACGGTGGCGTCGCGCCGGTCGGGCACGATGCCCAGGTCGCTCACCTCGCAGCCCAGGCGCAGCAGCAGGGCTCGCAGGAAGAAACGGTTGCTGTTGTAGATGGCGCCGGGTTTCATCTGCTCGGGCTGCACCTCGCCGGGCATGACGAGTTCGTCGCCCGTGGAGAACAACGCCACGCGCGGCCTGCGCGCCACCGCCAGCTGGGCCAGCCCGATGCTCGCGGCCAGCCCCAGTTCGGCCGGCGTGAGGCGCGTGCCGGCCGCCAGCACCGTGGCGCCGCGCGTGATGTCCTCGCCCGAGCGGCGGATCCACTGGCCGGGCGCGGGCACGGTGTTCAAGCGAACGCGCTCGTCCGCCAGGGCCTCGCAATCCTCCTGCATGGCGATGGCGTCGGCCCCGGCAGGCACCGGAGCGCCCGTGAAGATGCGCGCCGCCGTGCCTGGCACAAGCGGCCCGCCGCTCGATCCCGCCGCGATGCGCTGCGACACGGGCAGCTCCACGCCCGCTGCCGCGATGTCGGCGCTGCGCACGGCGTAGCCGTCCATCGCGCTGTTGTCCTGCGGGGGCACCTGCAGCGGCGAGATCGCATCGCGCAGCAGCACGCGGCCGTCGGCGTCGAACGTGGCCACGATGTCGCTGCCAGCCAGTGGCGTGGCCTGCGCGAGCAGGTCGGCCAGGGCGTCGTCGAGGGGTTTGAGCGGGGGGCGCATGGCGTCAGGCTTCCGTGCAATGCGGTGCGGCATCCGCGCACCGGTAATCGAAGTATCCCGCGTTCGCCAGCAGCCAGTCGGCCAGCGCCGCGGGCGCGTTGAGGTCGAGCACCGGCCGCTGCGCGGGCTGCGGCAGGCGATCGGGCGCATCGGTGGCCACGGCCACGATGAAGGCATCCGAGGGGTAGCGCACGGGCTTGGCCTGCCGGCCGGGCTCGGGCGCGCGCCAGACCTCGATCTTGGGCAGGTCGCTCTCCTTGAAGCCTTCGACGAGCACCCAGTCCACGCGTGGGTCCAGCTCGGCCAGCAATGCGTGCACGCTCGGCTCGGTGGGTTGCTCAAACTCGCGCATCAGCGCCAGGCGCCGGTCGGAGGCCACCACAACCTCGAACGCGCCGGCCTCGCGGTGGCGGAACGTGTCCTTGCCCGCATGGTCGATATCGAAGCTGTGGTGCGCATGCTTGACCACCGACACGCGCAGGCCGCGCAGGCGCAACTCGGGGATGAGCTGCTCCACCAGCGTGGTCTTGCCGGACCCCGAGAACCCGGCAAAGCCGACAACCTTCATTCCATGTCCTTCAAACGCTATTCAAAGCATAGCTGCCCGTGCCCTGCTGACAAGCACTGGCCGCCTGTTTGGCCTCAATCGCAGTGGCGCGCGATGTAAGCCTTGACCTGCTCGGCATCGGCGGGCAGCACCTGCACGCGCTTGGGCAGGTCCTCGATGCCGGCAAACTTGGTCGGGCGCTCGGGCGCGTGGCCCAGCGCCTCGACGATGGTCTCGGCGAACTTGATCGGCAGAGCCGTCTCCAGCACGATCATGGGCACGCCAGCCGCGCCACGGTGCTCGCGCGCCACCTTGACGCCGTCGGCCGTGTGGGTATCGATGGGCACGCCGTAGCGCTCATGGGTGGAGCGGATCGTGGCGAGGCGGTCTGCGTGCGTGCTCTTGCCGCTCTCGAAACCGTAGCGCGTGGCGGCCTGGGCGAACAGCGGGTCGGCGCTGAGGTCGAAACGCCCATCCCTGGCGAGCGCGTCGCCGAACAGCGCCTTCGTGCGCGCGGCGTCGCGGCCCAGCAGGTCGAACACGAAGCGCTCGAAGTTGCTGG
>JAYSFC010000168.1:0-5663 GCA_041913505.1 Acidovorax sp.
CCATGTCCATGGCCTTGGCCTTGCCCACGGCGCGCGGCAGGCGCTGCGTGCCACCCGCGCCGGGAATCACGCCGAGCTTGATCTCGGGTTGGCCGAACTTGGCGTTGTCGGCTGCGATGATGAAGTCGCACATCATCGCGAGCTCGCAGCCGCCGCCCAGCGCGAAGCCGCTCACCGCCGCGATCACGGGTTTGCGGATGGAACGGATCTGTTCCCAGTTGCGCGTGATGTAGTCGCCCTTGTAGGCGTCGGCGAAGCTATATCGGGCCATGGCGCCGATGTCCGCGCCCGCTGCAAAGGCGCGCTCGCTGCCCGTGAGGACGATGCAGCCGATCTTCTCGTCAGCGTCAAAGGCCTTGAGGGCTGCGCCCAGCTCGTTCATGAGCTGGTCGTTCAGCGCATTGAGCTGCTTGGGGCGGTTGAGCGTGATGACGCCGACCTTGTCGGCCTCGGTGCGCACTTCAATGGTTTCGTATGCCAAGGTTATCTCCGTGGTAATGATGGCGAACCAGCCAACTATACCCAAGCGGGCGCAGGTGTGTTACCGCACGGTAACCATCGGTCGCCTCAGGCAGGTGCCAGCCAGCGCGCGAGCTGGGCGGCATCCGCCACCGTGAGCGCAATGGTGTCGGCCGGGCGCTGCGGTGCCGGGGCCTTGCCGCCCGCCGGCGCGGGCAGCCCAAGGTCCAGCGCCAGCCGCAGCAGGCGCCGGTCGCGCGCCACCAGGGCCGTGACCTGGCGGGCCGCGCCCGCGTACAGCGCCACGTCGTCCAGGCGTGCGAGGCGCCAGGCCTGGCCGTGCGCCTCCAGGCCCAGCCATTCGTCGCCCGCCATGAAGCCGGCGGCTTCCGCCGGGCCGCCGCGCAGCACGGCCTTGATCTGGATACTGTGGTTCTCCTGCACGCGCAGGCCCAGGCGCTGCGCGGGCTGGGGGGTCTCGGCCTTGAGCGTGACGCCCTGGGCCGCGAACAGTTCCGCCAACGGCAGGTCGTCCGTGCCGTGCACCCAGTGGGCGATCTCTTCGTTCCAGGCGCGGCCGGTGAGTGCCTGCAGCACTGCGAGCAGGTCGGCCTCGGCCATGGGGCCGCCGGCGCAGCGCTGCCATAGCGCGCGCATTACGGCATCGAGGTCGGACTTGCCTTCGCGGCGCAGCGCGAGATCGAGGCACAGCGCCACGAGCGAACCCTTGGTGTAGTAGCTCACCGTGGCGTTGGGCGTGTTCTCGTCCTGGCGGTAGTACTTGACCCAGGCGTCGAAGCTCGCATCGGCCACGCTCTGCACGTGGCGGCCGGGGGTTTGCAGCACCTGGTTGCAGGTCTTGGTGAGCAGCTTGAGGTAGGCGGCGTCGTCGATCAGGCCCGCGCGGCGCAGCAGCAGGTCGTCGTAGTAGCTCGTGAAGCCCTCGAAGAACCACAGCAGCTGTGTGTAGTTCTCCTGTGCGTAGTCGTAGCGCGCGAACTCGGCGGGCCGCAGGCGCTTGACGTTCCAGGTATGGAAATACTCGTGGCTGATGAGCCCCAGCAGCGTGGTGTAGCCTTCGGCGGCCTTGGCCTCGCCCATGCGGGGCAGATCGCGGCGGGCGCAGATCAGCGCCGTGGAGTTGCGGTGCTCCAGGCCGCCATAGCCGTCGTCCACCACGTTGAGCAGGAACAGGTACTGCTTGAAGGGGGGCTTGCCCTTGCCATGCCAGAAGCGGATGGCGGTCTCGCAGATCTTGCGCGTGTCGGCCAGAAGGCGCTGGTGGTCGAACGAGGGCGCGGCGCCCGCGACCACGAAGCGGTGGGTCACGCCGCCGGCCTTGAAGGTGGCGCTCCAGAACGCGCCCATCTCCACGGGGCAGTCCACGAGTTCGTCGTAGTCGGCCGCGCGGTAGGTGCCGAAGCCGCGTGCGTCGGTATCCAAGGCGGATAGGCTTGTAGCGCAATTCCAGTTTGCGCTCTCAGCTCTCTTTTTAGGAGCGATGAGGTCGATGGTGCAGGGCAGGCCGGTTTGGCCCTCCACGCGCAGGCACAGGCTGGTGCCGTTGAAGAAGCCGCGCGTGGCGTCAAGCCAGGCCGTGCGCACCGAGGTGTCGTAGGCGCAGACCTCGTAGCGCAGCACCAGCGGCTTGTTTGCCTGGCAGTCGGCGCGCCAGCGGTCCTTGGCCAACTGCGTGAGCGCCACGCTCCGGCGGCCCTGGGCCGCGCTGAGGCGCTGCAGGTTCTTGGCGAACTCGCGCACCAGGTAGCTGCCCGGAATCCAGGCGGGCAGCGAAAACTCCTGTCCTGCCACGGGTTGCGCGACGGTGAGCGTGATGTGGAACAGGTGGGCGTGAAGGTCGGCCGGCTCCACGCGGTAGTGGATGGCGGCGGCGCGGTGGGCAGTGGGCATGGCGACGTGGGGGTGGGATGGCCCCAGAAAAAGACGAACCCGCGCGCGGCGGGTTGGGCTGGGGCGTGTCAGTTGGCGGCGCTGGGAGCGCTGGGGGTGCCGGCGGCCTCGGCCAGGCGCTTCTCGACATCCTGTGCGCCAATGGCTCCGGGCACGCGTGTGCCATTGGTGAAGATCAGCGTGGGCGTGCCCGTGATCTTGTACTTGCGCCCCAGGGCCAGGTTGCGCTGCAGGGCCGTTGTGTCGCAGCTTGCGCTTGCGGGTGTCTTGTCGCGCAGCATGTGGTCGTGCCACGCGGCTGCGCGGTCCTTGGAGCACCAGATGTTGCGCGACTTCTCGGCCGAATCGGGGCTCAGGATGGGGTAGAGGAACAGGTAGACGGTGACGTTGTTGACGTTCTGCATGTCGCGTTCGAAGCGCTTGCAGTAGCCGCAGTTCGGGTCCTCGAACACGGCGAGCTTGCGCGAGCCGTCGCCGCGCACGAGGGTGAAGGCGTCCTTGAGCGGCAGCTCGTCGAAATCGATGGCCGTGAGCTTGTTGATACGGTCTTCGGTGAGGTTGCGCCGCGCCTTGGTGTCGATCAGCTCGCCCTGGATCAGGTAGTTGCCCTTGGCGTCGGTATAGAAAAGGTCGGTCCCCATGCGTACCTCGTACAGGCCCGCCATGGGGGTGGGACGCACCTCGTCGATCTTGGCGAGTTGCGGGATGCGCTCGGACAGGGCCTTGCGGATGGCGGCGTCCTGGGCGTGGGCGCCCAGGCCCAGCAGGGCGGCGGCCGTGCCGACCAGCAGGGAGGGGATCAGTTTCATGGCATTCATCTCGGTGCGTTTCAGTGCGTCATTCCCATGGCCTGGCGGGCCATCCATTCCTTGAGCGGGCCGCTGCGCTCGAAGCCCTTGAGCCCCCAGTTGCGCAGCGCCTGCAGCGGTGCCTCGCGCCGCGTGAACAGCTGTTGCAGGCCGTCCATGGCCAGGCCCATGGGCAGCAGCGCCGCCTTGCGCTCGCGCTCGTAGCGGCGCAGCAGCCGCAGGTCGGCAATGCTGCGCCAGTAATCGCGTTCATGCAGCGTGCGTGCCAGCGCCTGCACGTCGGCCAGCCCCAGGTTGAGTCCTTGCCCGGCCAGCGGATGCACGTTGTGCGCCGCGTCGCCGGCCAGCACCCAGCTATGGGGGCTGCGCGCCCCTTCGGGGGCGAGGGGGCCGCACCAGTGGCTGGCCTGGGCCTGCTGCAGCGGCCAGGCCGCCCGCTTGCCCGCGAGTTCCAGGCGTCCGAGCGCGCCCTGGCTGGCCTGCTCCACGCGCTGCACGAATTCTTCCGGCTCCAGGGCCAGCAGATGCGGCGCCTGGTCCTGGGGGACAGACCAAACAATCGCCACGGAGTTCCCCGTGGCACCTCCCAGGGGCAAAAAGGCCAGGATGCTGTCCTGCAGGAACCACTGGCGTGCCGTCTGGCCGTGTGCATGCTCGCAGTGCAGCCGCGCAGCGATCGCGTGCTGCGCGTAGGGCGTGACCGCGAACTCGACACCAAACTCGTCGCGCGTGCGGCTGGCCCGGCCCTCGCACACGGCCGTGAGCGCGGCGGGCACGGGGCTGCTCACCAGCTCCACCTGGGGCTGGTAGCGCACGGCCTCGGCCAGGCGGGTCTCGAGCGCGGGCACGTCCACGATCCAGGCGAGCGCCTCCACCTGTTGCGCCGCGGCGTCGAAGTGCACGCAGCCGTCCTGGTCGCCATGCACCTCCATGCGGGCCACGGGCGTGGCGTGGTGCGCATCGGGCCAGGCGCGCAGCGATTCGAGCAGTGCGCGCGAGGCCGCGTTGAGGGCGTAGGCCCGCACGTCCTCGCGTGCCTCGGCGGCCGAGGGCTCTGCAGGGCCGACCAGTGCCACGCGCAGCCGGTCGCGGGCCAGGAGCAGGGCAAGCGTGCGGCCCACGATGCCGGCCCCACGGATACAAACGTCAAAGGATTGCGCCATGGCGGGCATTGTAGGAGGCGCCCCGTGGCCCCGCGGCGCAGGGCAGAATGGCGGGCCTAGTCTTTACTGCGAGCGTTGGTGTGTCCTTTTCCTCCGACCATGATCTGAGCGGCCATATCGCGCGGCTGTTCGTGTACCCCGTCAAGTCCTGCGCCGGCATTGAGGTGCAGGAGGCGTTGCTCACCGAAACCGGGCTCGACCTCGACCGCGCCTGGATGGTGGTCGATGGCCAGGGGGGCTTCCTCACCCAGCGCGACCTGCCGCGCATGGCGCTGGTGCGCCCCCAGCTCAAGACCTTCGAGCTGGTGCTGCGCGCGCCCGGCATGTTGGCGCTGCACCTGGCGCTCGACGCCGTCGCCGGGCCCGCCACCGTGCGCGTGTGGGACGACTCCGTGCCCGCCTGGGACATGGGGGATATTGCCGCGCAGTGGTTCACTGATTTTCTGGGCCGGCCCTGCCGGCTCGTGCGCTTCGATCCCGAGCACCGGCGCCTGTCGAGCCTGAAGTGGACGGGTGGCGTTGAGGCGCCCAACCAGTTCGCCGACGCCTTCCCCGTGCTCATCGCGAGCCAGGGCTCGATCGACGGGCTCAACGAGCGCCTGCTCGCCGCGGGCGAGGCTGCCGTGGGCATGGAGCGCTTCCGGCCCAACGTGGTCATCGCGGGCGTGGAGGCACATGATGAAGACCGCATCGACATGCTGCACATCGTGGCGGGCGAGGGCCAGACCGTGCAGCTGCAGCCCGTCAAGCCCTGCGCGCGCTGCCCCATTCCCAATATCGACCCTGCCACGGCCGAGAGCCGTCTCGCCGTGGGCGACATGCTGCGCACCTACCGGCAGGACCCGCGCGTGGGCGGCGCCATCACCTTCGGCATGAATGCCATCGTGCGCGAGGGCATGGGTCCCGGCGGGGGCACTTGGCTGCGCGTGGGCCAGCCCATCGCGGCCGACCTGCGCTTTGAATGAGCCCCTCCCGTAGAATGGCGGGTTTGTCTTCCGAACACACGAGAGCCCTGCCATGAGCCTGAAATGCGGCATCGTGGGCCTGCCCAACGTGGGCAAGTCCACCCTCTTCAACGCCCTCACCAAGGCCGGCATTGCCGCCGAGAACTACCCTTTCTGCACCATCGAGCCCAACACGGGCGTGGTGGAAGTGCCCGATCCGCGCCTGCAGCAGCTGGCCGAAATCATCCAGCCTGAGCGCATCGTGCCGGCCATCGTCGAGTTCGTGGACATCGCGGGCCTCGTGGCTGGCGCTTCCAAGGGCGAGGGCCTGGGCAACCAGTTCCTGGCGCATATCCGCGAGACCGACGCCATCGTCA
>JAYSFC010000169.1:0-5432 GCA_041913505.1 Acidovorax sp.
GATGGCGATGTAGCCCGTGGCCGGGTCGCCCACGAGGTAGCTGTTGGTGCCGGGCCCCGTCATCACGCCGGGGTTGGGGGCCGTGAGGCGCTGCAGGTTCTTGCGCAGTGGCACGGGGCGGTCGCTCTGCCATTCGAGCGGGTGCAGGATCTGGCCGTCGGGGCAGACCATGGCCAGTTCGCCGAACTCGCTCTCGTGCTCCATGTGGCGCGACTCCTTGCCGTGAAGCAGGCCTGCGCGCGGGCAGCTCGTCCACAGCGGAGTCTCGTGCGCCACGGCCGCGAGCACGGCGTCGGTGTTCGCGAAGCGTGCGAGCCGCTCCAGCGTGCGGATGGTCGGGTAGATCATGAAGAACTGCCCTGCCGCGTGCCGCGCGAGCGCGTCGGCCGGGCGCACCCACACAGGCTCGAACTGCTCGGCCTCATCGGCCACGGGCTCCTGGCCGCCCGGCATGCGCGCGACGAGGAAGGGCACGGAAAAGCGCTTGGGCAGGTCGCGGTCGGCCGTCCAGTGCGCGAGCACGAACACGCCATCGGCCGCCAGGCGCAGGCCCTGCGCCTGGCACTGCGCCACGAAGGGGGCGTGGCGGTCCAGCAGGGCGATGTCGGTGGCGTCGGCCATGCGGCCGTCGGCGCGGCGCGCGAGCAGGATGCCCAGTTCCTCGAAGCTCTCGCGGATCGCTGCGATGGCCTGCGTGAGGTGCAGGTCGCCCTGCGTGGGCCGGCGGTCGGCGGCCGCGTGCGACGCGGCGTCGAGCGCGTCGATGCCGCCGCCGGGGAACACGTAGGCACCCGGCGCGAAGCTCGCCTGGGCCGAGCGGCGCGTCATGAGGACTTCGAGCGTGCCATCCGCCGCATCGCGCAGCAGCAGCACGGTGGCGGCGTCGCGCGTTGCCACGGGTTCGCGGTGGGGGTGGAGGTATTGGTTGGTGCGGGGCATGGCGTCGATTATCGACAGGCCGGGCTGTGGAATAAACACATGGCCAAAACCGGATGAAGGCCTCGGCACAATGGCCCCATCGCCGCTATTCCAGAACCCGCCATGCATTTCTTAACCGCACGCCGCGCCCTGCTGGGCACTTTTGCCGCCACCGCCGTGGCCCTGTCCGCGCCGGCCGCACATGCGCAAGGGGGGGAATGGCCGCAGCAGCCCATTACCGTGGTCATGACCTTTCCGGCGGGGTCGGGCGTGGACGTGGTGGCGCGCCACATCCAGGAGCCGCTCTCCAAGGCGCTGGGCCAGAGCGTCGTCATCGACTACAAGGCCGGCGCGGCCGGCAACATCGCGAGCGAGTACGTGGCGCGCGCCAGGCCCGACGGCTACACGCTGGTCTTCGGCACGGCGGCCACGCACGGCAGCAACGCGGCGTTGTACAGGAAGCTGCCCTTCGACGTGGAAGCCGACTTCGTGCCCGTGGCGCCGATTCTCGATGTGTCCAACGTGCTCACCGTGAACCCCGACGTGGTCAACGTGAAGACCGTGAAGGAATTCGTCGAGCTGGTGCGGGCCCACCCCGGCAAGTACAACTTCGCCTCCACGGGCAACGGCACGGGCACGCACATGGCGTTCGCCGAGTTCAACGCGCGCATGGGCCTGAACATGGTGCACGTGCCCTACAAGGGCGGGCCCGAGGCCATCACCTCCGTGCTGCGCGGCGAGACCTGCTGCATCATGAATCAGGTGCAGACCGTGCTCACCCACTACCAGGCCCACAAGGTGCGCCTGCTCGGTGTGACCACGGCCAAGCGCGTGCCCGCCATCGCCGAGGTGCCCACCATCGCCGAAAGCGGCCTGCCGGGCGCCAAGGGCTTCGACAGCTCGATCTGGTTCGGCCTGTTCGCGCCCAAGGGCACGGATGCCAGGGTGGTGGCCAGGCTCAACGCGGCGATCAGGACGGTGCTGGAGAACCCCGAGGTGCGCGCCAAGCTGGAGAGCGCGGGCAACAGCGTACGCCTGGAGTCGCCCGAGCAGTTCCGCGCCACCGTGAAGGCCAACCGGCAGAAGTGGGCCGAGGTGGTGAAGACCGCCAATATCTCGATCGACTGATTACTTCCCGGGCTTTGACGTCATCGCCACGGCCAGCGCGCCCACGAAGAACAGCGCCTGCAGCTCCAGCGACCAGCCACCCACCGCGTTGAGCGAGAAGACCTGGCCCCGGTGCACCAGCAGCACCGCCACCACCATGTTGACGGCGACCACCAGCGCGGCGGGCACCACCCACACGCCCACCAGCAGCAACAGCGGCGCGACCACCTCGCCAAGGTACACGCCGTAGGCCAGGAACCGGGGCAGTCCGTGGCTGGCCACCATGCCTTCGATGGAGCCGATGCCGTGGAGGATCTTGCTCACGCCATGCAGCAGCATCAGCAGGGCCAGGGTGGTGCGCAGCATCACGGTGCCTGCGTGCGGGTGGTGAAAGAGGTTCCAGAGCTTGTTCATGGGTTTCTCGGTTCTTTGCTTCAAGGGGAAGGCGGTACGTACCACTTCGTGGGCAGCAGCTCGGCTTCGTCGTGGGCCTGCAGTCGCTGCCAGTGCATGTCTGCGTCTTCCACGAACAGGTTGCTCACCAGCGCCTGGGCCAGGCGCGTGGCGCCGATGGCCAGGCCCGGAATGTCGCTGCCCAGCGCGGCGTGCGACATCGTGGCGCCCCAGTTGAACAGGTGCATGCGCGCGAGCGCGGCGGTGTGCTGGCCATCGGCGCTTTGCAGCGCGAAGCCGTCGCCTAGGTAGGGAAAGCGCGCAGCCTCGTGCCGGGCGAGTTCGGGCGCCACATGGCGCGCCCAGGTGTCGATATGGGGCGTGTAGCGCGCCAGCTCCGGGCGGTCCAGCAGGTCCACGTCGAAGCCCGTGCCGAAGATGACGGCGTCGAAGCGCTCCACCCCATCGGCCGTGGCCACCTCCACGCCCTCGGGCGTGGGGCGTACGTCCCGCCAGCCGCAGCCCAGGCGCAGCGCGAAGCCCGCATGCGCATCGCAGCGGCGCACGGTCTCCCAGGGCGGTGGCACCTGCTCGTCGAAGATGTAGGTGTAAAAGCGCCACTTGCGCGCATCGTCCAGCGCCGCGTAGCCGCGCAGAAAGCCCGGGAAGGACGCGGCCTTGCTCTTGTTCACCTGCGGCAGCACGGCGCGGCGCGCGAACTGCGTCACGCGCGCGCCGGCCTCCAGCGCGCAGGCCGCGTTGTCGAAGGCCGAGGCGCCCGCGCCCAGCACGCCCACATGGCGGCCGCGCAGGGCCTCGAAGGCGATCGCATCGGCCGAATGGAACACGCGGCCGCGCGCGAGCGGGTCCTGCCGGTCGAGCGAGGGAAAGTGGGGCCAGCGCGGCGCGCCGCTGCCGTCGCGCCCCAGGGCCAGCACGAGCTTGCGCGTGCGCACGGTCTGGGGGCCTGCGGGGCCTTGCAGCTCGGCCACGATCAGGCCGTCCTCGTCGTGCACGGACAGCAGGCGCACGCCGTTCTCGACCGGGATCCGCGCCGTGTCGCGCACCCACAGCAGGTAGTCGCGCCAGTCGATGCGGCCGATCTTGTGCAGCGCGGCCCAGCCGGGCGTGGCCGCGTCGAGAGGCGACGTTGCACCGATGCCGTGCTGCGCCTCGTACCAGGCGCGGAAGGTGAGGCTGGGCACGCCCAGGTCGGGGCCCGTGAGCTGCTTGGGGCTGCGCAGCGTGAGCATGCGCGCATAGGTGGCCCAGGGGCCTTCCTCGCCGCGCGCGGCGGCGTCGATCACGCGCAGGCGCCGCACGCCCTCGCGCAGCAGGGCGAAGGCGGCGGTCTGGCCGCACATGCCGGCGCCCACGATCAGCACGTCGAGCGGCGCTGTTTCCGTGGGCGCGGGCATCCAGTCGGGGGGCGGATAGTTCAGGCGTTCGAGATCGGCGCGGGCCTGGGCCGCCAGGCGCTGCAGCGCGGCCGCATCGCGCGGGCTGGCCAGCGACTGGGCGGGCACGGGCGGCAGGGCGGTAGGGGATTGAAGCGGTTCTGTGGTCACGCGCTGAAGATAATCGATGGATGATTTCCCTCGACTGTTTCTACAGCCTTTCTTCGCCCTGGGCCTATTTTGCGGGACCGCAGCTGCAGGACATCGTGCGCCGCCATGGCGTGCGCCTCGTGCTCAAGCCCTACGACTTCCAGGCCGTGGTGCCCCAGACCGGCGGCATCCCGCTCAAGACCCGCCCCGAGCCACGCCGCAGCTACCACGCGCTGGAGCTGGCGCGCTGGCGCGACTACCTGGGCATGCCGCTGAACCTGGAGCCCGCCTACTACCCCAAGGGCCAGGCCAGCGACCCGAACTGGAACAAATACCCGGGCTGGATGGTGATTGCCGCCCAGCTGCAGGGGCTCGATGCCTTCGCGCTCTCGCACGCGCTGCTGCGCGCCCTCTGGGCCGAGGAGCGCAACACGGCCGACGCGGCGGTGCGCATCGCCGTGGCCAACGCGGCGGGCTACGACGGCACGGCGCTGCAGGCGCTGGAGCAGGCTCCCGAGACGCTCGCGCAGTACCAGGCCAACAGCGATGAGGCGGTGCGCCTGGGCGTGTTCGGCGCGCCGACCTTTGTCCTCGAGGGGGAGCGCTTCTGGGGCCAGGACCGTCTGCATTTCGTGGACCGCGCGCTCGACCGGCTGCGCAGCCTGCGCAAGCAGCGCGGATAATCGCAGCCCATCATGCAGATCCGCTTCACCAAGATGCAAGGCGCGGGCAACGACTTCGTCGTGCTCGACGAGACGCAGGGGCGCCTGGGCCTGTCCGCGGCGCAATACCGCTTCCTGGCAGACCGCCATTTCGGCGTGGGCGCCGACCAGATCCTCACCGTGCGGCCCGCGCCGGCCCCCGGGGTGGACTTCGAATACGTGATCCACAACGCCGACGGCGGCGAGGTGGAGCAGTGCGGCAATGGCGCGCGCTGCTTCGCGCGCTATGTGCGCGACCAGGGCCTGACCGACAAGGACACGATCCGCGTGCAGACCCTGTCCGGCGTGATCGCCCCCCAGCTCACGGCCGACGGCCGCGTCACCGTTGACATGGGGCGGCCCGTGTTCGAGCCTGCGCGCGTGCCCTTCGATACCGCGGGCCTCGTGCCTGTGGCCCAGGGTGCTGGGGAAAAATGGCCGCTGGTGCTTGATAATTCGAGCCCGGTTGCTACTGTTTTGGTAGCGGTTGCCTCGATGGGCAACCCGCACGCCGTGCTGCTTGTCGACGATGTGGACGCCGCACCCGTCGCAGCCTGGGGGCCACTGATCGAGCGCCATGCGCGCTTTGCGCAGCGCGTGAACGCGGGCTTCCTGCAGATCGTGGACCGCACCCACGTGCGCCTGCGCGTGTACGAGCGCGGCGCGGGCGAAACCCTCGCCTGCGGCACGGGCGCCTGCGCGGCCGTGGCCTCGGGCATCCGCCTGGGGCTGCTCGATGCGCGCGTGGACGTGCAGACGCGCGGCG
>JAYSFC010000170.1:0-5184 GCA_041913505.1 Acidovorax sp.
CGTGGCGACGATGACGCGCACGGTGTCGGCCTCGGGCATGGACTGGGCCACGCTCGCCGCGGCGGGCGTGCTCACCATCGTGCCGGGTGCCATCGTGATCTGGTTCGTGCGGCACTACATCGCGAAGGGTTTCGCGATGGGCCGGGTTTGAAGGAGACATGCCATGTGGGAATGGATGGCCTGGACCACGCCGGTAGCGGTGTTTTTTGCGTGCATCGTGCTGATGCTGGTGGGCATGACCGTGTGGGAGATCAAGGCGCCCACCACGCTGCGCAAGGGTTTTCTGCCGATCGCCACCACGCGCGGCGACCGGCTCTTCATCGGGCTGCTCACGGCAGCCTACGTCAACCTGGCCTGGGTGGGGCTTGGGGAAAAGATGACGCAGTGGTTTTCGCTCGACGCCGAGCCGTCGGTGTGGATCAGCTTCGTGCTGTCCATGGCAGTGCTCGCGCTCGTGCTGCGCAAGGGTTGAGCAAGCAAGGGGCCGGCCCGATCCTCCCCCGAGGCCGGCGCCCATCCACAACCGGGGAGTCTCATGTGAGGAGACAGCAATGAAGGTGCAGTTCAAGGCGATCGCATTCGCCGCCGCGGCCCTGGCTTTGGGGCAGGCCGCGTGGGCCGGCGAGGCCGAGGCCAAGAAGTGGATCGACAGCGAGTTCCAGCCCTCGACCCTATCCAAGGACCAGCAAATGGCCGAGATGAAGTGGTTCATCGAGGCGGCCAAGAAGCTGCAGGCCAAGGGCGTGAAGGAAATCTCGGTGGTGTCCGAGACCATCACCACCCACGAGTACGAGAGCAAGACGCTGGCCAAGGCCTTCAGCGAGATCACGGGCATCCAGGTCAAGCACGACCTGATCCAGGAAGGCGACGTGGTCGAGAAGCTGCAGACCTCGATGCAGTCGGGCAAGTCGATCTACGACGGCTGGATCTCCGACTCCGACCTGATCGGCACGCACTACCGCTACGGCAAGATCATGAGCCTGACCGACTACATGGCCGGTGCGGGCAAGGAATACACCAACCCGGGGATCGACCTCAAGGACTTCATCGGCACCAGTTTCACCACCGCGCCCGACGGCAAGCTCTACCAACTGCCCGACCAGCAGTTCGCCAACCTCTACTGGTTCCGCGCCGACCTGTTTGCGCGCCAGGACCTGAAGGACAAGTTCAAGGCCAAGTACGGTTACGACCTGGGCGTGCCGCTGAACTGGAGCGCCTATGAGGACATCGCCGAGTTCTTCACCAACGATGTGAAGAACATCGATGGCAAGCCCATCTACGGGCATATGGACTACGGCAAGAAGGATCCGTCGCTGGGCTGGCGCTTTACCGACGCTTGGCTGTCGATGGCGGGCACGGCCGACAAGGGCATCCCGAACGGCATGCCCGTGGACGAGTGGGGCATTCGCGTGGCCGATGACAAGTGCACCCCGGTGGGCGCCTCGGTGGCCCGTGGCGGTGCCACCAACTCGCCAGCGGCCGTCTACGCGCTCACCAAGTACGTGGACTGGATGAAGAAGTACGCCCCCAAGGAGGCCACGGGCATGACCTTCGGCGAGGCCGGCCCTGTGCCCGCCCAGGGCCAGATCGCCCAGCAGATCTTCTGGTACACCGCCTTCACGGCCGACATGACCAAGGCTGGTCTGCCGGTGGTCAACGCCGATGGCACGCCCAAGTGGCGCATGGCCCCCGGCCCCAACGGCCCCTACTGGAAGCAGGGCATGCAGAACGGCTACCAGGACGTGGGTAGCTGGACCTTCTTCAAGAACCATGACGCCAACAAGACGGCGGCAGCGTGGCTCTACGCCCAGTTCGTGACGGCCAAGACCACCTCGCTGAAGAAGTCCATCCAGGGCCTGACCTTCATCCGCGACTCCGACATCCGCAGCGACTTCTTCACCAAGAACGCCAACAAGTACGGTGGCCTGATCGAGTTCTACCGCAGCCCCGCGCGCGTGGCATGGACGCCCACCGGTACCAACGTGCCCGACTATCCCAAGCTGGCCCAGCTTTGGTGGAAGAACGTGGCCCAGGCTGTGACGGGTGAAAAAACACCCCAGGGCGCCATGGACACGCTGGCCGACGAAATGGACCAGGTGATGGGCCGCCTCGAGCGCGCCGGCATGGCCCATTGCGCGCCCAAGCTCAACAAGAAGGAAGACCCCAAGAAGTGGCTGTCCGACAAGGGCGCGCCCTGGGCCAAGCTCGCGAACGAGAAGCCCAAGGGTGAAACCATTGCCTACGACACCCTGCTGCAAGCCTGGAAGGACGGCAAGGTGCGCTGATGCACCTGGGGCTGGGTCCACTCCCGGCCCTCTGGTGCCCACCGGTCCGGCAACTGCCGGACCGGCTCGGAATCGCTCGATTTCATAAAATTAAGGGTTAACCCTTATAAACTCCTCCAGGCTGTGGACAATCGGACCCCATGACAACAGTTTCCCAAGCTCCCCAGGCAACCGTGCGCGCCGAATTGCTGGCGCGCCTGGCAGCGCCGCAGACCTACGATCTGGCGGTGATCGGCGGCGGGGCCACGGGGCTGGGCGTGGCCCTGGACGCCGCGGCGCGCGGCTACAAGGTCGTCCTGGTCGAGTCGCATGATTTCGCCAAAGGCACCTCGTCGCGGGCCACCAAACTGGTGCATGGTGGCGTGCGTTACCTCGCGCAGGGCAATATCGCCCTGGTGCGCGAAGCACTGCACGAGCGCACGACCCTGTTGCACAACGCCCCCCATCTGGCCCAGCCGCTGCCTTTCGTCATGCCTTCCTACCGGGTGTGGGAGACGCCGTTCTATGGCGTGGGCCTCAAGATGTACGACGCCCTGGCGGGCAAGGCCGGGCTCGGCGCCACGGAATTCCTGGGGCGCTCGCGCACCCTCCAATGCCTGCCCACGGCGCGGGAGGAGGGCCTCAAGGGCGGCGTCAAATACTGGGACGGGCAGTTTGACGACGCCCGTCTGGCAATGGCTTTGGCGCGCACCGCCGCTGCCCGGGGCGCTCTGCTGGTGAACTATTGCCCCGCGCGGGAACTGCTCCACGAGGGGGGCAAGGTCGTGGGCCTCGTCTGTGAGGATGCGGAAACTGGCCGGCGCTTTACGTTGCGCGCCCGCTCCGTGGTCAATGCCACAGGGGTGTGGGTGGACACGCTGCGCCAGCAGGATGGCGAGGCGCTTGGCAGGACGGTGCGCCCGATCGTTGCGCCCAGCCAGGGGGTCCATATCGTGGTGGACCGTGAGTTTCTCCCCTCCGACCATGCGCTCATGGTGCCCAAAACGGCCGATGGGCGTGTTCTGTTCGCAGTGCCCTGGCTCGGCAAGCTCATCCTGGGCACCACCGACAGCCCGCGCCAGGACTTGGCCCGGGAACCGCAAGCGTTTCGCGAGGAGGTTGCATTCATTCTCGATGAATCGGCGAAGTACCTGCGCCGCGCGCCGCGCGAGGCGGACGTGCGCAGTATCTGGGTGGGGCTGCGGCCCCTGGTCAAGCCCCAGGACGACGAGGGCGGCAACACCAAGAGCCTGAGCCGCGAGCACACCGTGCTGGTCAGCCGCAGTGGGCTGGTGACGGTGACGGGCGGCAAATGGACCACGTACCGGGCGATGGCCGAGGATGTGTTGCAAAAATGCATCACGGAGGGGCTGCTGCCGGGCCGCCCGGCGGGCGTCACCAACCACCTGCCGCTCGTAGGTTCGCCCGTGGGACCTGTGCAGCACCGCATCAGTGCGGCCCCGGGACTGCATTCCTATGGCAGCGAAGCGGAGGTCGTCCAGGCCCTGCCTGGGGCGCAGCACCCGCTCTCAGAAGGGTTCTCGGAGGCCATGGTGCGCTTTGCGGCGCGCTTCGAATATGCGCGGACCGTGGAGGACGTGCTGGCACGGCGCTGCCGGTTGCTGTTCCTCGATGCCCGGCAGGCGGCCGCGCTGGCGCCGCGCGTCGCCAGCATCCTGCAGGAAGAGCTTGGGCGAGACCCCGAGCTTCCGGCCTTTCTGGCGCTGGCAGAGCAGTACCAGCGCGTTCCGGCCTGAATTTTGTGATATGGCGCTTGACTTCGCAGTCAGGTGCTGCAACAATGGAAGGCTTCGCGTTTAGAGCGCGAGGTTTCTGCCCAGCGGGAAGCGTCACAAATGGTTTGTGGCGTGGACGACGGGCCCAAGACTGACTGGCTGAATTCCGGCCCTTGAGGTTTCTCTGGGGCTATCGATCCTGCCGGTGCAAGTTGGGAATATTGAAATGATCCAGACAGAATCTCGGTTAGAGGTTGCCGACAACACCGGCGCTAAGTCCGTCCTGTGCATCAAGGTGCTGGGTGGTTCCAAGCGCCGCTACGCCAGTGTTGGCGACATCATCAAGGTGAGCGTGAAAGAAGCTGCTCCGCGTGGTCGCGTCAAGAAGGGCGAGGTCTACAGCGCGGTCGTGGTGCGTACGGCGAAGGGTATTCGCCGTGGCGATGGCTCGCTCGTCAAATTCGATGGCAACGCAGCTGTGTTGCTGAATGCAAAGCTGGAGCCGATTGGCACCCGCATCTTCGGGCCCGTGACGCGTGAACTGCGTACCGAGAAGTTCATGAAGATCGTGTCCCTGGCTCCTGAAGTTCTCTGAGGACGCGCCATGAACAAGATTCGCAAGGGCGACGAAGTCATCGTGCTCACCGGGCGCGATAAGGGTAAGCGTGGCACGGTGTCGCTGCGCAAAGATGACTCCCATCTGGTCATCGACGGCATCAACCTGGTCAAGAAGCATGTCAAGCCGAACCCCATGAAGGGCACTGCCGGCGGCATCGTGGAAAAGGCCATGCCGATCCACCAGTCCAATGTGGCCATCTTCAATGCCGCTACTGGCAAGGCTGATCGCGTGGGCATCAAGGTGCAGGCCGACGGCACGCGCGTTCGCGTGTTCAAGTCCAGCGGCGCCGAAATCAAGGCTGCCTAAGGAGTCAACATGGCACGACTGCAACAACAATACCGCGACAAGATCGCTCCCGAACTGATGAAGCAGTTCGGCTACACCTCTCCGATGCAGGTTCCACGCCTGACCAAGATCACGCTGAACATGGGCGTGAGCGAGGCCGTGTCGGACAAGAAGGTGATGGACAACGCCGTGGCCGATCTGACCAAGATTGCTGGCCAGAAGCCCGTGGTGACCAAGGCCAAGAAGGCTATCGCTGGTTTCAAGATCCGCGAAGGCCAGG
>JAYSFC010000171.1:0-5176 GCA_041913505.1 Acidovorax sp.
ACCAGGAACAGCATGGTCGAGGTGGTGGGCGAGGCGTCGTGCGGGAACTTCTTGGTCCAGTCCTTGGCCACCACGCCGTTGTCGGCGAGGAACTGCACATCGGTGGTGGTGTTGAAGGTCACCACGTCAGCCTCCAGGCCGTCGTTCACGGCGCGGGCCTGGGCGCTGGAGCCGCCGTGGGCCTGGTCCACCTTCACATCCTTGCCCGTGGTCTTCTTGTAGTGGGCGATGAAGGCCTGGTTGTAGTCCTTGTAGAACTCGCGCGCCACGTCGTACGACACGTTCAGCAGCTGGTTCTGCGCGAAGGCCGTGCCGCCGGCGGCCAGCGCCACGGCGGCCAGGAGGGTCTTGAGTTTCGAAGAGTTCATGGATGCATCGCCTGGAAAGCTGAAGATGCAGCCATTGTGCGAAGGGCACTTTAAAACTCAAACGAATATATTTTTGTTAATTAATCGTTTTTGAGCATATGGTTCATGCAATGCCTACAGCAATAGGCATGAATCTGCCCCAAGTGCTTTTCAGTAGGCGCTAGATAGCTACATATTTAATAGCAAATCGTTCAGGCGGCGGCCTGGGCGGGCGTGCCCCAGCCCAGGCCCAGCGTCAGCGACTGCAGCAGGGCCAAGCCCAAAGGCCATTCGCCATGCCCGGATTCGATATTGATGTGGCCCGCGTTCTGCAGCCGCACGAACTCGCTGCCCCAGGCCCGCGCATAGGCCCCTGCAAGGCGAATGGGGCAGTACGGGTCGTTGCTGCTCGCCACGAGGATGCTGCGGTACGGCAGTGCGCCGTAGGGCACGGGCGCGAAGTCGCTGAGGATGGCTCGGCGCTCGGGGTCGGCCGGCGCCACGAGCAGCGCGCCGCGCACGCGCGCCGCAGCCTCGGCCCCCATGTGCGTGGTGGCGATGCAGCCCAGGCTGTGCGCCGCAATCACCACGGGGTGCGGTGCCGCGAGCACGGTCTTTTCGAGCGCGGCGATCCACGCGGTGCGCGTGGGTGTCATCCAATCGTCCTGCACCACACGCACGGCACCGGGCAACTGCTCGGCCCACAGGCTTTGCCAGTGGCCGGGCCCCGAGTCGCGCCAACCCGGCACGATGACGATGGACACCGCCCCGCTCATTTGTTCGGTTGCGGCGTAATGCGCAGGTAGGGCTTCACCGCCTTGTAGCCCTGGGGAAAGCGCTGCGCGATCTCGGCCGGGTCCTGCAGGCTGGGGACGATGATCACGTCGTCGCCGTCGCGCCAGTTCACGGGCGTGGCCACCTTGTGGCTGTCGGTGAGCTGCAGCGAGTCGATCACGCGCAGGATCTCGTCGAAATTGCGCCCCGTGCTGGCCGGGTAGGTGAAGGTGGTGCGCACCACCTTCCTCGGGTCGATGATGAACACGCTGCGCACTGTGGCCGTGGTCGATGCGCCAGGGTGAATCATGTCGTACAGGCCGGCCACCTTGCGGTCGGCGTCGGCCAGGATGGGAAAGTTCACGGTGGTGTTCTGGGTCTCGTTGATGTCGGGTACCCAGCCCACGTGCGATTCGAGCGAATCCACGCTCACCGCGATGGGCTTGACGTTGCGCCGCGCAAACTCGCCCGCCAGCGCAGCCGTCTTGCCCAGTTCGGTGGTGCACACGGGCGTGAAGTCTGCAGGGTGCGAGAACAGGACCACCCAGGCATCGCCCGCCCATTCATGAAAGCGGATCGTGCCCGCAGTGGACTCCTGCGTGAAGTCGGGGGCCGTATCGCCCAGTCTGAGGGTTGCCATGTGCTCGCTCCGGTGTGGTGGTGGAGCGATTCTGCGAGCAGCCTTTTAAAACCCAAACGAATATATTTTTTTGAATTTATGGCAAAAACATCTATCAATTCCGGTGCCCAGCCCGCCACACAAGCCAGGGGGACGCCGCCGTGACGATCAGCACCAGGGGCCAGATGTGGCCGTCCTTGAGGTCGTAGTCTTCCCACAGTGCCGACCAGGGGCGCCCCAACAGGTAGTGCCCCACGAGAAACTCGAACGCCAGGGTGAGCACCACCCAGGCCAGCCCCGTGCGCAGCGCCTGCCGCTCGGAACGCAGGCGCAGCCAGGGGCCCAGCCACCACACGGCCGCCAGGATCCACAAGCACAGCATCAGCGTACTCAGCACGTGGGCCGTCTCTGCATCGAACTGGCGCACCAGCCAGGCTTCACGCGCGGCCCCGTTGATCACGGCCAGCAACAGCAACACGCACCAGACTGCGCCGGCCCGCCAGGCCCGATAACCGCCGGAGCGGGGAACGCCGCTCATATGCCCACCCCGAAATCCGCATCCTGCATGAGCTCCTTGCACTGGCTCTCCGTCAGGCCGCTTCGCCCCGGCATGGTTTCGCCGAGGAAGTCCAGAAAACTGCGCACGGCGGGCGAGAGCCCCCGGCGCGAGGGAAACACCGCGTGCACGATACCCTTGGGCGGCGCCCAGCCGGGCAGCAACCGCACGAGGCGGCCAGAGCGCACCTCCTCGTGGCACATGTAGTCAGGCAGCCAGCACATGCCCGCACCGCCCAGCGCGGCGAACTTGAGCGTGAGCAGGTCGTCCGCCACATAGCGCGGGCTCAGTTGTAGCGTGTGCTCGCGCCCGTCGGGGCCGATGAGCAGCAGCGGGGTGCGCCCCTCGTTGGCCGACATGGCCACGCAGTCGAGTTGGGCCAGGTCCTCCAGCGTGCGCGGCGTGCCCTGGCGCGCGAGCAGCTCGGGCGCCGCCACGAGTACCCCGCGCGAGTCGTCGAGCCGCTTGACCACCATGCTGCCGCTGTCGTCGAGCGTGGCACGCACGCGCAGCGCCACGTCCACACCCTCCTCCACGAGATTCACGGCCCGGTTGTGCACCTGCATGTCGACGCGTACCTGGGGATAGCGGGCCAGGAAGACCGGCATCAGCTCGCCCAGCACCGTCTGCGCCAAGGTCACAGGGCAGCTCACGCGGATGGTGCCGCGCGGGGCCGTCTGCACGCGCGCTACCAGATCGGCGGCCGCATCGGCCGACTCGCGCATGGCCTGGCAGTGGCGCAGGTAAGCCTCACCCACCTCGGTCAGTGAAAGCTTGCGCGTGGTGCGCTGCAGCAAGCGCACGCCCAGCTGCGCCTCCAGCTCCGACACGCGGCGCGACAGCCGCGACTTCGGAATACCGAGCGCCCGCCCCGCCGCCGCAAAGCCGCCGCGCTCCACCACCTCGGCGAAGTACAGCATGTCGTTGAGATCTTGCATGGGGCACTCCATTGTTCCAATAACAGAACAATCTATCGCAAATATGCCAGCTTATCAATAAACGCGCACCAATCCACAATTACCCCAACGCCACATCCCGTGGCCCTCACACCCCAGGAGCCTTTCATGCAATTGCTGCACATCGATTCCGCCATTACCGGCGCCCAGTCCGTTTCCCGCCAGCTTTCGGCCCGCGCGGTCGATTCCTGGGTTGCCGCCCACCCCGGCACCAAGGTGGAGCGCCTGGACCTGGCCGTGAATGCACCCTCCCACCTGTCGGCCGACTCGATGGGTTTTCGCACCGGCCAGGCCGCCGAAACGGAAGTGCAGCGCCGTGAGAACGCCCTGTCCGAGGCGCTCGTGAGCCAGTTTCTCGCCTCCGACGTGATCGTGATCGGCGCGCCGTTCTACAACTTCACCATCCCGACCCAGCTCAAGGCCTGGATCGACCGCATCGCGCAAGCCGGCCGGACCTTCAAGTACACCGAAAAGGGCCCCGTGGGCCTGGCCGGTGGCAAGACGGTGATTGTGGTGGTCAGCCGCGGCGGCATCTACTCGACGAGCGAAGGCGGCCGCGCAATGGAGCACCAGGAAGGCTACCTGCGCACGGTGTTCGGCTTCATGGGCATCACTGACGTGCGCTTCGTGCGTGCCGAAGGCGTGGGCATGGGCCCCGATGCCAAGGGCCAGGCGCTGGCCAACGCCGAGCGCGATATTGCCAGCAACATCGCCGTGGCGGCCAACCAGGCCGAGGTGGCTCAGGCTGCCTGAGCACCT
The DNA here is from genome assembly GCA_041913505.1 of Acidovorax sp. Taxonomy (GTDB): domain Bacteria; phylum Pseudomonadota; class Gammaproteobacteria; order Burkholderiales; family Burkholderiaceae_C; genus JAYSFC01. Next base: position 4,012 of record JAYSFC010000171.1, read on the forward strand.
GCGCACACTCCACGACAAGCCGGCCTTGCGCCGGCTTTTTTCATTGCATGCCCGCCTTCAGGCGTGCTGCTTGACCCAGGCCACGTATTTGTCCATCCAGCCCTGCAGGAAGGCGCGGCTGCCTTCACCAACATTGCCCGCAGCGTCGAACAGGCCTTCCTTGGCCTGGATGAAAGCCTCGGGCTGGCCCAGCGTGGGCACATCCAGGTAAGCCAGCACGTTGCGCAGGTGCTGCTGCGCCAGTGCCGTGCCAATGGCGCCGATCGAGGCACCAATCACACCGGCCGGCTTGCCCGCAAAAGCGCTCTGGCCATAGGGGCGCGAGGCATTGTCGATGGCGTTCTTGAGCACGCCCGGAATCGAGCGGTTGTACTCGGGCGTAACAAACAGCAGGCCGCTCGCAGCGCGGATCTCACCCTTGAGGCGCTGTACCGCGGCGGACTGTTGGGCATCGTCGTCCTGGTTGTACAGCGGCAGGTCGTCGATGCGCAGCTGCGTGAAGCTGAACTCGGGCGGCGCCAGCCGCGCGAGCGCCGTGGCGAGCTGGCGGTTGAAAGAATCCTTGCGCAGGCTGCCGACAAGGACAGCGATCTGGTATGTGCTCATGGAAACCCCTTTTTGCAGTCAACGGCTTGGCGGCACCACACGGCGCCGCGCAAGCCATGATACCCAGAGCCGCCACCGCCTGCCATGTCAGCACAGGCCCGCGCCAGCCGCACCCATCAGAACGCGGGAAGCACGGCGCCCTTGAATTCCACCTCGATGAACTTGCGGATTTCCTCGGAGTGGTAGGCCTTCAGGAGCTTACCCACCCAGGGCTTGTCCTTGTCCGCCTCGCGCACGGCGATGAGGTTGGCATAGGGGCTCTTGGCGCTTTCCTGCGCGATGGAGTCGGTCTTGGGGTTCAGGCCCGCCGAGATCGCGAAGTTGGTGTTGATGGCCGAGGCATCGAGGTCGTCGAGCGAGCGGGCCAGCTGGGCCGCATCGAGTTCAACGAACTTGAGCTTCTTGGGGTTGCCGACCACGTCGAGCGGCGTGGCCTTCAGGCCCGCGCCTTCCTTGAGCTTGATGAGGCCCTTGTCCTGCAGCACCAGCAGCACGCGGCCGCCGTTGGTCGGGTCGTTGGGAATGCCGAACTTGGCGCCTTCCTTCAGGTCTTCGAGCT
>JAYSFC010000172.1:0-5169 GCA_041913505.1 Acidovorax sp.
CTGCGTCGTTCAGTGCCGCATAGCAAATTACGACGGCTTGTTCAGCGTTGCCTTAACAGGCCCTAGTGCAGAAGGGCGGCCTGCTTCCAGGCATGCACCGCGGTGCCAGCGTCGCCGCGCTGCTCGGCCAGCTCGGCCAGGTGGCGCCAGGCGCTGCCGCGCAGGCCCGTATCCGCCAGGTGCTGCGCGGCCTGCGTGAGCAGCTGCTGCGCCTTGCCCCAGAGCTGGCGCTTGAGGCAGGCCATGCCGGCCAGGTAGGACAGGCGCGCGTCGCGCGGATTTGCCTGCTGGGCGGCTTCGATGCGCGCCAGCCAGGTGCCGTCGACCGAGTCGAGCCCGGCTTCGAGCGCGCGCACCAGCTTGAGCGCATGCTGGTCCGCCAGGGTGTGGGGCTGCTCCACGAAGCGCTCCCACACAGGCAGTAGCCAGGCGCGCACCTGGGCGGCATCGCCGCCGAGCTCCACGAGGCGCTGCGCGGCCTGGACGGCGATCTCGGGCATGGCCCGTTCAGCAGGCTCGAACGTGAGCCAGACCTGCTGCAGCTGTGCGGGGTCGTGTGCGCCGTGGATCAATTCGGCGGCCAGGCCGCGCACGATGCTCTGCGCCGCGGCCGGCGAGAACGCGCGGTGCTTGCCGAGCAGGCGCGCGGTTTCGAGCGCGCTCATCGTCTGGCCCGCCAGGCGCGTGGCCTTGAGCTTGATGCGCAGCGCGAGCGTGCGGCGGGCTGCGCCCTGGGGCAGGGCCGCCAGCCATTCAAGCGCGCCGTCGCTGTCGCGGTCGTCGAGCGCCCAGCGCGCGGCGCGCATCTGCGAGCCTTCGCGCAGTCCCTGCTCCTGGGCATTGCCGTCCGCCGTGGCATCCTCGAGCGCGTGGTGCAGGTGGGCATCGCGCGTGGCGCGGTCTTGCAGCGCGTGCGAGCTTTCGGCGGCGGCCATGTGGGCCAGTGCGCGCAACTGGCGACCGTGCGGCACGTTCCCGTCCCCGGCCTCGAGCGCGCTTTCTTGCGTCAGGGCTGCCACGGCGGCCTTGCGCGAGCGCAGGAAACGGCCCGCCTGCAGGTGCGCGAGCGCGTCGAGCAGGGCGCCGTACATGGCGCGCTCTTTCTGTTGCTGGCGCCAGCGGCGTGCCTGGTGCGGCAGATCGAGCAGGGCGGCGAGCGCGCGCAGCGCGGCATGCAGCGTGAAGAAGCCGCCCACGAGCAGCAGCACCACCATGTTGAGCGAGAGGTCGATGCGGTAGGGCGGCCAGAACAGCGTGACCGTGCCCTGGTTGTTGCCCGCGAACAGCGCTACCGCGACGGCGACGCCGAAAAGTCCCAGAAGCCAGAGTGCCGCGCGCATGGTGCTTACCGTCCGGCAGCGGCGGTGGCCAAGGCCGCGAGGGTTTCATCCAGGCGCGGCAGCTCGGCGCTCTTCATGTGGGCCTGGGCCTGCTGCATGAGCGTGGCGACGTTCTGCGTGCGGCGCGAGGCCGGATCGAAATACTTGTTGAGCGCGGCCGTGGCCGAGGCGAGGTCCGAGCGCGCCGAGTCGAACTGGCGCGCGAGCACGCCCAGGCGCGCGTTGAGCAGCTTGAGCTTGAGGTTCTCGCGCAGGAAGTAGGCTTGCTCGGGCGCGAGCAGCACGGCTTCGGGCTGGTCGATGCGGCTCACGCGCACGAGGCCGCGCGCCTCGTCGCGCACGAGCTCCCAGCCGCGGCGCAGCAGGGCCTGCCACCAGGCCTGATCGGCCGGGGCGGCGGTGTCCGCGGTGTTCCCCGCAGGGGCGGGGCGGCGCATGGCCGAGGCCTGGGCCGGGGCGTTGAGCACGGGCAGGTCGTCCACCTGGCGCACGAGGTCGTCGAGCCGTGCGAGCAGGCCCGCCGTGTCGGTGACGGTGGCGCGGCCGATGCGGTCCAGGTCGCGGCCGATGGCGCGCTGCACGGGCGCCAGGCGCGGCTGCGCGGCGCGCTCGATGCGCTGGTTGGCGCTCTTGAGCGCGGCCACGAGCGGCTCGAGGCCGCCCGTGAGCTGGGCCTGCTGCTGGGCCATGCGCAGGCCCGACTCGATGTCGACCACGAGGTTTTCGTCGCGCGAACGCGACAGGCTCTGCATGAGTTCCTCGAGCTGGGTGCGCTGCAACGCGACCTCGGACAGGCGCGTCTCGGCCACGGTGAGGCGCGCGGAGGTCTCACGCGACAGGTCCTGGGCCTGGCGCGCGAGCGTGCGCGCCTCGATGGCCTGGGCGCCCGTATCGGCGCTCTGGCGTGCGAGCTGTTCCTGAATGCCGTTCAATTTTTGCCACAGCAGGGCGCTGCTGACCACGCCCGCGACGGCCACGGCGCTGAGCACGACCCAGGCGGCGCGGCTGGCGCCGCCCGATGCCACGGGCGTGGCGGAAGGGGGCGTGGGCTGGTCGTGGGAGGGCACTTCGCTCATGGTGCCGATTCTATCGACGCCACCACGTCGGCGAGCGCAGGTTTGCATTCGATGACCAGCCCGAAGCCCGCCGCACGGGCCGCCGCCGCGATGCGCGGGTGCGTGGCCAGTGCGCGGGCGGGGGCCCAGTCCTGGGCGGGAAGGGCTGCGCGCAGGTGGGCCACGGCCTCGGAGCTGCTGAAAAGCCAGAGTGATCCATCGCACGCGGCTTCGTGCGCCAGGGCCTGCTGCGCGGGGGTGAGGTCGGGGGCGCCACGCTCGTAGGCGGCCACGAAGTCCACGCTGCCGCCCGCGGCGCGGATCTGCGCGGCCAGCCAGTCGCGGCCGGTGCCGGGGCCCGCGCTCTCCCCTCCGGCCGCGCCGCGCACGATGAGCACGCGGTCGCCGGGGCGGACCTGCGGCGCTACGCGCAGCCAGAGCGCCTCGGAGTCGAACTGGGGCGCATCCGGCGCGGGGCCATCGATGCGCTCGGCCGGAACGCCCAGGGCCCGGAGCACGCGGGCCGTGCCGGGGCCAGGGCTCCATGCTCTTGTTTGCATAGCATTTGAAGACCATTCCATACGCACTTGAGCGCTATCTGGCTCCAAAAAGTGCTGTACGGCATTGCCGCTCACGAACATCACGGCGCGGTACTGCGCCAGGTGCTCGCGGGCTGCGCGCAGCGGGGCCTGCGCCTGCGGGTCGCGGCAGGCCGTGATGGCGATGAGGGGCAGTGCCACGGCCGCGATGCCGCGCGCCTGCAGGTCGGCGACCCACTGCGCGGCGTCGTGTTCGGGGCGGGTGACGATGGCGCGGCGCATGGCGGCGGACGGCGCGTTCGGCCTACGCGCCGGTGGCGCCGCCTGCGCGCAACTGCGCGGCCACGGCCTCGCCAAGCGCTTCGGCCTCGGTGAGCGTCGCCACGGGCGCCTGGGCCTGGGCGCGCACCAGGGGCACGCGGCCTTCGGGGTCGCCCCAGGCGGCGTCGAGCCGCAGCGTGGCGCCCTGCCAGTGCCCGTGCGCGGCCAGCGGCATGGAGCAGCTGCCGCCCATGGCGCGGCTCACGGCGCGCTCGGCGGCCACGGTGAGCCAGGTGGGCTGATGGGCGAGCGCGGCGAGCGCGGTGATGAGATCCTGCCGGTCGCTGCGCACCTCGATGCCGAGCGCGCCCTGGCCCGCAGCGGGCAGCATCTCGGCGGGCTCGAACACCGCGCGGATGCGCTCGCCCAGGCCCAGGCGCTTGAGGCCGGCGGCCGCGAGCACGATGGCGTCGTACTGGCCCGCGTCGAGCTTGCGCAGCCGCGTGTCGAGGTTGCCGCGCAGCGGCTCGATCTTCAGGTCGGGGCGCAGCGCCTGCAGCAGCACCTGGCGGCGCAGGCTCGAGGTGCCCACCACGGCGCCTTGCGGCAGCGCGGCCAGGTTCGCGTAGCGGGGCGAGACGAAGGCGTCGCGCGGGTCTTCGCGCTCCATCACGCAGGCGAGCGCGAAGCCCTCGGGCAGCTCCATGGGCACGTCCTTGAGCGAGTGCACGGCAAGGTGGGCGCGGCCCTCTTCGAGCGCCACTTCAAGCTCTTTCACGAACAGGCCCTTGCCGCCCACCTTGGAGAGCGAGCGGTCGAGGATCTGGTCGCCCTTGGTGGTCATGCCCAGCAGCGAGACCGTATGGCCGCGGGCTTGCAGCAGGGCCTGGACATGCTCGGCCTGCCACAGGGCAAGGCGGCTTTCGCGCGTGGCGATGACGAGGGCGGGGGAAGGCGGAATCGGGGTATTCATGGGGTTCGGTCCAGGGCCGGAAAGTCCATCGGGGATGCTAGCATGCTGCGCTGCAACAGCCCGCGCCTGCTTGTTCCCGAGCGCTCCAGGAGACATTCGCACCATGACCGTGCCCCCCCGCAAGACCGACGCCCTGCCGGCCGCCGCTCCGGCAGCCTCCGCCACCACGAAAGAGACCGCCAAAGCGCCGCGCAAGGTCGACAAGGATTTGCCGCTGATCCAGGACATCCGTCTGCTGGGCCGCATTCTCGGCGACGTGATCCGTGAACAGGAAGGCGTGGCCGCCTACGAGCTCATCGAGCAGGTGCGCAAGCTCTCGGTGGCCTTCCGCCGCGACGCCGACCACGAGGCCGACAAGGCGCTGAAAAAGTTGCTCAAGGGCCTTACGGGCGACCAGACGGTGAGCGTGATCCGCGCCTTCACCTATTTCAGCCACCTGGCCAACCTGGCCGAAGACCGGCACCACATCCGCCGCCGCGCCGTGCACGAGCGTGCCGGCAATACCCAGGAGGGCAGCATCGAGGTGGCGCTGGCGCGCCTGCGCTGGGCGGGCATCGCGCCGGGTGTGGTGTCCCAGACGCTGGCCAAGAGCTATGTGGCGCCCGTGCTCACGGCCCACCCGACCGAGGTGCAGCGCCAGAGCATCCTCACGGCCGAGCGCGACATCGCCCAGCTGCTGGCCGCGCGCGATGAGATCCAGGAACGCGCGCAGCTCTACAACAGCGCCAAGGACGCGCTCACGCCGCGCGAGCTGGCGCGCAACGAGGCCCAGCTGCGCGCGCGCGTGATGCAGCTGTGGCAGACGCGGCTGCTGCGCTATTCCAAGCTCACGGTGGCCGACGAGATCGAGAACGCGCTGAGCTACTACGAGGCCACCTTCCTCACAGAGATTCCCAAGATCTATGCGGCGCTCGAACAGGAGCTGGGTGCGCATCCCGTGCACAGCTTCCTGCGCATGGGCCAGTGGATCGGCGGCGACCGCGACGGCAACCCCAACGTGA
>JAYSFC010000173.1:0-5115 GCA_041913505.1 Acidovorax sp.
GCGCGCAGCCAGCGCTGCACCACGTCGAAGGCCACCATCGAGCGCGCATGGCCCACGTGGCATAGGTCGTACACGGTCATGCCGCACACATACATGCGCACATGGCCGGGTTCAAGCGGGGAAAACGCTTCCAATGCACGCGACAGCGTGTTGTAGATACGCAAACTCATGGGACGTCGGTCTTGGGGGATGGAGGGGGGAATGGGGCAGCGGAGCGAACCCGCTGGAAGGCTTGGCGCCAGAAATCACCCGCGGCAACAGCGTACCGGCATGACAACCCCCTCAGCTACAATCCGCCGCAGTATAAGCCCCCGCCGGCCGGGCCGCCCCGACCGGCCCGAAAGCACCTACATGCCCGTACGCCCAGCCCTGACCTCCGCCCTGCGCCTGCTGGCCCTGGCTGCCCTGCTCGGCGCAGGCGCCGCGCACGCTGACGACTACGCCGACGTCAACCAGTTGCTGCGCGCCGGCAAGCCCGCCGAGGCCCTGGCCCGCGCCGACAAGTACCTCGCCACCGACGCCACCAAGGCGCGCGATCCGCAGATGCGCTTCCTCAAAGGCGTGGCACAGACCGACGCCGGCCAGCAGGCCGACGCCGTGGCCACGTTCACCAAGCTCATCGAGGAATACCCCGAACTGCCCGAGCCCTACAACAACCTGGCCGTGATCTATGCAGGCCAGAACCAGCTCGACAAGGCCCGCACGGCACTCGAGATGGCCGTGCGCAACAACCCCAGCTACGGCGTGGCCTACGAAAACCTGGGCGACATCTACGCGCGCCTGGCCCACCAGTCCTATGCCAAGGCGTTGCAGCTCGACGGCAACAACGCCAGCGTGAAGCCCAAGCTCACGCTGCTGCGCGAGCTGTTCCAGCCCCCGGCACCGGCCAAGCGCGCACGCGCCAAGCAGTAACCCGCCCCACCGCCCCGCTATCGCCAGGGCCTTGGCCACGGGCGCGGTGCGGTGGTGGTAACGTCGCCCCCTCCAGGCCCGCGCCCTGCGCCGCGGCCGGATGAGTTCAACCAAGGAGTGATTGGATGATTTCCAGAAGAAATTCGACCCTGGCGCTGGCAAGCGTTGCACTGGCAGCTATTTTTTCCGTAGCACCCGCGCAGGCCCAGGATGCCCCCAAAGTCAAGCTGGTCACCACCATGGGCGACATCGTGGTGCAGCTCGACCCGGCCAAGGCGCCCAAGACCGTCGAAAACTTCCTGCAGTACGTGAAGGACAAGCACTACGACGGCACCATCTTCCACCGCGTGATCGACGGCTTCATGATCCAGGGCGGCGGCTTCACGGCCGACATGCAGCAAAAGCCCACCCGGGCGCCGATCCCGCTCGAGGCCAAGAACGGCCTCAAGAACGACACCTACACCATCGCCATGGCCCGCACGGGCGACCCGAACTCCGCCACGTCGCAGTTCTTCATCAACGTGAAGAACAACGACATGCTCAACGCCCCCAGCCCCGACGGCCACGGCTATGCCGTGTTCGGCAAGGTGGTGGGCGGCACCGAGGTGGTCGACAAGATCAAGGCCGTGGCCACTGGCAACAAGGGCATGCACCAGAACGTGCCCACCACCCCCGTCGTCATCAACTCGGCCACGCTGGTCAAGTGACGCCCTCTCTTCCCCTTTCTTGAAAGCATTGCCATGAGCAACCCCCAAGTCGAACTGCACATCGCCGGCCACGGCGTCATCACCCTGGAACTCGACGCCGCCAAGGCGCCCAAGTCGGCCGAGAACTTCCTGGCCTACGTGAAGAAGGGCCATTACGACAACACCATCTTCCACCGCGTGATCCCCGGCTTCATGATCCAGGGCGGCGGCTTCGAGCCCGGCATGAATCAGAAGGGCACCGACAAGCCGATCGAGAACGAGGCCAACAACGGCCTGAAGAACGACAAGTACACCGTCGCCATGGCGCGCACGAGCGACCCCCACTCGGCCACGGCCCAGTTCTTCATCAACGTGGCCGACAACAGCTTCCTGAACCACACTGCCCCCTCGGCCCAGGGCTGGGGCTATGCCGTGTTCGGTAAGGTGGTCAAGGGCACCGAGATCGTGGACGCGATCAAGGGCGTGAAGACCGGCCGCAAGGGCTTCCACGACGACGTGCCCAAGGACGACGTCATCATCGAGAAGGCCGTCGCGCTGTAAATCTTGGCAGCCGCCATGGCCCCGGCCGTGCCCCGGTTCGGGGAGCTTTGCGCTCCCCCAGACTGGCGCACGGTCGATTTCATTTCCGACCTGCACCTGCAGGCCGGCGAGCCTGCTACCTTCGCGGCCTGGCAGCAGTACCTGCGGTCCACGCCGGCCGACGCGGTGTTCATGCTCGGCGACCTGTTCGAGGTCTGGATCGGCGACGACGCGGCCGATGAGCCCGGCAGCTTCGAGGCGCAATGCGCATCCGTGCTGCGCGAGGCCGCGCAGCGGCGCCCCCTGTTCTTCCTGCACGGCAACCGTGACTTCCTCGTGGGCGATGCCTTCCTGCACGCCAGCGGCGTCACGGGCCTGGCCGACCCCACGGTGCTGCAGTTCGCGGGCCAGCGCTGGCTGCTCTCGCATGGCGACGCACTGTGCCTGGATGACATGGAATACCAGCGGTTTCGCCAGCTCGCGCGCAGCGCCGCCTGGCAACAGCAGTTCCTGGCCCAGCCACTGGCCCAGCGCCGTGCCCAGGCGCGCGGCATCCGCGACCAGAGCGAGGCGCGCAAGCGCTCCGGCGTGGTCTATGCCGACGTGGACGGCCCGGCCGCCATCGCCTGGCTGCACGCCGCCCGGGCCCACGCGCTGGTCCACGGCCACACGCACCGCCCCGCCGACCACGGGCTGGCCCCGGGCCTGGCGCGCCACGTGCTGAGCGACTGGGACCTGGCCGCCACACCGCCCCGCGCCGACGCGCTGCGGCTCACGGCCACGGGCTTGGAACGTATCGACCTCGCCCCCAGGTAGTGCGGATGACCTTGCTCATCCGCGCCTGGAACCGGCTGCGCGCCACCGTGGCGCCCATGCCCGACATCTCCGCCGCGCTCTGGCTGCAGACGCTGGGCCGCTACCCCTTTCTCGCTGCCCTGCCCCTGCATGACCAGGCCAAGCTGCGCGCGCTGTCGGCCCTGTTCCTGCGGAACAAGGAATTCACGGGCGCCCATGGCCTTGAGGTAACCGACGCCATGGCCGTGGCTATCGCCGCCCAGGCCTGCCTGCCGCTGCTGCATTGGGGCGAGCCGCGCCAAGCCCTGGCCTGGTACGACGACTTCGTGACCATCGTGGTCCACCCGGGCGACGCCGTGGCGCGCCGCCGCGCCGTGGACGAAGCCGGTGTTGTGCACGACTACACCGAGGTGCTCATGGGCGAGGCCATGGAGCGCGGCCCCGTGATGCTGAGCTGGCAGGCCGTGGAGCAGGCAGGCCACAGCGCCGAGCGCGGCGCGAACGTGGTGGTGCACGAATTCGTGCACAAGCTCGACATGCGCAACGGCGCCGCCGACGGCTACCCGCCGCTGCCGCCCGGCTTCATGGGCGCCGCGAGCGCGCGCGCGGCGCGCGAGGCCTGGCGCTCCGCCTGGGCACCGGCCTACGAGGACTTTCGCGAGCGCGTCATCATCGCCGAGCGCTTTGGCGGCGAGCGGCCCTGGCTCGACGCCTACGGAGCTACGGCACCGGCCGAATTCTTCGCCGTGGCCTGCGAGGCGTACTTCGTAAACCGCGGGCGCTTCACGCAGGAGTTTCCGGCACTGGTGCCGGTGCTCGATACGTTCTTCCGGCGCCCGGGCTGAAGTGCTTCCCCTGAGTCGCTTCGTACCTTCCCCCTCCCCTGCGGGAGGGGAACGCACCCAGTGGCCTGGCAAAGCCTGCTCTACGGGCACCCTTGCCTAGGGTGCGCCGGTTTCATGGGGTGCGGATGATGCGCAGCGCTATGGGATAACTGGCATCAGAGTGCCAGGCGCTCGCGCGCGGCCTGGTACTCGCGGCGCAGGCGCGCCACGAGTTCCGCCGTGCTGGTCACCTCGGTGATGGCGCCGATCCCCTGGCCGGAGCCCCAGATGTCCTTCCAGGCCTTCTGCGCGCCGCCACCGAAATTCATCTTGCTCGGGTCCGCCTCGGGCAGGTTCTCGGGATCGAGGCCCGCCGCGCGGATCGACGGTGCGAGGTAGTTGCCGTGCACGCCCGTGAACAGGTTGCTGTAGACGATGTCATCCGAGTTGCCCTCGACGATGGCCTGCTTGTAGGCATCGGCGGCGCGCGCCTCGTGCGTGGCAATGAAGGCCGAGCCGATGTAGGCAAAGTCCGCGCCCATGGCCTGCGCGGCCAGCACGGCCCCACCCGAGGCGATGGAGCCCGACAGCGCGAGCGGGCCGTCGAACCACTGGCGGATTTCCTGGATCAGTGCGAACGGGCTCTTCACGCCCGCATGGCCGCCCGCGCCCGCTGCCACGGCGATCAGGCCGTCAGCCCCCTTCTCGATGGCCTTCTTCGCGAACTTGTTGTTGATGATGTCGTGCAGCACCACGCCGCCCCAGCTGTGCACGGCCTGGTTCACGTCCTCGCGCGCGCCCAGGCTGGTGATGACGATCGGCACCTTGTACTTGGCGCAGACCTGCATGTCGTGCTCCAGCCGGTCGTTGCTCTTGTGCACGATCTGGTTGATGGCAAACGGTGCAGAGGGCTGCTCAGGGTGCGCCTTGTCCCAGGCCGCCAAGGTTTCTGTGATTTCGGCGAGCCAGTCGTCCAGCTGCGCTGCCGGACGTGCGTTGAGCGAGGGCATGGAGCCCACGATGCCCGCCTTGCACTGCTCGATCACGAGCTGGGGGGTGCTGATGATGAACAGGGGCGAACCAATGACGGGCAGCGTGGGCCGTTGCAAAACCGGGGGCAGCGTGGACATGGCGGTCTCCAAACAAGAGTCAAATAGACATCAAGCGCCCTATTTACAGGCGCAAGCAGCTATCATTTTTATAGCGTTTTAGTACTGTGGGCACCGAAAATGCGCGCTCAGAACAGTTCCAGCGGCAGTGCGGTCACGCTGTCGGCGCCTTCCACGATCCCGTCGCGCAGGCCCTGCGCACGCACCAGGATGTGCTCGGCATAGAACTGTGCCGTGGCGATCTTGGCA
>JAYSFC010000174.1:0-5112 GCA_041913505.1 Acidovorax sp.
CCCAGTAATTTACCCAGGCTGGAGCAGCAGCGGAGACTTTTTCAGCATTGCCTTAACAAGAAAACGATCGCACTGCCTTGCAAGGGGCAGGGTGTCGGACGCCTGTGCGCTGCAAGGCAGATGCCTTGCCAGCGCGGGAACTTCGCGCGTCCAGCCGTATCGTTTCAAAAAATTTGAATCGAAACGTCAATCCGGCTGAACCTAGCGCCGCGGGCCGATTCCTACACTGCCGTCACCGTTTGCTGCGGCACCGTCCGCCTCTTTGTTTCGGCCCCTGATGTCCTCTGCCACCCCCTCCTCCGCCCCCGCCCGCTACACCCCCACGGCCATGCTGCTGCACTGGGTGCTGGGCCTGGCCCTCATCGGGCTGTTTGGCCTGGGCCTGTACATGAAGGGCCTGCCGTTCTCGCCGCTGCGCCTGAAGCTCTACAACTGGCACAAATGGGCCGGCGTGGCACTGCTCACGCTGTCCGCACTGCGGCTGCTGTGGCGCGCCACCCACCGCCCGCCCCAGCTGCCCGCCACGGTGGAAAACGCCATGCCGCGCTGGCAGCGCGCCGCGCACCATGCCACGCACCATGCGCTGTATGTGCTGTTCTTCGCCGTGCCGCTGATCGGCTGGGCGTACAGCTCGGCGGCAGGCTTTCCCATCGTGTTCCTGGGCCAGTGGCAGTTGCCCGACTTCGTGCCCGCCAGCCACGATCTCGCCGAGGCCATCAAGCCCTGGCATGAACTCAGCGCCTATGCGATGGCAGCGCTCGTGTTGATGCACGTGGGCGCAGCCCTCAAGCACCAGTGGATCGACCGCGACAGCCTGCTCACGCGCATGCTGCCCACACGCCGCTGATTCCCTCTTTCACCTTGCACAACCCGCAACCCATGAAGCTGCATTCCCTTATCGGCCTGGCCTTCGCCGGCGCCACCCTCCTGGCCGGCCAGCCGGCCCTGGCCCAGCAGAAACTCGTGCCCGCGCAAAGCGAAGTGCTGTTCACGGCGCGCCAGATGGGCGTGCCGCTCGATGGCCGCTTCAAGAAGTTCGATGCGCAGCTCGCCTTCGATCCCGCCAAGCCCGAAACGAGCCGCATCCAGTTCACCGTGGACACGGGCAGCGCCACCCTGGGCGCGCGCGAGACCGACGCCGAGCTGCCCAAGGCCCCGTGGTTCAACGTGCCCCAGTTCCCGCAGGCCTCGTTCAAGTCCAGCAGCGTGAAGGCGCTGGGCGGCGGCAAGTTCGAGGTGGCCGGCAAGCTCACCATCAAGGGCACGGCGCGCGACGTGGTGGTGCCCGTGACGCTCGCACAGGCCAATGGCACAACCACGGCCACCGGCGCGTTCGCACTCAAGCGCCTGCAGTTCAAGATCGGCGAGAACGAATGGGCCGACACGTCCATGGTCGCCGACGAAGTGCAGGTCAAGTTCAAGCTCGCGCTCACGGGCGTGAACAAGCTCTGATCCCCTTCCCCCTGTTTTCAACCCACCCCGAGGAGATAGTTCTTCATGCGCACCCCCCTGTTCGCCCTGGCCGCTGCCGCCACCCTTGCCGCCGGCGCGGCCCATGCTGAAATGGCCACCTACGCCATCGATCCCACGCACACCTTCGTGACGTTCGAGATCGGCCACTTCGGCGCCTCGACGAACCGCGGCCGCTTCGACAAGAAGGAAGGCACGGTGCAGTTCGACCGCGCGGGCAAGGCCGGCAAGGTGGAAATCGCCATCGACACGACCTCGGTGAACACCGGCACGGCCCCGTTCAACCAGCACCTGCAAAGCAACGAGCTGTTTGACGCCGCCAAGTACCCCACGATCAAGTTCGTGTCCGACAAGTTCCACTTCAACGGCGACAAGGTCACCGAAGTGGCCGGCCAGCTCACGCTGCTGGGCAAGACCCAGCCCGTGACGCTCAAGGCCACGCAGTTCAACTGCTACCAGAGCCCCATGCTCAAGCGCGAAGTGTGCGGCGGCGACTTCGAAACCACCATCGACCGCACGGCCTTCGGCATGAACTACGGCGTGGACTGGGGCTTCCCCAAGAACGTGCGCCTCGTGGTGCAGGTCGAGGCAGTCAAGCAGTAAGCTTCCGGCGCTCCCCATCCCACCCGCGCGGCCCGCAAAGGCCCCGCGGGTTTTTCGTTGGCGCCTGCCCGGCCACATCCTTGATGCGAAATCAAGATTAACCTAACGTAAATCAATTACGAATAGTACAATTTCTACTCCCATCCAAGGAGCCAACCCATGAACGCCGTCCTGCAAGCCTCCGCGCTCGCCAGCCTGCCCGCACCCGCGGCCATCCAGCAGCTGCACCACTATGCCTACAAGGCCCGCGACGCCGAGGAAACGCGCCATTTCTACGAGGACATCCTGGGCCTGCCGCTCTACCACATCATCCAGAGCGACTACGTGCCCAGCACGGGCGAATACTGCCCCTACACCCACTTCTTCTTCCGCCTGCAGGACGGCTCGTTCATCGCCTTCTTCGACCTCGGTGACGACGTGAAGGCCGAGCCCTCGCCCAACACGCCGCTGTGGGTCAACCACATCGCCTTCCGCGTGAACACGGTGCAGGAACTCGAGAACACCAAGCAGCGCCTGCAGGCCCATGGCGTGGAGGTACTCGGCGTGACCGACCACCACATCTTCAAGAGCATCTATTTCTTCGACCCCAACGGCATCCGCCTGGAGCTGTCGGCCCAGCTCGCCAACGAGGAGCAGATGGCCAAGGACAGCACCATCGCCCACCAGCGCTTGGCCGAGTGGACGGCGCGCAAGCAGCAGTGGCGCCAGGAGCGTGCCGCGGGCAAGGCCAGCGAGCCGCTCAAGCCCCAGACCAACGACCGGCCCGAGTTCGTGCCGGGCAAGGCCTGATTGCTCCTGTTTAGATAGCAATCAACACCCGTGCGACAAGCGCAGGGCCGCTGCCGGGCTTGAACCTGGGCGCCGCCCGCCCCAGCGCGGGGGTGGGCGGTAAAATCGAGCCAATCCGTCATCCATCCACCAGACGGCATCCCCCGGGATGCCGTTTTCATTTGCCATGAGCGACACCATTGCACAACCCGGCCTGAACAGCCTGTCCAAGTCCTTCGAGCCCGCGGCCCTGGAAGCCCACTGGGGCCCCGAATGGGAACGCCGGGGCTATGGCGTGGCCGGCTACCGCGGCACGCAAACGCCCCAGGCGGGCGAGCCCGCCTTCTCCATCCAGCTGCCCCCGCCCAACGTGACGGGCACGCTGCACATGGGCCATGCGTTCAATCAGACGATCATGGACAGCCTCACGCGCTACCACCGCATGCGGGGCTACAACACCGCCTGGGTGCCCGGCACCGACCACGCCGGCATCGCCACGCAGATCGTGGTGGAGCGCCAGCTGCAGGAGCAAGGCGTGAGCCGCCACGACCTGGGCCGCAAGAACTTCGTCGCCAAAGTCTGGGAATGGAAGGAAAAGAGCGGCAACACCATCACCACGCAGATGCGCCGCATGGGCGACAGCGTGGACTGGAGCCGCGAATACTTCACCATGGACGACAAGCTCTCCAAGGTGGTCACCGAGACCTTCGTGCGCCTGTACCAGCAGGGCCTGATCTACCGGGGCAAGCGCCTCGTCAACTGGGACCCCAAGCTCCAGTCCGCCGTGTCCGACCTGGAGGTGGAGAACGAGGAGAAGGACGGCTCGCTCTGGCACATCGCCTACCCGCTGGCCGACGGCTCGGGCCAGCTCGTGGTGGCCACCACGCGCCCCGAGACCATGCTGGGCGACGTGGCCGTGATGGTGCACCCCGAGGATGAGCGTTACAAGCACCTCATCGGAAAAATGGTCAACCTGCCGCTGTGCGACCGCCAGATCCCGGTGATCGCCGACGAGTACGTGGACCGCGAATTCGGCACCGGCGTGGTCAAGGTCACGCCCGCGCACGACCAGAACGACTATGCCGTGGGCCAGCGCCACAAGCTGCCCATGATCTGCGTGCTGACGCTGCAGGCCACGGTGAACGACAACGCGCCCGCAAAGTACCAGGGCATGGACCGCTTCGTCGCCCGCAAGGCCGTGGTGGCCGACCTCGAAGCCCTGGGCCTGCTGGTCGAGACCAAGAAGCACAAGCTCATGGTGCCCATCTGCACCCGCACCGGCCAGGTGGTGGAGCCCATGCTGACCGACCAGTGGTTCGTCGCCATGAACAAGGTGGGCGAAGGCGATGCCACGGGCAAGAGCATCGCCCAGAAGGCCATCGACGCCGTGGCTGGCGGCCAGGTGAGCTTCGTGCCCGAGAACTGGGTCAACACCTACAACCAGTGGATGAACAACATCCAGGACTGGTGCATCTCGCGCCAGCTCTGGTGGGGCCACCAGATCCCGGCCTGGTATGACGAGGAAGGCAATGTCTACGTTGCCAAGACCGAGGCCGAAGCGCAGGCCCAGGCCCCGGGCAAAACCTTGAGCCGCGACCCCGACGTGCTCGACACCTGGTACTCCTCGGCCCTGGTGCCGTTCAGCACCATGGGCTGGCCCCACCAGACCGACGCGGCCACCGACGACTACAACCTGTACCTGCCCAGCTCCGTGCTGGTCACGGGCTACGACATCATCTTCTTCTGGGTCGCCCGGATGATCATGATGACCACGCACTTCACGGGCCGCGTGCCGTTCAAGCACGTCTACATCCACGGCCTGGTGCGCGACGCGCAGGGCAAGAAGATGAGCAAGTCCGAGGGCAACGTGCTCGACCCGGTGGACCTGATCGACGGCATCGCGCTCGAACCCCTGCTCGACAAGCGCACCCAGGGCCTGCGCAAGCCCGAGACCGCGCCCCAGGTGCGCAAGAACACGCAGAAGGAATTCCCCGAGGGCATTCCCGCCTACGGCGCCGACGCGCTGCGCTTCACCTTCGCGGCACTCGCCTCGCTGGGCCGCAGCATCAACTTCGACAGCAAGCGCTGCGAGGGCTACCGCAACTTCTGCAACAAGCTCTGGAACGCCAGCCGCTTCGTGCTGATGAACTGCGAGGGCCAGGACTGCGGCATCAGCGCCCCGCAGGGCGGCGGCAGCTGCAACGACGGCTACCTGCACTTCACCCAGGCCGACCGCTGGATCGCCTCGCGCCTGCAGCGCGTGGAGGCCGA
>JAYSFC010000175.1:0-5095 GCA_041913505.1 Acidovorax sp.
CCCAGGCCGTACTCGAAGCCGTCGGCAAAGCGCGTGCTGGCGTTCACCATCACGCTGGCCGAATCGACTTCGCGCAGAAAGCGCTGCGCATGCATGTGGTCGCGCGTGAGGATGGCGTCCGTGTGGTGGCTGGAGTAGCGGTTGATGTGCGCGATGGCCTCGTCCACGCCCTCCACCACCTTCACGCTGATGATGGGCGCGAGGTATTCGGTGGACCAGTCCTCCTCGGTCGCGGGCACGAGCCGGGCACCCGGCACGGCCTGCAGCAGGGCCAGCGACTCGGGGCAGCCGCGCATTTCCACGCCCTTGGCCGCGTACACGGCGCCAATCCGGGGCAGAAAGGCCGCCGCCACGCCGCGCGCCACGAGCAGGCCTTCGCTCGCGTTGCAGGGGCTGTATTTGTTGGTCTTGGCGTTGTCGGCCACCTTGACGGCCATGTCGAGGTCGCAGGGGTCGTCCACGTAGGTGTGGCAGTTGCCGTCCAGGTGTTTGATGACGGGCACCTTGGCATCGCGGCTGATGCGCTCGATCAGGCCCTTGCCGCCGCGCGGGATGATCACGTCCACGTACTCGGGCATGGCGATGAGCCGGCCCACGGCCTCGCGGTCGGTAGTGGGCACGAGCTGCACGGCGTCCTCGGGCAGGCCCGCCTCGGCCAGCGCCTGCTGCACGATGCGCGCGAGCGCCTTGTTCGACTCGATGGCCTCGGAGCCGCCGCGCAGAATGCAGGCGTTGCCGCTCTTGATCGACAGACTCGCGGCCTCGATGGTCACGTTCGGTCGACTCTCGTAGATCATGCCGAACACGCCGATGGGCACGCGCATCTGGCCCACGCGGATGCCGCTGGGCTGCTGCTTCATGCCCAGCACCTCACCGATGAGGTCGGGCATGGCCGCAAGCTGCTCGCAGCCCAGCGCGCAGGTCTCCAGCACCTTGGGCGTGAGCTTGAGGCGGTCGACCATGGGCGCGTCGAGTCCGGCGGCCACGGCGCGCTCCAGGTCGCGGGCGTTGTCGGCCTGCAAGGCCTGCGTCTGCTCGCGCAACCGGCGCGCCAGCGCCAGGAGCGCCTTGTTTTTGATAGCTGCAGGCGCCCGCGCCATAAGCGCAGAGGCGGCTTTTGCCTGGGAACCCAGGGCCTGCATGGTTTCGACGACATTGAGCGCGTTCATGCTGCGATTTTGCCGCAGATACCCGGTCTCGCGCTCGTGCGGGGCATCCTTGGCGTACGCTTGGAGCCTTGTCCACCCCCACCGCGACCATGCCCACCGCGCCCACGCCCCCGCACAATGCATCCGCCCATGCCGCGCTGCTGCACCTCATGGCCTGGGTCCAGGCGCGCGGCGGCCATTGCGCCGGCGTGCATTTCCGCGTGGACCGCGACGGCCAGCGCGAGCTGTGCGCAAGCGCGCCCTTCCCCAAGGGGGCGCTGGTGCTCCATATTCCGCGCCACCTGCTGATCACGGTGGAGGCAGCGCAGGCGTCCCCGATCGGACGCGCGGCGCACGACAGCCATTGCCGCCTGGGCGACTGGGGAACCATGGCGCTGCACCTGCTCGCGGAACGGGGCGCAGCGACGGACCATGCCCCCTACCTGCGGGCGCTGCCCGCCACGCACCCGGGCCTGCCCACCCTGTTCCGGTCCGATCTGCTCGCACAGCTGCAGGGCTCCTACGTGCTGCCCGCCGTGCTGCGCCGGCGCGCCCGGCTTGACGAGGAGTACCAACGGATCGCCCAGCGCCTGCCCCCCCACTGGCGCATCACGCGCGACGACTACCTGTGGGCCTGGTGCTGCATGCAAACGCGCTACTTCGACACGCGCTTCGGTGCCGAGCACACGCACGCGCTGATCCCGCTCGCCGACATGCCCAACCACGACCCGGACCCCAACCTGCTCTGGCGGCCCGAGGCCGCGCTGGGCATGGTGATGACCGCCGCCCGCCCCATTGCGGCGGGCGAGCCGCTGTCCCTTCTCTACAGCCGCAAGTCCAACGCCGAGCTGCTGGCGGACTACGGCTTCTGCCTGGCGAACAACCCCAACGACTGCACCGAGATCCGCCTGCCTGCCTGGCCTGCGGACCACCCCTGCGCCGCCCTGGCGGCCACACTCGGCACCGAGCACGATGGCGGCCTGCGGGCCTTTCGCGTGCGCGCCTCGGCCCGCCATGCGGCGTCGCAAGACCTCTGGGCCTGGCTGCGCCTGGGCGCCCTGACCGCGGGCCATGCCGCCGACCACCCCGAGGCCCTGCTCACCGCCGCCCGCGCGGGCGCGCTGGATGCCGATAACGAGCGCCATGCGCGGGCCACGCTCGTGCAGGCCTGCGAGCTGCGGCTGGCGGAGTTCGCCACCTCGGTGCCGCAGGACGAATGGCTGCTGCAAGACAACGCCCTGCCCTGGGCCCTGCGCCAGGTGGTGCAGGCCCGCCTGGGCGAAAAGCGGCTGCTGCAGCACTACCGCGATCTCGGGCTGCAGCCCGTGTGAGGGAGGTAGGGGCCGCGCGTCAGACGCGGCAGGCACGCGCGAGCTGCAGCGCCAGCCGCTGCAGGGCCTGCCAGCCGTCGGCGGGCCAGTCGGGCACCTTGAGGCCCTTGACGATGCCGTCCACCGTATGCGCCGACTGCAGCAGCCGTGCGGCGGCGGCATCGGAAAAACGCGGCACGATGCGCTCGAACAGCCGCTCCTTGGGCCCCCAGACGCGATTCTCGCGCAGCGCCATGGGCAGGGGCTTGCCCGCGGCCATGGCGTCCCTCACGCGCTTGAGGGCACGGATGTCCTCGGCCAGCGCCCAGTGCACGAGTACCTCGGCCTCGCCCTCGGCCTGCAGGCCATCGAGCATGCGCTGCACGCGCGCGACCTGGCCCGAGAGCACGGCCTCGGAGAGCTTGAACACATCGTAGCGCGCCACGTTGAGCACGGCCGATTCGACCTGGCTCCACGAGAGCTCGCCCGCGGGGTAGAGCAGCGCGAGCTTGGCAATCTCCTGGTGCGCCGCGAGCAGGTTGCCTTCCACGCGGTCGGCAAAGAACTGCAGCGTGCGCTGCCCCTCCTCGCCGGCGGCCACGCGCTGGCCCTGCGCGGCCAGGCGCTGCGCGATCCAGGCGGGCAGCATGCCGCGCTCCACGGGGTCGATCTGCACGCTCACGCCGTGGCTGTCGAGCGCGCTGAACCAGGCGCCGGTCCGGGTGGCCTTGTCCAGGCGCGGCAGCAGGACGATGGTGAGCGTGCTGTCGTTGCCCACGGCGCTTTCAGCAATCTGCTGCAGCGCCGCGCCGCCGTCCTTGCCGGGCTTGCCCGAAGGGATGCGGATCTCGACGATCTGCCGGTCGGCGAACAGCGAGAGCGAACCACCGGCCGCGAGCACCGCACTCCAGTCGAAGTGCGCGCCGGCCACCGTATGGCTACTGCGCTCGGTGTAGCCCTGCGCCCGCGCGGCGGCGCGGATGGCGTCCAGCGCCTCCTGCTGCAGCAGGGGCTCGTCGCCATGCAGGGTGTAGAGCGGGCGCAGGCCTTTTTGCAGGTGCGCGGCCAGCTGGTTCAGGGCAATCTGCACGCTTTAGCGCCCCCAATGGCCGAAGGCGCTTGCAGGTTGGCCATAGAAAGCTATGCTTTTCATAGCATCGCTCATTCCATCTGCGCCGCCGAGAGGCGGCGCAAGAGCTGCTGCACGATGTCGGTCTGCATGTTGCGGAACAGCAGGGCCTCTTCGGCCTCCTTGGCCAGCGCGATACTTTCGTTGTAGCTCACGTCACGCGTCTGCAGCAGCTCGGTCACGGGGATCAGCTCATCCCCCTCGGGCGTGCGCAGCTTGAACTTCACGCGCAGGCGCAGCTGCAGCTCGCGCACCTGGCCCGAGCTGTTGAAGGCCACGACCACGCGCTCGCGCTGCTCGGACACCAGGTCCATGATGGCCTCGGACTGTGTGAGCTGGGCCGGGTCGCGCGACACCACGAGCGAGCCGCCCGAACCCTGCAGCGTGCGCAGCAGCTCGCGCGCCAGCGGCGATGCCGCGGGCGCCGCGATGTAGAGCGAGTGGAATGCGAACTCGGGCACGCCACGCAGGCGGAACCCGCAGGCCGCCAGCAGCGGCGCCGTGGCCATCCAGGCGAGCAGCGTGCGCTTTTCCATGGTTCAGACCACCACGTTGACCAGGCGGCCCGGCACCACGATCACCTTCTTGGGTGCGGCGCCCGCAGCGAACTTCAGGAAGTCCTCGCTCGCAACGGCGATGCGCTCGATCGCGGCCTTGTCGGCCTGGGCCGGCACGCGGATGGCACCGCGCAGCTTGCCGTTGACCTGCAGCATGAGCTCGATCTCGTCCTGCACGAGCGCGCTGGGGTCGACCTGCGGCCAGGGCGTGTCCAGCAGATCGCCCAGCGTGCCGGCGTAGCCCAGCGTGGACCACAGGCTGTGCGCGATGTGCGGCGTGGCAGGGTAGAGCACGCGCAGCAGGATGCCGAAGCCCTCGATCAGTGCAACCTGCGCGCCCGCGTCCCCGTGGGCCTTGAAGTCCTCGAGCGCATTGATCATCTTCATCGCGCCCGACACCACGGTGTTGTACTGCATGCGCTGGTAGTCGTAGTCCACCTGCTTGAGCACGGTGTGGATCTCCAGGCGCAGGGCCTTGGCGTCCTTGCCGAACTGCACGTCCTTCAGGCTGGCGGCGCCGGCCACGCTGGCCAGGGCCGCGTCCTTGTCGATGCCTGCGAGCTTGACGCCGAAGTTCCACACCCGGCGCAGGAAGCGGTAGCTGCCCTCGACGGCGGCGTCGTTCCATTCGAGCGTGGCCTCGGGTGGGGCCGTGAACATGGTGTACAGGCGCGCGGTGTCGGCGCCGTAGCGCTCGATGAGATCCTGCGGGTCCACGCCGTTGTTCTTGGACTTGGACATGGTGCCCACGCCCTCGTAGTCGATGGGCGTGCCCACGGGCAGCGTCACACCACCACTTTCCACGGCGTTCTTGAGCTTGGCGCCGACGATCTTGCCACCGTCATCGAGCACATGCTCCACGTCGTGCGGCCAGAAGTATTCCTTGCCGCCCTTGTCGGTGCGGCGGCTGTAGATGTGGTTGAGCACCATGCCCTGCGTGAGCAGCTTGGT
>JAYSFC010000176.1:0-4790 GCA_041913505.1 Acidovorax sp.
TTCTTCCAGCGCGCTGGCCTGGCTTTCTGTGCGCGCCGACAGGTCGTGGTTGCCCGTGGCAATCTGCGCGCTGGCTGTGGCCACGCTCTCGGCGTTGCGGCGCACGCCCGCGACCACGCTTGCGAGGTTGTCGCGCATATCGGTCAACCCTTGCAGCAACTGGCCGATCTCGTCCCTGGAACGCACCGCTAGATCCACGGTCAGATTGCCGCTGGCGATTTCACGGGTGGCCTGCACCGCTTCGCCCACGGGCCCGGTGATGAGGCGCGTGATCCAAATACCCAGAACGACCGCCACCACCACCGCAGCCACGAGCACGCCGATGACCAGGCCCTGCGCCAGACTGTAGGAGCTTTGCGATGCGTCGAAGGCCTCGCTCGCCCCTGTCGTGTTGATCTTGGCGAGCTTGCCGATGGTTTCCGCCATGGCGATGAAGGCTTTCTGCGAGTCGCCATACAGCAGCTTCACCGCATCGTCGTGCCGAGCCTCTCCCTCCTTGACCAGGCCGATAAGCTGGGTCTGCACGAGCAGGTAGGCGTCGCGCTGGACCTTGAACTCTTCGTAGATCTTGACCTCCCGCGGCGTGACCAAGGGAGCGTAGATTTTTTCGTGATCGGCAAGAAGCTTGTCGACGGCCGCTACGTCCTGCTCCAACCGGGACTTCTCTGAAGCGTCGGTGGAGAGCGTCAGCCCCACCTCGCTCGCACGAAGCCGGTTGGCCGTGGCCCGCATGTCACCCAGCACCTGCACGCTGGGCAGCCAATTGGTGGCGATGTCACGCGTGTTGTCGTTGATATGGCTGAGCTGGAGAACCGCCAGAACGCCCAGCAATACGCTGACCAACACCATGACCACGAAGGCCAGGCCCAATTTCATACCGATGCGAAGATTGGCAAATCCCATCTAGGAACCTCACGAACCCATTCAAAAGCGACAAAAAAACGGCGGCCCGCGCCGCTTCAAACCCTCAGCCAACCCGCGAGCCAGCGGCTCACGCGGTCGCGGCAGCCTTGACCAGCCCCATCTCGGCCCCGCTGAGCAGCGACTCAATATCCATCACGATCAGCATGCGTTCGCCTACCGTGGCGATGCCGCGCACGAAAGAAGAATCCACCTGGCTCTGGAACTGGGGGGCGGGCTTGATTGCATCGGGGGTGAGCGCCACCACATCGGCCACCGCATCCACCACAGCGCCCAGCACCGTGCCAGCCACATTGAGGATGATGACGACCGTGAAATCGGTGTATTCGGCCTGGGCGCAGTGCAGCTTGAGCCGCAAATCAACGATGGGCACGATCACGCCGCGCAGATCGATCACGCCTTTGATGAAATCGGGCGCATGCGCCATGCGCGTGGGCTGCTCGTACGAACGGATCTCCTGCACGCGCAGGATATCGATCCCGTACTCCTCCTGGCCGAGCCGGAACGTGAGGTACTCCGAGGCACCGCCAGCGGCAGCCCCCGTGCGTTGGTGAGAAGACGGGGAGGAGGTGGCCATATCAAAGTCCTTTGGGTACGGGGAATCTGGAGCAGAGCGGGTCCGGTCGCGCCCTACAGCCAGTTACTTATA
Organism: Acidovorax sp.; assembly: GCA_041913505.1. Classification (GTDB taxonomy): domain Bacteria; phylum Pseudomonadota; class Gammaproteobacteria; order Burkholderiales; family Burkholderiaceae_C; genus JAYSFC01. Next base: position 1,571 of record JAYSFC010000176.1, read on the forward strand.
GTGACATTTTCGCTGATTTCCCAGCATTCCGTGTTACGGGGGAAACTACCTGCATGGGCCTATTGGAGAGCCTCCTCCAGCCCATCGATGCATGCAAACGCCCGAAGAATGCTACTGTTACACCATAACGTTGTAGCCGTACGACACTCTATCCCCGCGCTCCGCCATGCCCGCAAACCGCCCCAGCCACTCCGGCGATATGCCGCCACCCAGTCTGTCGCTGCTGGCGATGGAGTTGCGCGCGCCATGGGAGTTCGGTGCCGTGCTGCCCGCCTGGCCCGTGCTGCAGCGTGCGCCCCTGGGCGACGGCCACACCGTCATCGTTTTTCCGGGCCTGACGGCTGGCGATGCCACCACGGTGCCACTGCGCCGCTACCTCGAATCGCGCCGCTATGCGCCCATCGGCTGGGGCCAGGGGTTGAACCTGGGGCCGCGCGAGGGCGTGCTCGAAGCGGCCCGGCGCCAGGTACTCGAAGCCAGCGAACGCAGCGGCGCCAAGGTCAGCCTGGTGGGCTGGAGCCTGGGGGGCATCTACGCGCGCGAACTGGCCAAGGAGTTTCCCGATCGCGTGCGCGCCGTCATCACGCTGGGCACCCCCTTTGCGGGGCCCCACACCTCCACCAACGCATGGCGCATCTACGAACTGGCCAGCGGCCGTGACGCTCTGCGCGAGGCCGCCCACTACAACCTGCCAGAGGCGCCGCCCGTGCCCACGAGCAGCATCTACTCGCGCAGCGACGGCGTGGTGGCCTGGCGCGGCAGCATTCAGGCGCCTGCACACCACAATCCGCACACCGAGAACATCGAAGTGGTGGCCAGCCATTTCGGGATCGGCCTCAACCCGAGCGCCTGGTGGGCCCTGGCCGACCGGCTCGCCCAACCCGAAGGCCGCTGGCAGGCCTTCCGCCGCCCGCGCCTGCCAGGGCTGCAGCTGCTTTATCCCGATCCCAGCCGCCCATGAAAAAAGAGCATACGGACGCCTCCGAATGCTCTTTTTTTAATAGCATCCAGCGCCCATTGAATGAGCACTCGAGGCCTATTTCAAGCCATTAGGCCTTGGTTTTCTGGTAGTTCGCGATACCGTCCAGGATTTCCTTCTTCGCGGAGTCGATGCCTTCCCAGCCCAGCACCTTGACCCACTTGCCCTTCTCCAGGTCCTTGTAGTGCTCAAAGAAGTGGGCGATGGCGTTGCGGCGCATGGCGTTGACGTCGTCGATGGTCTTCCAGTGGTCGTACATCGGCAGGATCTTGCTGGTGGGCACGGCCACCACCTTGCCATCCACGCCGGCTTCATCTTCCATCATCAGGATACCCAGCGGGCGGCAGGGCACGACCACGCCGGGGACCAGCGGGTACGGGGTGATCACGAGCACGTCCACCGGGTCACCGTCGCCCGAAAGCGTCTGCGGCACATAGCCGTAGTTGCTGGGGTAGTGCATGGCCGTGGTCATGAAGCGGTCCACGAACAGGGCGCCCGATTCCTTGTCCACTTCGTACTTGATCGGATCGGCGTTCATCGGGATCTCGATGACGACGTTGAAGGCTTCAGGGGCGTTCTTGCCAGGGGTGACTTTGTCGAAGGACATGGTTTGAAGAGTGGATGGGAAACAAAAAATCCCCGTCGGGACTAACCCTGATTTTAGGCGCTGCCTCCTTTCTGTCTGCTTGCAAGCAAACACCGACCATCGATTTGGCGTTAAATTGGCTTCGTTGGCCAATCGTCTCCAGCCGCTGGAGCACGAGGAAGCAACGCAGCGGAAGCACCTCCAATGCGTTGTGTTTCCTTCCGTGCAACCTGAATGGAGACCAAGAATGGCTGGATCGACAGCGCTGACTTCCCCTCTCATACTGGCCCTGGTTTGCGGATTGATTGCGGTGGCCTACGGGCTCTGGGCCCGCAGCTGGATATTGGCCAAGGACGCGGGCAACGCCCGCATGCAGGAGATTGCCGGGGCCATCCAGGCCGGCGCCGCCGCCTATCTGGCGCGCCAGTACAAGACGATCGCCCTGGTGGGTGTGGTGCTGGCCGTGCTCATCGGCGCCTTTCTCGACGGCACGACGGCCGTCGGCTTCGTGGTGGGTGCCGTGCTCTCGGGCGCCTGCGGCTTCATCGGCATGAACGTTTCGGTGCGCGCCAATGTGCGCACGGCCCAGGCGGCCACGCAGGGCATGGGGCCGGCGCTTGATGTGGCGTTCCGCGGCGGCGCCATCACGGGCATGCTTGTCGTGGGCCTGGGCTTGCTGGGCGTCACGGGCTTTTACTGGTTCCTGGCCGGCAACGGCAACCTCAAGCCCACGGCCAACCTGGCCACGCTGCTGAACCCCCTGATCGGCTTTGCTTTCGGCTCCTCGCTCATCTCCATCTTCGCGCGCCTGGGGGGCGGCATCTTCACCAAGGGCGCCGACGTGGGTGCCGACCTCGTGGGCAAGGTGGAAGCCGGCATCCCCGAGGACGACCCGCGCAACCCCGCCGTGATCGCCGATAACGTGGGCGACAACGTGGGCGACTGCGCCGGCATGGCGGCCGACCTGTTCGAGACCTACGCCGTCACGCTGATCGCCACCATGGTGCTGGGGGCGCTGCTCGTGGGCGCGGCGCCGCTGCAGGCCACCGTGTACCCGCTGGCCCTGGGGGCCGTGTCCATCGTGGCCTCCATCATCGGCTGCTTCTTCGTGAAGGCCTCGCCCGGCATGAAGAACGTGATGCCCGCGCTCTACAAGGGCCTGGCCATCGCAGGCGTGCTCTCGCTCATCGCGTTCTACTTCGTCACGCAGTGGATCATTCCCGACAACGCCATCGCGGCAAGCGGCAGCCAGATGAAGCTGTTCGGCGCCTGCGCCACCGGCCTGGTGCTCACGGCCGCGCTGGTGTGGATCACCGAGTTCTACACCGGCACGCAGTACTCGCCCGTGCGCCATATCGCCCAGGCCTCGACCACGGGCCACGGCACCAACATCATCGCAGGGCTGGGCGTGTCGATGCGCTCCACGGCCTGGCCCGTGATCTGCGTGTGCATCGCCATCATCGTGGCCTATGCGCTGGCCGGGCTCTACGGCATTGCCGTGGCAGCCATGGCCATGCTTTCGATGGCCGGCATCGTCGTGGCGCTGGACGCCTACGGCCCCATCACCGACAACGCGGGCGGCATCGCCGAGATGAGCGAGTTGCCCAGCAGCGTGCGCGACATCACCGACCCGCTGGACGCCGTGGGCAACACCA
>JAYSFC010000177.1:0-4659 GCA_041913505.1 Acidovorax sp.
TCAAGCTCGACATGGTGCCGCCGCATTTGTTCATGAACTTCCGCGTGGTGGACGAACACGGCCGCCAGCTCGGCCAGGGGCGCAACCTGGGCGCGCTCAAGGCCGAACTGGGTGCCAAGGCGCGCGGGGCCTTCCAGGCGCTTGCTTCATTAAAGATAGCGCCTGGCGCTGGTAGCAAGCCGAATTCAGATGAAAAACCATATGAAAGTGCTACCGATAAAGCGCAACGTGCTCCTGAAAAAAGAGCAAAACCCGCGCCTGCCGCGCAGGCCGAGGCGCGCTACACCGCCTGGACCTTTGGCGAGCTACCCGAATTGATGGAGATCGGCAAGGGCGGGCAGCAGCTCATCGGCTTTCCGGCGCTCATCGACGCGGGCGACGCCGTCACCATCGAGGTGTTCGACGAGCCCGAGGTGGCGGCGGCCAAGCACCGCGCCGGCCTGCGCCGCCTGTGCGCGCTGCAGATCAAGGACGCGCTCAAGTACCTCGAAAAGAACATCCCCGACCTGCAGAAGATGGCCGTGGCCTACATGCCGCTGGGCACGCAGGAGGAACTGCGCGCGCAGATCATCGACGTGGCGCTGGAGCGCGCCTTCCTGCAGGAGCCGCTGCCCACCGACGAGAGCGCCTTCAAGCGCCGCGTGGACGAGGGGCGCGGCCGCCTCACGCTGATCGCCAACGAGGTCGCGCGCCTGGCGGGCACCATCCTGCTCGAATACGCCACGGCCGCGCGCAAGATCAAGGACACCAAGAACGCCCCCGAGGCCACGCAGGATGCGCAGCAGCAACTGCAGCGCCTCATGCCCAGGAACTTCATTGCCGCCGCACCCTGGGCGCAGCTGGCGCACTTCGCGCGCTACCTCAAGGCCATCACGCTGCGGCTCGATAAGGTCCGTGCCGACCCCGCGCGCGATGCGGCCAGACTGGCCGAACTGCGCCCACAGGAGCAACGCTACTGGCGCCTGGTGGCCGAGCGCAAGGGCGCGGTGGATGCGCGCATGCAGGAGCTGCGCTGGCTGCTGGAGGAGTTGCGCGTGAGTTTCTTCGCACAGGAGCTGCGCACGCCCCAGCCGGTGAGCGTCAAGCGGCTCGACAAGGTCTGGGCCCAGCTGCAGCAGTAGGGCTACGGTGCAGTGCTCAGCAGCGCCGCCAGCTCCTGCTGCGCCACGTCGCGCGCCGCGCCAAAGCCCGCCACGTGGCGCGCCGCCGTGGGTGCGATGGCCACAAAGCGAAAGTCGGCGAGCTCAGTCATTGGCTCGGCCTCGGGAAAGCGCGCCAGGTAGGCCGCTCGCGCCGATGCCGCCGCCTCGGGCGCGAGCACGGTGGCGCGGCCGCTCAGCGTCACGCGCTCCAGCGCATGCACGCCTTCGCCGGGCACCTCGGTGGCGGTGACGAGCAGCGACACCTCGGGGCAGCGCTGCAGCTGCCGCGTGTGCGCGGCCAGCGCGCTCACGTGCAGCACCAGCGTGCCCGTTTGCGCATCCACCGCGAACGGCACGAAGGATACGAACGGCTTGGGCACGGGCCCCTCGGCCAGGGTGCCCAGGGCGGCGGTGCGGCACGCCGCAAGCAGCGCGCGCAGGGATTGCATTAATCGGGGTTCGTGGGACATGTTCCCTGCATTGGAGCAGGTCGGGCCACATCCCGCCACGTGCGCCGGTTTGTGCATCTTGTTCGTCGGATAAGCACGAGCGCCTGGGCTTCCGGCATGCTGGCACGCTGTCGCCGGTGAGGGTCAAGTTCGGGCGTTGGCTGAATCTGGCGTTCTACCAATTGCGGCTCGATACACCGCTCTGCGTCCCGTGGACGGCTGAGCGCGTGCGGCCGCCATCGCTTGCATGAGGGGCTTTGCCTGGCCGCTACACTGCTTCGCCCCGATGACTACAGAATCTTTTGGCATGCGCTTGGATGTTTTTTTGCGCTCGCTGGCGTGTCTGGGTCTGGCCGGGCTCGCCGCATGCGGCAGCACCCCGCCGGGCAAGCCCGCGGCGCCCGCCGAGGCCGCAGCGGCGGCACCGGCCCTGCCTCCCGTCAAGATCGGCGTCGCCCTGGGTGGCGGCGCGGCCAAGGGGTTTGCCCATATCGGCGTGCTCAAGATGCTGGAGGCCAACGGCTTCACGCCCTCGGTGGTGGCAGGCACCAGTGCGGGCAGCGTGGTGGGTGCGCTGTATGCCAGCGGCATGAATGCCTTCGAGCTGCAGGAAAAGGCCGTGGCGCTCGACGAGTCCAAGATCCGCGACCTGCAGCTGTCTGCCGGCGGTTTGGTTCAAGGCCAGAAGCTCGAGAATTATGTGAACGATCAGGTGCATCGCAAACCCCTGGAGCAGCTGGCCAAGCCCTTTGTGGCCGTGGCCACGCGGCTCGAGGATGGCGAGCGCACCGTGTTCGCTCGCGGCAACACGGGCCAGGCCGTGCGCGCTTCCAGCAGCGTGCCGGGCGTATTTCAGCCCGTGGCCATAGGCAAGTACCACTTCGTCGACGGCGGCATCGTGAGCCCGGTGCCTGTGGATGCGGCGCGCCAGCTGGGCGCCGATGTGGTGGTCGCCGTGGACATCTCCAACAAGGCCCGTGGCAAGACGCCCGAGAACCTGCTGGGCGCGCTGGGCCAGTCCATCGCCATCATGGGCCAGAAGCTTGGGCGGGCCGAACTGGCACGGGCCGATGTCATCGTGCGGCCCCAGGTCCTCGACATGGGGCCCGCCGACTTCAGCCAGCGTGCCAGCGCGATCGTGGAGGGCGAGAAGGCTGCTCTGGCCGTGATGCCGCAACTGCGCGATCGCGTCGCCCAGTTGCAAGCAGAACGTGCCCAGGCCGCGCGCACGGCCCAGCAGAAGGCGGCGCAGGCACAGCACCAGGCCTGCCTGGACAACCGCTCTGGCCTGCAGAAGCTGGCGGGCATGGCGGGGCTGGACGACGCCTGCGCACATCCCTGACTCCCGCCCTGGGGCGGAGCGTCGCCTAGGCGACGGGTTCTCAGTGGCTTCCCCAATGCCTGGCTGCGGCAGCACCCCTAGGCTAGGGGATCGCTTCACCCGACTGCCATGCGCCCTCACCATTCCTTCTGGCCCAGCCGCCTTCCGCATTCGATCACCACACCCGTCACCTCGCTGTGGGACAACCTGGCCACCAATGCGCGCCGCTACCCCGACAAGGCGGCGCTGGTGTTCTTTGGCCGCTCCACCAGCTACCGCGCGCTGGCCGAAGGGGCAGAGCGGCTCGCCGCGCGGCTGCATGCACTGGGCGTGCGCCGGGGCGACCGCGTGGTGCTGTGCATGCAGAACTGCCCGCAGCTCGTGCTGGCGCATTTCGCCATCCTGCGCGCCAATGCCGTGGTCGTGCCCGTGAACCCGATGAACCGGGCCGAGGAGCTCAAGCACTACATCACCGATCCCGATGCCCGCGTGGCCATCACCACAGGCGATCTCGCGCCCGAGCTGGTCAAGGCCAGCGATGCGCTCGAGCCAGGGCAGCGCCTGCAGCACCTGATCGTGACCCAGTTCACCGATGCGTTCGACGCCTCGGCGGCAGGGCCCGATGCGCCGCCCGAGGCCTGGAGGGCCTGGCTGGCCACGCGCCACGCGCTGCCTGCGCTCGCGGGCGGGCTGGTTCATGCCTGGACTGATGCGCTGGCCTGCGCCGATGCGCCGCCCGCGCTGGAGGTGGACACGAACGACCTGGCCCTGCTGCCCTACACTAGCGGCACCACGGGCCTGCCCAAGGGCTGCATGCACCTGCACCGCAGCATCATGCACAACGCCGTGGCCAGCGCGGCCTGGGGCAACGCCACGGCGGACAACGTGACGCTGGCCGTGGTGCCCATGTTCCACATCACGGGGATGGTCAGCGTGATGCATGCGTCAATCTATGCGGGCGTCACGCTGGTCATCATGCCGCGCTGGGACCGTGATCTTGCCGGGCGGCTGATCTCGCGCTACCGGGTGACGAACTGGACCAACATCCCGACCATGGTCATCGACCTCATGGCGAGCCCGAACTTCGCGCAGTACGATCTGTCGAGCCTGGCCTACATCGGCGGCGGCGGCGCGGCCATGCCGCAGGCGGTGGCCCAGCGCCTGCTGGAGCAGTACGGACTGCGCTACGCCGAGGGGTATGGCCTGACCGAGACGGCGGCACCCTCGCACACCAACCCGCCCGACCACCCCAAGCAGCAATGCCTGGGCATTCCGTTCATGAGCACGGATGCGCGCGTGGTCGACCCCGACACGCTGCGGGAAATGCCCGTGGGCGAGCAGGGCGAGATCATCGTGCACGGCCCCGAGGTATTCGAGGGCTACTGGAAGCGGCCCGACGCCACGGCCGCCGCGTTCATCGAGTTCGAGGGCAAGCGCTTCTTCCGCACGGGCGACCTGGGGCGCGTGGACGAAGAGGGCTATTTCTTCCTGACCGACCGGCTCAAGCGCATGATCAATGCGAGCGGCTTCAAGGTCTGGCCCGCCGAGGTGGAGGCGCTCATGTTCCGCCACCCCGCAATCCAGGAGGCGTGCATCATCGCCGCCAAGGACAGCTATCGGGGCGAGACCGTCAAGGCCGTGGTGGTGCTGCGGCCCAGCCACAAGGGCCAGGTGAGCGAAGAGGACATCATTGCCTGGTGCCGCGACAACATGGCCGTGTACAAGGTGCCGCGCATCGTGCAGTTCG
>JAYSFC010000178.1:0-4614 GCA_041913505.1 Acidovorax sp.
AGATCAAGGGCAGCGAGATCCAGCAACGCTATGCCGAGCTGATGATGCTGGCCGCCGGCCCCTTCGCCCTGCCCTTCATCGAGGAAGCCATGGAAGCGGGCTGGCAAGGCGACTTCCCCGGCGGCAGCGTGGCCCATGCGCCGCTGGCCTCCACCTACTTCAACATGCGCAAGACCACCATCTACGGTGGCTCGAACGAAGTGCAACGCAACATCGTCGCTCAAACGGTTCTGGGCTGAGGAGACAAGAACATGGATTTCGATTTTTCTGACGACCAGCAGCAACTGCGCGACGCCGTGCGCAAGTGGGTGGACAAGGGCTACACCTTCGAGCGCCGCCGCGCCATCGTCGCCGCTGGCGGCTTCGACCGCGCCGCCTACGGCGAACTGGCCGAGCTGGGCCTCACCGCCCTCACGGTGCCCGAACAGCACGACGGCATGGGCCAGGGCGCCATCGACGCCATGGTGGCCATGGAAGAACTGGGCCGTGGCATGGTGCTCGAACCCCTGGCGCACACCTTCATCGCCAGCAGCGTGCTCTCCCGCTGCGCGCCCGCCGACGTGCAGGCCGCCTGGCTGCCGCGCATCGCCAGCGGCGAAGCCCTGGTGGTGCTGGCCCACCAGGAGCGCAAGGCCCGCTACCGCCTCGACGTTTGCGATGCAAAAGCGGCTGCAACGCCCACCGGATATGCGCTGACAGCTACCAAAAGCATAGTCCCCGCCGGCGACCAAGCCGACGCCTTCCTCGTGCCCGCGCAATTGGACGGCCAGATCGCGCTGTTCCTGGTGGAGCGCGCGGCCTCCGGCGTCACCACGAGCGGCTACGGCACCCAGGACGGCAGCCGCGCCGCCGAGGTCCAGCTGGCCAACGCCGCCGCCACACTGGTCACCAAGGACGGCCTGGCCGCCCTTGAACTGGCCGTGGACACCGGCATCGCCGCCACCTGCGCCGAAGCCGTGGGCGTGATGGACCAGACCGTGGCCCTGACCGTGGACTACATGAACCAGCGCAAGCAATTCGGCGTGGCCATCGCCAGCTTCCAGGCCCTGCGCCACCGCGTGGCCGACATGAAGATGCAACTGGAGCTGGCGCGCTCGATGAGCTACTACGCCAGCCTCAAGCTCAACGCCCCCACTGGCGAGCGCCGCGCCGCGCTGGCCCGCGCCAAGGTGCAGCTGGGCCAGAGCATGCGCTTCGTGGGCCAGCAGGCGGTGCAGTTGCACGGCGGCATCGGCGTGACCGACGAGTACATCGTCAGCCACTACTTCAAGAAGCTGACGCAGCTGGAGATGACCTACGGCGACAGCCTGCACCAGCTGGGCGAGGTCTCGGCTCGCATGCAGGAGACGGCTGGCGTCTTCGCCTGACCGGCCGCCCTGAAAAAAAGCCCGCGGACATTGCTGCCCGCGGGCTTTTTCATTGCACGTACTCAGAAGCCCAGCACGTGAGGCAACCAGGTGGAAATCGCCGGGACGAAGGTCAGCAGCACCAGGACCAGCAGATGCGCCAGGAGGAACAGTGGCAGTTCACGGGTCAGCGCCGCCATGGGCACCTTGGTCGCCACCGAAGTAACGAACAGCAGCCCGCCAACCGGCGGCGTGATCATGCCCAGCGTCAGGTTCACGATCACCACCATGGCAAAGTGGATCGGATCGATGCCCAGCGCCGCCGAAATGGGCGCCAGGATCGGCACCAGGATCATGACGCCCGGCAACGGCTCCATGAAGATGCCGAACAGCAGGAGGAGCACGTTCACCGCGATGAGGAACGTTACGGGGGACAGCTCCCAGCTGATGATCGTCTGCGCCAGCTGCTGGGGAATGCCCTCCACCGTCAGCACCCAGGCGAAGGCACCCGAGGCCGCGACGACCAGCAGCACCGAGGCCGTCAGCAGCGCCGAGCGCGCCGCAATGTGCGGCAAGGCGCGCCACTCCAGCGTACGGTACACCCACTTGCCGCAGACCAGCGCGTAGAACACCGCCACCACCGAAGCTTCGGTCGGCGTGAACACGCCGAAGCGGATGCCCACCAGGATCAGCACGACCAGCATCAGGGCAGGAATCGCGCGCACGCTGTTGAGCACCATCTCACGCCGGCTGGGGCGTGGTTCGCGCGAACGGTAGTCCCGCTTGGCGCAGACCCACCAGTTCACGGCCGCCATGGCTGCCGCGATCAGCAGACCCGGTACGAAGCCCGCAATGAACAATGCACCCACGGACACCTGCTCGTCCTGCAGCGCATAGATGATCATGATGATTGAGGGCGGGATGATGGGCCCGACGATGGCCGTGCTGGCCGTCAGGGCTGCGGCATAGGCGCGCGAATAACCGGCCTTGTCCATCATCTTGACCATCATGGAGCCCGGCCCGGCGGCGTCGGCCAAGGCCGAGCCGGAAATGCCGGAGAACAGTGTCAGCGACAGGATGTTGGCATAGCCCAGGCCACCGCGCAGATGCCCGACGAACTGCGCGGCAAAACGCAGCAGCACCACGGTGAGCGCGCCCCCCGACATGATCTCAGCCGCCAGGATGAAGAACGGCACGGCCATCAGCGGGAAACTGTCGATGCCGGTGAACATCTCCTTGAAGACGATCAGCTGCGGGTAGCGCCCGCCGACAAAGACCGCCAGCGAGGCGGACATTGCCAGTGCAAACGCTACGGGAAACCCCAATGCCATCAGGACGACGGCGGCAATGAAAAGCGTGGTGGCCATGGTCGATTGGACTTTCGGTTCAGAGCGAGGCGGCCGATTCGGCATCCATTTCGTCGGACTCGACGTAGCGGCCCGCCGCGATGTAGCCGCGCGCAACGAACAGCAGATGAACAAACATCAGCAGGAAACCCACCGGCATGGCGGCGTAGATCCAGGCGATGGGAATGTCGGTGGCAGCAGTGGTCTGGAATCGTGTGGCCCACACATAGAGCACGGCAAAGTAGGTCATCAGCAGGAAGAACACCCCCAGGCCCGCCACCACCAGCATGCGCAACAAGCGTGCGGCGCGGGTGCTGACGCTCTGGTGCAGGTTGTCGATCGCCACGTGACCACCGAAACGCAGAACCAGCCCAGCCCCCAGGAACGTCCCCCAAATCATCAGATGCCGTGCCACCTCTTCGGCCCAGACGATCGAGTCACCGGTGGTGTAGCGCAGCACCACATTGGCAAACACGATGCAGGCCATGGCCAGCAGCAACAGGATCAGCAGCCAGCGATTGCAGGCCACAAGAGCGCGCTCAAGGCGGTTCAACATAGTCGGGGAATCCGGGGCATAGGCTGATGGGGAGCTAAACAAACGCCCGGACAAAGCCGGGCGTTGCGAGGGCAGGAACAGACCGGCGGCGTCTTACTTGACGGCAGCGATCTGGTCCAGCGTCTTCTGGCCGTACTTGGCCGCGTACTGCTTGTAGGCCGGCGTCAGTGCCGCCTGGAACGGCGCATTGTTGACCTGGGTCACGACGTTCACGCCGTGCGACCGGATCTCGTCAACGCCCTTCTTCTCGACGTCATCGACGAACTTGCGCGAAGCCTGCGCACCACGCTTGGCGCCTTCGATGAAGGCCGCCTTCTGGGCATCCGTCAGGCTGCCGAAAAAGGCCGGCGAGACAATCAGTGCCACCGGCGCATAGACGTGCCCGGTCAGGGTCAGGTTCTTCTGCACCTGCCACAGCTTGGCCGACACGAACACGGAAAGCGGGTTCTCCTGGCCGTCGATGGTGCCCTGCTGCAGGGCACCAATCACCTCAGGCCAGGCCATGGGCGGGGGCGGAGCCCCCAAGGTGCGGCAGGCCAGAAAGTGGACCGGGGTTTGCAACGGCCGGATATTCAGGCCCGTGGGGTCTTCCGGCTTGTTCACCGGATGCTTGTTGTTGCTCAGGTGGCGAAAGCCCTGCTCGCCCCAAGCCAGGGCAATCAAGCCGCGCTTCTTGAACTTGGTCAGCAGGTCCTGGCCAATCTCGCCATCAAACACCTTGCGCGCATGCGCGGTGTCGCGGAACAGGAAGGGAATGTCCACCACGCCGATCTCCGGCACAAAGTTGCTCAGGGCACCGGTGGACACGATGATCGCTTCCACGGTGCCGAGCTGCAAACCCTCGATCAGTTCACGCTCGCCACCCAGTGCGCTGGACGGGAATTGCTTGAACTTGAAGGCGTTGTTGGTGGCCTTCTCGACATAGTCTGCCCAAGCCTGCGCGCCTGCGCCGTAGTGGGAGTTGATCGCCAGCGCGTAGCCTATCTTCACCTCCTTGGCTTGCTGGGCGCCGACATGCCCCGACAGCAGGGCCAGTGCGGCAGCGCAGGTGACAGCGAGGGTACGGCGAGTGGTCTTCATGAGGTTCCTTTGCAAGAAATGGCGGAAATTTGATCTGCCGGCGATTTTAGGCCCGCGCGATCCCGTCCGCCGCGGCATCCCCGCTCCGCCTGCGGCCGACGCCGGATCTCAAGACCGGCGACGCCGAACAGCCGATCCGGCGCGGGCGCCTCAGGCCTTGCCCAGCAAGGCCTTGAGCGCCGCCATCATGGCGCGCGAGGCATGGTGCACCGACTGGCCGGACTCCAGCGTGGCCTGCGCCTCCGTCATGCGCTTCTGGTTCACGGCCTCGGCCGCGCGGCCCAGT
>JAYSFC010000179.1:0-4498 GCA_041913505.1 Acidovorax sp.
CCGCCACACAGAAAACCGTGGACGGCCCCAGCAACAAGGACTGGCGCGGCGGCCGCGGCATCCTGGAAAACATCATCCCCAGCAGCACTGGCGCCGCCAAGGCTGTGGGTGTGGTGATCCCCGCGCTGAACAAGAAGCTGACCGGCATGAGCTTCCGCGTGCCCACTTCCGACGTGTCGGTGGTGGACCTGACGGTGGAGCTGGAGAAGGAAGCCAGCTACGACGAGATCAAGGCCGAAATGAAGGCCCAGTCGCAGGGCGCGCTCAAGGGTGTGCTGGCCTACACCGAGGACAAGGTGGTGGCGACCGACTTCGTGGGCGAGACCCACACCTCGGTGTTCGACGCCGACGCCGGCATCGCCCTGGACAAGACCTTCGTCAAGGTCGTGGCCTGGTACGACAACGAGTGGGGCTACTCCAACAAGTGCCTGGAGATGGCACGCGTGATGGCCGGCAAGTAAGCCTGCCCGCTCCATGAAAAAACGCGCCCAAGGGCGCGTTTTTTTGTGCCTGCTGCCGGCGCGGGCCGGCGGTGCACCGCAGCGTTACTCCCCAGCCGCCGTGCGGATGGTTTCGCGGCCGTTGCGGTCCTTGGCGCGGCCCAGGTCGTGGTCGATGGCGCGCAGGAGCTTGTCGATGGCGCCGGTGAAGGCATCGGCCACCTTGTCGGCATCGGCCGTGACGGCCACGGGGTCGCGGCCTGCCGCGCGGGCCTCGATGCGGCAGCGCTTGTCGTTGGCGCCGGACTTGCCCGCATCCACGTCGGTCAGGAACACCTCCACGCGCGTGAGCTGGTCGCGAAAGCGCTCGAGCCGCGCCACGCATTCCTCCTGCACCCAGCGGGCCAGCGATTCGCCGCCCTGGATCTTGTCATCGGTGTGAACCTGCACTTGCATCGTCGTTTCCTCCTGTGTGGGCCCCGGCGGCTGCCGGGGCGTAGCTGCAATGTCCAAGGCAATGATGCCCCAACGGCAGCCCCTGATCTTGACACGGGTCAACTCGCCACCGGGCGGGCGCCACTGCGGCGGCCCCGGGGGGAACGGCGTATTCCTACAGACACGCCCGCGCCAAGGTGCTACAACTCCTGCATGTCCGCCGCACAGCCCGCCGCAAGCCGCCTGAAGATCGGCCTGTCGACCTGCTTCCAGCATGCCGACCCCGCCCGTCCACTGTTCACGGGCAAGACGCTGCAGTACGTCGAGCAATCCATCGCGCACTGGATCATGTCCGCCGGCGCCATGGTCGTGATGGTGCCCTGCCCTACCGGAGAAACCGCCCGCGGCGATGTGACGCTGGCCCACTACGCCGAGTGGCTCGACGGCGTGGTCATGCATGGCGGTGCCGACGTCTGGCCGGGCAACTACGGCGAGGAGCCGCTGCGGGAGGAGTGGGTGGGCGACCGCGTGCGCGACCTGTACGACCTGGCCGTGGTCAAGGCGTTTGCCGAGGTGCGCAAACCCATTTTCGGCGTCTGCCGGGGCCTGCAGCTGATCAACGTGGCATTTGGCGGAGCGCTTTACCAGGACTTGCAGACCCAGCACCCCGGCGCGCTGCAGCACCGCAACGCGACAACGTACGACCAGCATTTCCACGACATCCATATCGTGCCCGGCACACGCCTGGCGCATCTGTACCCGGGCAAGCCGCGCGTGCGCGTCAACAGCATCCACCACCAGGGCATCAAGCGGGTGGCGCCCGATTTCGTTGTCGAGGCCCTGAGCGAACCCGACGGCGTGCCCGAAGCGATCCGCCTGCAGCCCGCGCCGGGGCGCGGCTATATCGCCGCCACCCAATGGCACCCCGAGTTCCACAAGAGCGGCTCGGACACGCTGGACGACTCGGCCATCCTCGCGGACTTCCTGGCCGCCTGCTGGCGCGCGCGCGAACGGCCGCAGCCCGGCAGCGAGCCGCTGCCGATCCGCGACCGCGCGGCGCGCCTGCTGCGGCGCACGCTGCTGCGGCGCTAGCGCCGTATCAGTGGTGGTGGCCGTGGCCGCCGTGCACGTGGCGGTGGGCAATCTCTTCGTGCGTGGCGGCGCGCACCTCGGTCACCTTGCAGGCAAAGCGCAGCGCCTGGCCCGCGAGGGGGTGGTTGCCGTCGAGGTGCACTTCGGGGCCCTTGATCTTGACCACGTTGAAGATCTGCGGCTGGCCGTCGTTGCCCACGCCGCGCAGCTGGCCGCCCACCTTCACGCCGGGCGGGAATTCGCTCTTGGGAATGGTGCGCACCAGGCTCTCGTCGCGCGGGCCGAAGGCGTCCTCCACGGCCAGCTCCAGCGTGGCGGCGTGTCCTACGGCCTGGCCTTCGAGCGCGGCCTCCACCTTCGGGAAGATGTTGTCGTAGCCGCCGTGCAGGTAGGCCAGGTGGCCGGCGTCGAGGGCCTTGCCCCGGAGGTCCGTGACCTTGTAGCTGAGGGTCACGGCGGTGTCTTTGGTGATGTTCATGCAGGCATTCCTCGGATTAGCAACCCGCATTGTCCACGCGCCGCGCCCTGTGTGCCGCCCTGGGGTCAGCCCGGCAGCTCTTCGGTCTGCGCGCCGGGGTAGCGCGCGAAGCGCCGGTGTTCCGCCCCGTGCACCGGGTCCTGCGCGCCCCAGGGCCAGCCGCCGAACTGCGTGCGGCGGTAGTCCTGCATGGCCTGCATGATCTGCTGCTGCGTGTTCATGACGAAGGGGCCGTACTGCGCCACACTCTCGCCGATGGGGCGGCCTTGCAGCACCAGGCACTCCACCACGTCACCGCCGGTGTTGTGCAGTTCCCAGTCCTGCGTGGCATCCACGTGCAGCGCGGCGTGCCCATCGGGCGCCACGGTGCCAATCCGCAGGCCGCCGCCGACGAAGTAGTACAGCATGCGCTGCGTGTTCGGGCCCACCGCACGCGGCAGGGTCCAGCGCGCGCCGGGTTCCAGGCGCAGCGTCCAGATGGCCACGTCGGCCTCGGGCTGCGAGGCCCACGATTCGGGCGGCGGCGGCAGCGGTGCGAGCGCGGCGGCGGCGCCGGGCAGCGCGCCGGCTACCACCGTGACCACGGTCTTGCGGCCCTGCGCGTCCACGTGCTCCAGGCGCGGGATGCGCTCGTGCCAGAACATGGTGAAGTGCGGCTCCACCATCTTCGAGCGGGCGGGCAGGTTGAGCCAGATCTGGAACAGCTCCAGCGGGTTGGGCGCGTCACTGTTGAGCAGCGGGAACATCTCCGAATGCTGGATGCCCTTGCCGGCCGTGAGCCACTGCACATCGCCACCGCCGAAGCGCGCGGCCGCGCCCAGGGAGTCGGAGTGGTCGATCAGGCCCTTGCGCACCAGGGTCACGGTCTCGAAGCCGCGGTGCGGGTGGCCCGGAAAGCCCGGCACGCTGTCGCCGTGGTACATCGAGAAGCCGTCCTTGCGGCTGAAGTCGCTGCCCATCTGGCGGCCTTCGAGCTCCACGGCCTGCACGCCCAGGCGGCCGTCGCTGGCCGGATAGGCATCGTCGTGGTGGGCGCAGAACAAAAAGGGATCCATCGTGGGCCACAGCGGGCCGAGGGGCTGGGTGCCGAGGATGGGCAGGTCGGACATGGAGGTGCTCCTGAAGGGTTGCGGCGCGATGGCGCCATGTTCCGAATATGGGGCCTGGCGGCGCATCCAGAAAGGGGCCCGCGCGCAACAGTGGGCTGCGCCCGCAGGACAATCCCCTGCGCCGCCCAGGGCCCCGCGGCCAAACAGGTTTTTGCCCTTTTCACGGGTATGTGCTTATGCACAGGTCTTTTTCAGCTATCAAATCAGTAGTCAAACAGGCTCCCGGCCATCCGGTTACACGCCCGGGGCCGCTTTTGGCGAAAATAGAGGGCTTGGCATGCCGCCGCCAGCGCCTTGGCGCGCCGTGCGCCGCGCCCCACCAGCTACCCGATGAAGCCCCTCCAGGCCTTGCCGCCCCTCGCGGCCGCCGCCGCGCGCACCCTGCGCCACCACCTGCAACGCCTGCGCCGCCCCACGCGGCGCGAATGCCTGTGGGCGCTCGCCGCACCGCCCGCCGCCTTCGTGCTGTACCTGCTCGCGCTGGTGCCGCTCACGCCCGGCATCCGCGACCTGCGCAAGGCCAAGATCGAGCAGCCCGCGCAAATCCTCTCGGCCGACGGCAAGGAACTCGCGCTGTTCAAGCGCTCGCACCGCGAATGGGTGGGCCTGTCTGCCATCGCGCCTGCGGTGAAGGATGCGCTCATCGCCACCGAGGACCACCGCTTCTACGCGCACTTCGGCATCGACCCGTGGCGCCTGGGCGGCGCGATGCTGCGCACCTTCTCGGGCGACCGCCAGGGCGGCTCCACGCTCACGCAGCAGCTCGCGCGCAACCTCTACCCCGAGGAGATCGGCCGCGCGCCCACGTTGAACCGCAAGCTCAAGGAGGCGGTCACCGCGCTCAAGATCGAGGCGCTCTACACCAAGGACGAAATCCTCGAGACCTACCTCAACACCGTGCCGTTCCTCTACAACGCCTACGGCATCGAGATGGCGGCGCGCAC
>JAYSFC010000180.1:0-4458 GCA_041913505.1 Acidovorax sp.
GGTCCGCGCCCTCCTCGCCCTCGCCGAGTTCCTTCTGGATGGCCTTGACCTGCTCGTTGAGGTAGAAGTCGCGCTGGTTCTTCTCCATCTGGCGCTTGACGCGGCCGCGGATTTTCTTGTCGACGTTGAGGATGTCGACCTCGCGGTTGAGCTGCTCGAACAGGTTTTCCAGGCGCTCCTTCACATCGGCCAGGTCCAGCACGGCCTGCTTGTTGTCCAGCTTGAGCGGCAGGTGCGCGGCAATGGTGTCCGCCAGGCGCCCCGGGTCGTCGATGCTGCCGATCGAGGTGAGGATCTCGGGTGGAATCTTCTTGTTGAGCTTGACGTACTGGTCGAACTGCTGCATCACCGCGCGGCGCAGCGCCTCGATCTCGCTAGGCTTGTTTTCGTCAGCGGACGACTCCACCGGCGCCACAGTGGAGACAAAGTGGGTCTCATGGTCCGTGATGCCGTTGACGCGGGCGCGCTGCTGCCCCTCCACCAGCACCTTCACGGTGCCGTCGGGCAGCTTGAGCATCTGCAGGATCGTGGACACACAGCCCACGTCGAACATGTCGGACACGGAGGGCTCGTCCTTGGCGGCGGCCTTCTGCGCAACGAGCATGATGCGGCGATCCGCTTCCATGGCCATCTCCAGGGCACGAATGCTCTTGGGACGACCCACGAACAGGGGAATCACCATGTGGGGGAATACGACCACATCACGCAGCGGCAGCAGCGGCAGATCGAAGGGCGTAGAAGGCAAGGGGGTGTGTCCGGACATGGCAAACCTCATGAAACACTGAGGAACTGGGTCCGCAGTGGGGATTTTTCAACCCGCTGGCGCGAGGGCGCCAGACGAGGGAGCTGCGGGACACGGTGCTTCATCGCAGCGCCCCGGCATGGCAACGGCCTCAGGCCTTCTTCGCCGCTTCGCGGTAGACCAGCAGCGGCGGCTTGTTTTCGTCGATGGTGGACTCGTCCACCACCACCTTTTCCACATTGGTAGCGTTGGGCAGGTCGAACATCGTGCCGATCAGGGACTGCTCCAGGATCGAGCGCAGCCCGCGCGCGCCGGTTTTGCGCGCGAGCGCCTTGCGTGCGATGGCCTTGAGCGCCCCGGTGCGGATCTCCAGGTCCACGCCTTCCATGGACAGCAGTTTGCTGTACTGCTTGACCAGGGCATTCTTGGGCTCGGTGAGGATCTGCACGAGTGCGTCCTCGCTGAGCTCGGCCAGCGCTGTCACCACGGGCATGCGGCCCACGAGTTCAGGGATGATGCCGAACTTGATGAGGTCCTCGGGCTCGATGTCCTGGAACACCTCGGTCAGCGAGCGCTGCTGCTTACTCTTCACGGCCGCGCCGAAGCCGATACCTGAAGCCTCGGTCCGGTTTTCGATCACCTTTTCCAGGCCTGCGAACGCACCGCCGCAGATGAACAGGATGTTGGTCGTATCGATCTGCAGGAAGTCCTGGTTCGGGTGCTTGCGCCCACCTTGCGGAGGCACGCTGGCCATGGTGCCCTCGATGAGCTTGAGCAGGGCCTGCTGCACGCCCTCGCCCGACACGTCGCGCGTGATGCTGGGGTTGTCGCTCTTGCGCGAGATCTTGTCGATCTCGTCAATGTAGACGATGCCGCGCTGTGCTTTTTCGACGTCGTAGTTGCAGCTCTGCAGCAGCTTCTGGATGATGTTCTCGACGTCCTCACCCACATAACCCGCCTCGGTCAGCGTGGTGGCATCGGCCATCACGAAGGGCACGTCCAGCATGCGTGCGAGGGTCTGCGCCAGCAGCGTCTTGCCCGAGCCCGTAGGGCCGATGAGCAGGATGTTGCTCTTGGTGAGCTCCACCTCGTCCTTGCCCGCCTTGTCCTTGTGGCGCAGGCGCTTGTAGTGGTTGTACACGGCCACGGCCAGCGTGCGCTTGGCCTTGTCCTGTCCGATCACGTAGTTGTCGAGG
Organism: Acidovorax sp.; assembly: GCA_041913505.1. Lineage (GTDB taxonomy): Bacteria > Pseudomonadota > Gammaproteobacteria > Burkholderiales > Burkholderiaceae_C > JAYSFC01. The sequence continues at coordinate 1,939 of JAYSFC010000180.1, forward strand.
TTGGCCTTGATTTCGGCCGGGGTCGGCAGATCGCCGCGTGCCTCGCGCGCGCCTTCGGCGGCAGGAAGCTCATCGCGGATGATCTCGTTGCACAGGTCAATGCACTCGTCGCAGATAAAGACCGACGGACCAGCGATCAGCTTCTTCACCTCGTGCTGGCTCTTGCCGCAGAAGGAGCAGTAGAGGGTTTTCTCGCTGGAGGAGCCTTTTTTCTCGGCCATGGGGGCAATGCCTTGTTACAAAAAAACGTTGTCGGGAAGATGATAGCGAAATAAAAAACGGCGCCTCCCCGCAGGGGAAAACGCCGCCTGGCAACGCCTTCGGGCTCAGGAGCGCTTGTTGATCACGTGGTCCACCAGGCCATAGGTCTTGGCTTCGTCGGCAGAGAGGTAGTAGTCGCGCTCAGTGTCCTGCTGGATCTTCTCCAGCGGCTGGCCTGTGCGCTCGGCAAGAATATTGTTCAGCTGCTCGCGGGTCTTGAGGATCTCGCGCGCATGGATCTCGATCTCGGTCGCCTGGCCCTGCATGCCGCCCAGCGGCTGGTGGATCATGACCTTGGAGTTGGGCAGCGCGAAACGCTTGCCCTTGGCGCCCGCGGCGAGCAGGAACGCGCCCATGCTCGCGGCCATGCCCGTGCACAGCGTGGAGACATCGGGCTTGATGAAGTTCATCGTGTCAAAGATCGCAAGGCCCGCGCTCACCGAGCCGCCCGGGGAGTTGATGTAGAACGAGATGTCCTTGTCCGGGTTCTCGCTCTCGAGGAACAACAGCTGCGCGACCACGAGGTTGGCGGTCTGGTCGTTGACGGGGCCGACCAGGAAAATCACACGCTCCTTCAGCAAGCGCGAATAGATGTCGTACGACCGCTCGCCGCGGCCCGACTGCTCGATGACCATGGGAATCATGCCCAGGGCTTGTGTTTCTAGTGCGCTCATGTTTTCTCCAGTCAAGCGGGTACCGCGATACTGTACCCAGAAATGAATTGGGGCTTGTGCGCCAAAGCACAAGCCCCAAGGAACGAGATGGCTCCCAGGGCACCCGACAGCGGGCCCCTGGAGCATGAGAGCCTATCAGGCCTGCTGGCCCATCAGGTCTTCGAAGGAGATGGCCTTGTCGGTCACCTTGGCCTTGTCGAGCACGAAGGCGGTCACGTTGTTCTCGATGACCACGGCCTCCACCTCGGCAAGGCGCTGGCGGTCGCCGAAGTACCAGCGCACCACGTCCTCGGGCTTCTCGTAGCTGGCGGCCAGCTCGTCCACATGGGCCTTGAGCTGCTCGGGCTTGGCATGCAGTTCGTTGGCGCGCACGAGTTCGGCCAGCACCAGGCCCAGGCGCACGCGGCGCTCGGCCTGGGGGCGGAACACGTCGTCGGGGATCTCCGCCTTGTCGGCATCCTTGATGCCGCGCTGCTTCAGATCGGCGCGCGCACCTTCGAGCAGGCGGGCGATCTCGGCCTGCACGGCAGCGTTGGGCAGATCCAGTTCGGCCTTGGCCACCAGTGCATCCATCACGGCCTGCTTGTTGCGGGCCATCAGGCGGAACTTGACTTCGCGCTCGAGGTTCTTCTTGATGTCGGCGCGCAGGCCGTCCACGGTGCCGTCGGCGATGCCGAGCGACTTGGCGAGCTGCTCGTTCACTTCGGGCAGATGGGCGGCTTCGATCTTCTTCACGGTGACGAGGAAGTCAGCCGTCTTGCCGGCCACGTCCTTGCCGTGGTAGTCCTCGGGGAAGGCCAGCGGGAAGGTCTTGCTCTCGCCCGACTTCATGCCGCGCACGGCGTCTTCGAATTCCTTGAGCATCTGGCCTTCGCCGACCAGGAACTGGAAGTCTTCGGCCTTGCCGCCCTGGAAGGGCTCGCCGTCGATCTTGCCCTCGAAGTCCACGGTCACGCGGTCGCCGTCTTCGGCGGCGGCGCCCAGGGCGCGCTGGGCGAAGGTGCGGCGCTGCTTGCGCAGGATTTCGACGGTCTTGTCGATGGCGCTGTCGGTCACATCGGCGGACAGGCGCTCGATCTCGGCTGCCGTGAGGTCACCGATCTTGACTTCGGGGAACACCTCGAACACGGCATCGAAGGTCACCTGGCCTTCGGGCGCGCCATCCTTCTCGGTGATGCGGGGCTGGCCGGCCACGCGCAGGTTGGCTTCGTTGGCGGCCTGTGCAAAAGCCTCGCCCACCTTGTCGTTCAGCACTTCGTACTGCACGGAATAGCCATAGCGCTGGGCCACCACGTTCATGGGCACCTTGCCGGGACGGAAGCCGTCCATCTTCACAGTGCGGGCCAGGCGCTTGAGGCGGGCGTCCACTTCGGTCTGGATTGCGGAGAGGGGCAGGCTCAGCGTGATCTTGCGCTCGAGCTTTTCAAGGGTTTCAACAGTAACTGCCATGATGATTCCTACTATCAGAGGGATATGGACCGCGCTGGCTGCAGTGCAGCCAGCACCGTATTCCGCCCGGTCTCACAGGGGTGGTGCGCGGGGGGCGGGTCGTCGCCCCCTGCAAAATCAATAACTTAGATGCTTC
>JAYSFC010000181.1:0-4362 GCA_041913505.1 Acidovorax sp.
TGGCGGTTTCCTCGATGTCGCCGCCCTTGATGGCGCGCGCCGAGTTCACGTCCACGCTGACCAGCGCTTCGGTGTGGTCGATCACGATGGCGCCGCCCGAGGGCAGCTGCACGGTGCGGGCGTAGGCCGACTCGATCTGGTGCTCGATCTGGAAGCGGCTGAACAGCGGCGCGTCGTCGCGGTAGCGCTTCACGCGGGCCGCATGCTCGGGCATGACGTGCGCCATGAACTGGTGCGCCTGCTCGTAGATGTCATCGGTGTCGATGAGGATGTCACCGATGTCGTTGTTGAAGTAGTCGCGGATGGCGCGGATGACCAGGCTCGACTCCTGATAGATCAGGAAGGCGCCCTTGCCGCCCTTGGCCGCGCCGTCGATGGCGGACCAGAGCTTGAGCAGGTAGTTCAGGTCCCACTGCAGCTCGGGCGCCGAGCGGCCGATGCCGGCCGTGCGCGCGATGATGGACATGCCCTTGGGGTATTCGAGCTGGTCCATCGCCTCCTTGAGCTCGGCGCGGTCCTCGCCCTCGATCCGGCGCGAAACGCCGCCGCCGCGGGGGTTGTTGGGCATCAGCACCACGTAGCGGCCAGCCAGGCTGATGAAGGTGGTCAGCGCAGCGCCCTTGTTGCCGCGCTCTTCCTTCTCGACCTGAACCAGCAGTTCCTGGCCTTCGCGGATCACGTCGTTGATGCGCGCCTGGCTGGGCGATACGCCCTCAGCGAAGTACTGACGCGAGATTTCCTTGAACGGCAGGAAGCCGTGGCGGTCTTCGCCGTAGTCGACGAAGCAGGCCTCGAGCGAGGGCTCGACGCGGGTGACGACGGCCTTGTAGATGTTGCCCTTGCGCTGTTCGCGCCCTTCGATTTCGATTTCGTAGTCGAGCAGCTTCTGGCCGTCGACGATGGCCAGGCGCCGCTCTTCGGGCTGCGTGGCGTTGATGAGCATCCGCTTCATGATGCGATTCCTTTGTTCGTTTCGTGGGCGGACCGTGCGCAGCACTGCTGCACACGACCTGCCGGCATGTTCAACCGTTATCACAGGCCCTGTGGGGGCCGTTGATGCCGGGGCTGATGCGTTGAAACGAAGGGAATTGCGGGGACGCCAACCGTTGCCAGGACACTTGTTCTATGTCTGCAAGGGGGGCGGGGGCGCGTGGATGAGTGCGAGGTGTGAGGCGCGCAGCTTTGCCACGGACGGGGTGGCGGGCTGGGCTGGTTGGCGGGGTGCCTGGGGCATGCCAATGGCTGCCGGCATCGGCACAAGCCTCTGCCAGAGCGACACCATCCATGTCCAGACAATCCACATGCTCGCTTCGATCCGCCGACCAGCGGCGCCCGGGTAGGGCGCGGCTGCCGGCTGGGGATTCCGTATTCAGTGTTTCAATTTGTCAGCCCGCCGTGCAACGTACAGGCCATCGCGGGCATAGCTGGCCCGCATTTGCGCGTGTACGACGCCCGTTGGCATCGACCTGCCTGCGCCGGGGAAATGGTTGGTGGACTAAACTCCAGGCAAATCAACCACTTACACTAATATTGCGCAGGTGAAACACATTATAGGGGGCAAACCGGCCACGGACCGGGCCCCAAGCACAACCCCTGCGGCTGCACGGATGGTCGAAGTCGATGCCGAATCGGCCGGCCAGCGCCTCGATAACTTCTTGATACGCCACCTCAAGGGCGTTCCCAAGACCCATGTTTACCGCATCATCCGCAGCGGCGAGGTGCGCATCAACAAGGGCCGCGCGAGTGCCGACACGCGCGTGGAAGCGGGCGACCTCGTTCGCCTGCCACCCGTTCGCATCTCGGACAAAGTGGCCGAGAAGGCGGAACGCCCCGCGCCCGCGCGCGAATTCCCCATCCTGCTCGAGGATGAGTGCCTGATCGCGCTCGACAAGCCCGCGGGCGTGGCCGTGCACGGCGGCAGCGGCGTGAGCTTCGGCGTGATCGAGCAGCTGCGCCAGGCGCGGCCGCAGGCGCAGTTCCTCGAGCTCGTGCACCGGCTCGATCGCGAGACCTCGGGCATCCTGCTCGTGGCCAAAAAGCGCTCGGCGCTCAAGCACTTGCAAGACCAGTTCCGCGAGCGCGAGACGGGCAAGACCTACCTGGCCCTGGTGCAGGGCGCCTGGCCGGCGAGCAAGAAGGTCATTGACCTGCCGCTGCACAAATACCTGCAGGCCGACGGTGAGCGCCGCGTGCGCGTGACCACGCAGGACGACCCCGACGGCATGCGCTCCATCACCCTGGTCAAGCTGCGCGCCGCGGTGCCCGCACGCCCGCAGCAGGGGCTGCCGGCCATGAGCCTGCTGGAGGTGACGATCAAGACCGGGCGCACGCACCAGATCCGTGTGCACCTCGCATCGCAGGGCCACCCCATCGTGGGGGATGACAAGTACGGCGATTTCGACCTCAACAAGCGCCTGCCCAAGCAAGGCCTCAAGCGCATGTTCCTTCACGCGTGGCGGTTACAGTTCAGCCATCCCGCCAGCGGCGAGCGCCTCACGCTGCATGCCGAGCTGCCCCCTGAGCTGGCCGATTTCACCGCCTTCACGCCTTCCTGAATCCATGTCCGCGACCCGCCCCCGCCGCTTCGACCTCATTGCCTTCGACTGGGACGGCACCCTGTTCGACTCCACGGCCATCATCGTGCGTTGCATCCAGGCCGCCGTGCGTGACGTGGGCGGGACCGTGCCCACCGACGAGGCCGCGGCCTACGTGATCGGCATGGGACTCATGCAGGCGCTGGCCCACGCGGCGCCCGACGTGCCGCCCGAGAAGTACCCCGAGCTGGGCAACCGCTACCGCTACCACTACCTGAAGCACCAGGACGACCTGAGCCTGTTCCAGGGCGTGCTGCCGCTGCTCGACGCCCTGCGCGCGCGCGGTCACCTGCTGGCCGTGGCCACGGGCAAGAGCCGGCGTGGCCTGGACGAAGTGCTGCATTCCGTGCAGTTGCGCGGCATATTCGACAGTTCGCGCACGGCCGATGAAACCGCGAGCAAGCCGCACCCGCTGATGCTCCAGGAACTCATGGCCGAGCTCGGTGTTGAGCCTGATCGCCTCCTGATGATTGGCGACACCACGCACGACCTGCAGATGGCGCAGTCGGCTGGCTGCGCCAGTGTGGGCGTGAGCTACGGCGCCCATGCGCCCACGGCCTTCGCCGATTTCTCGCCGCTGTACGTGGCCGATTCCGTGGCCATGCTGCACGAGTGGCTGGCGCACCACGCCTGAGCCCCGTGCGCTCCCTGTCTGTGCCCATGACCCCGATCGACTCCCAGGCTATTGCGCTGTGCAGCAGCGCCGATCTGCAGGAAGGCGGCTTGGCCGTGCCTTTCGACGTGGTGTACGCGGGCCAGACCTGCCGCGCCTTTGCCGTGCGCTTCCAGGGGGCGCCGCACGCCTACCTGAACCGCTGCACCCATGTGGCCATGGAGATGGACTACCAGCCGGGCCGCTTTTTCGACGATACGGGCCGCTGGCTGCTGTGCGCCACGCACGGGGCCGCCTATGTGCCCGACACCGGTGCTTGCGCGGGCGGCCCCTGCCGCGGCGGCCTTGTGAAGATCGCCCTGTCCGAGGTGGACGGGGTGGTGCGCTGGCATACTGCCTATAACTTGCAACCTGTCGAGTTCTGATCCATGACCGAACCCCAACGCCCCGAATCCTCGGATTTTGGCGCCCATCCACCCTCGGCCCCCGATTTGTGGGCGGCAGCCGCCGCCAGCCCGAATGCAGGCAAGGCTCCGCCGCAGGCCCCGGGCTGGGAGCGCGAGGTGCTGGAGAAGCTGGTGTTCGCTTCCCTGGCCGAACAGCGTTCCGCGCGCCGCTGGCGCAGCTTCACACGGCTCGCATGGCTGGTGTTCTTCATCGTCGTGGCCTGGGTGGTGTTCATGCGCGACGCCAACACCACGAGCAAAAGCACGCCGCACACGGCCGTCGTGGAGATCAAGGGCGAAATCGCCTCGGGATCCGAGGCCAGTGCCGAACTGGTCGTGGCCGCGATGCGCAGCGCGTTCGAGGATGAGGGCTCACAGGCCGTGGTGCTGCTCATCAATTCGCCGGGCGGCAGCCCCGTGCAGGCGGGCATCATCAACGACGAGATCGTGCGCCTGCGGGCCAAATACAACAAGCCCGTGTATGCCGTGGTCGAGGAAACCTGCGCCTCCGCGGCCTACTACATTGCAGCCGCGGCTGACGACATCTTCGTGGACAAGGCGAGCATTGTGGGTAGCATCGGCGTGCTCATGGACGGCTTCGGCTTCACCGGCATCATGGAGAAGCTTGGTGTGGAGCGCCGCCTGCTCACGGCCGGCGAGAACAAGGGCTTTCTCGACCCCTTCAGCCCGCAGACCGAGAAGCAGCGCA
>JAYSFC010000182.1:0-4321 GCA_041913505.1 Acidovorax sp.
TGGAGGCTTCCACCACGGCGCGGCGGCTCAGCACCACGTTGTTGCGCTTGCGGTCGAGCTTGATGACCTTGAATTCCAGGGTCTTGTTCTCGTAGGGCGTCAGGTCCTTGATCGGGCGCGTGTCGATCAGCGAGCCGGGCAGGAAGGCGCGGATGCCGTTGACCAGCACCGTGAGGCCGCCCTTGACCTTGCCGCTGGTCGTGCCGGTGACGAATTCGCCGGATTCCAGGGCCTTTTCCAGGGCCAGCCACGAGGCCAGGCGCTTGGCGGTGTCACGCGACAGGATGGTGTCGCCGTAGCCGTTTTCGATCGAGCCGATGGCCACGGACACGAAGTCGCCCACCTGGACTTCGATTTCGCCCTGGTCGTTCTTGAATTCGTCGATTGGCACATAGGCCTCGGACTTCAGGCCAGCGTTCACGACGACGAAGTTGTGCTCCACGCGCACGACTTCGGCGGTGATGACCTCGCCAGGACGCATTTCGGTGCGTTGCAGCGATTCTTCAAACAGGGCGGCAAAAGATTCAGACATGTTTTTCCTTGCTCGCAAACAGGTTTCCGGACGCACCATTGCGACCGTTTCTATGGCTGTCTGCGGAGGGTGTGTGCGGCCAGGATGGCCACGGGGTTGAGGTTGATAAGCCACGCCACCGATGCGCCAGTTGCGGCGCGGCAGGGGCGGCGTGGAGCCCGGTTAAGCCTGCGTGCCGGACGCGATGCCGGATACGAAGGGCTGTCGCTCTTGCCACCAGGCAACCACCTGGTCGACGGCTTCGTCGATCGACATCAGGGAGTTGTCCAGCACCAGAGCATCCTGCGCAGGCTTCAAGGGGGCGACGGCGCGGGACTGATCCCGCTGGTCGCGCGCCTCAAGATCTGCGCGAAGATCGTCAATACTAGCCGAAATTCCTTTTGAAATCAACTGTTTATGGCGGCGCTCTGCGCGGCAGGCCGCGCTGGCCGTCAGGTAGACCTTGAGCGGGGCCGCGGGGAAGATCACCGTGCCCATGTCGCGCCCATCGGCCACCAGGCCGGGCAGGCGCTGAAAGCCGTGCTGCAGTGCGATGAGCGCCTCGCGCACGGCGGGCAGCGCGGAGACGCGGGAGGCGTTCATGCCCGCCTCCTCGGTGCGGATGGTGTCGCTCACGTCGTGGTCGCCGAGCCAGATACGCCCCTGCTCGAAGCGCACGGGCAGTGTGCGGGCGATGGCGGCGATGGCAGCTTCCTGCGCGGGGCCGATGGCCAGGCCCGCCTGGAGGGCGGCGAAGGCTGTTACGCGGTAGAGCGCGCCCGAGTCGAGGAACCCGTAGCCCAGGCGCTGGGCCACGGCCGCAGCCACGGTGCCCTTGCCCGAGGCCGTGGGGCCGTCGATGCAGAGCACCGGAATGTGGGGCGTTGCCGTTTGTGCGACCGAGAACAGGGCCTCGAAATAGTCAGGGAAGGTCTTGGCCACGCACTTCGGGTCTTCGATGCGCACGGGCAGGCGCGCGGGGTTGAAGGCCGCGAGCGAGAAGCACATGGCGACACGATGGTCGTCGTAGGTGTGGATGCTGGCGGGCTTCCAGGCCTGGGCACTGGTGGGCGGTGTTACGCGCAGGTAGTCCGCACCTTCGTCCACCACGGCGCCGAGCTTGCGCAGCTCGATGGCCATGGCGGCGAGGCGGTCGGTCTCCTTCACGCGCCAGCTCGCGATGTTGCGCAGCACCGTGGTGCCGTCGGCATACAGCGCCATGGCGGCCAGCGTCATGGCGGCGTCGGGGATGTGGTTGCAGTCGAGGTCAATGGCCTTGAGCGGCCAGGCGCCGCGCTCGATCTGCAGCCAGTTAGGGCCACCCGTGATCTGGGCACCCATGGCGCGGGCGGCCTCCACGAAGCGGATGTCGCCCTGGATCGAGTCGAGCCCCACACCAAGGATTTTGATGCCTTTCTGGCCTAATGTCGGCGTCGCCAGGGTTCCGAGTGCTATGAAATAACTAGCGGATGAGGCGTCGGCCTCCACATGGATGCGGCCCGGAGACTGGTAGCGGCTGCCCGCAGGAATAGTGAAGCGCTGCCAGCCGTCGCGGCGTACCGCAATGCCGAAGCGCGCGAGCAGTTCCAGCGTGATGTGGATGTAGGGCTTGGAGATGAGCTCGCCCACGACCTCGACGGTCACGTCCTGGGTGCGGGCCACGAGCGGCAGCGCCATCAGCAGCGCCGTGAGGAACTGGCTCGAGACATCACCGCGCACGCGGATGGGTTCGGCCAGCCGCAGCGGCGGCACGCCTTGGGCGTGTGCGATGCGCAGCGGCGGAAATCCCTCGTTGCCCAGGTAGTCGATGCGGCAGCCGAGCTGGCGCAGCGCATCCACCAGGTCGCCGATGGGCCGCTCGTGCATGCGCGGCACGCCCGAAAGCTCGAACTCGCCGCCCAGCAGTGTGAGTGCCGCCGTGAGCGGGCGCATGGCCGTGCCCGCGTTACCGAGGAAGAGCTTCGCGGGCGAGCGCGGCGGGGTATCGCCCAGGCCCGTGATGCGCACGGTGCTGCCCCCGGATTCGTCGACGGCGCAGCCGATGGCGCGCAGCGCGTCGAGCATGACGCGCGTGTCGTCCGAGGCGAGCAGATCGTGCACCTCAGTCGTGCCCTGGCTCAGGGCTGCCAGCAGCAACACGCGGTTGGAGATGCTCTTGGAGCCCGGCAGGCGGACCTCGCCTCCCGCGGTTTCCAGGGGAGGGAGGTCGAGGTAGGCGGTGCTGTACATCGATGGAGTGGGGAGGGGCTTGCCGGTGCGGTCAGCCCTTGGGGTTGCGCTGCGCGCCCATGCGCCAGTGCGCGCGGGTTTCGCTGGCGAGGGTAATCATGTCTTCGAGGGCCTGGTCGCTCTCGGCCTGCATGGCTTTCTCGAAAGCTTGCAGCGCCTGCTGGAACTGGTGCGACTGGGCCAGCACCTCGTCCCGGTTGGCGCGCAGGATGTCGCGCCACATCTTGGGGTCGCTGGCGGCGATGCGCGTGAAATCGCGAAAACCCGGCCCGGCCAGGGAAAGAAAGTCGTCGGAGTCTTGCTGGCCCATGATGCTGTGGATCATTGCGAACGCGAGCAGGTGGGGCAGGTGGCTCACGGCCGCGAAGGCGGCGTCGTGCGACTCTGGCGACATCGCCATGACACGGCAGCCCAGCGCCGTCCACACCGCTTCCGCGCTGCGCAGGTTGGCCGTGAGCGTGCGCTCCGTGGGGGTGAGGATGACCTGGCGGCCGCTGTAGAGTTCAGCGTCGGCGTGCTCCACGCCCGAGACCTCGCGCCCCGTGATCGGGTGGGCGGGGACGAACGAGCCGAACTGGTCGCGCAGCGCGCGGCGCGCGGCCTGCACCACGTCGGCCTTGGTGGAGCCCACGTCCATGATGAGCGTCTGCGGCGTGACGAGGTGCTTGATGGCCTTGAGCGTCGACTCCGTGGCGGCCACGGGCACGGCCACGAGCACGATGTCGGCACCCGCCACGGCGAGCAGGGCCGAGGGGGCCTCGACGTCGATCACGCCGAGCTGGCGCGCGCGGTCGGTGGTGGAGGGCGATTTGCTGTAGCCCACCACGCGCTTGACGAGGCCCGCCTTCTTCATGGCCAGGGCGAACGATCCGCCCATGAGGCCGCAGCCGATCAGCCCGAGTTGTTCAAACATGGCGGATCCTCACGGCGCGACGGGGTAGGTGCCCAGCACCTTGTAGAACGCGCACAGCTGCTGCAGCTCGGCCAGCGCGGCGGCCACATTGGCCTGGGCGGGATGGCCTTCGATGTCGATGTAGAAGTAGTACTCCCACTGGCCCGTGCGCGCGGGGCGCGATTCGAAGCGCGTCATCGATACGCCATGCTTCTTGAGCGGCACGAGCAGATCGTGCACGGCGCCGGGGTGGTTGGGCACGGAGATGATGAGGCTGGTGCAGTCTTTGCCCGAAGGCGCGGGCGTGGCCAGCGTGTGGGGCAGGCAGATCACGGCAAAGCGCGTGCGGTTGTAGGCATCGTCCTGGATCGCATGGGCCACGACGTGCAGGCCGTACTGCTGGGCCGCGCGCTCGCTGGAAATGCCGGCCCACTTCGGGTTGGTAGCGGCCAGACGCGCGCCCTCGGCGTTGCTCGATACGGGGCGGCGCTCAGCGTGCGGCAGGTGCTTGGACAGCCAGGCCTGGCATTGCGCGAGCGCCTGGGGGTGGGCCAGAACGGCTTCGATTCCCTCGGCCGAGGGAGTCTGGCGCAGCAGGTTGTGGCGGATCAGCAGGCTCACCTCGCCCACCACATGGCAGGGGGTGTGCAGGAACATGTCGAGCGAGCGCGTGACCACGCCCTCGTTGG
>JAYSFC010000183.1:0-4317 GCA_041913505.1 Acidovorax sp.
CTGTCCATGAAGCGCAGCAGCACCGCGATCATCAGCACGCCGCGCATCTTGGGCAACTGGATGTAGCGGAACACGGCCAGCTTGCTCGCGCCGTCGATACGCGCGGCCTGGTAGTAGGCATCGGGGATCGAGCGCAGCCCCGCGTAGCACAGCAGCGCCACCAGCGGCGTCCAGTGCCACACGTCCATGGCGAGCACCGTGAGCCAGGCATGCGTGGCATTGCCGGTGTAGCTGTAGTCGAGCCCCAGCTTGTCCAGCGCGGCGCCCAGCAGGCCGATGTCCGCACGACCGTAGATCTGCCAGATGGTGCCCACCACGTTCCACGGGATCAGCAGCGACAGCGCCACCACCACGAGCACGGCCGAGGACTTCCAGCCTTGCGCGGGCATGGCCAGCGCGAGCAGGATGCCCAGCGGAATCTCCACCGCCAGCACCGCGAGCGAGAACGTGAGCTGGCGCAGCAGCGCGCCATGCAGCTCCTCGTCGCGCATGACGGCGGCGAACCATTCGGTGCCGACGAACACGCGCCGCTCGGGCGAGATGATGTCCTGCACCGAGTAGTTCACCACGGTCATCAGCGGCAGGATGGCCGAGAAGGCCACGCACACGATCACGGGAAGGATCAGAAACCAGGCCTTCTGGTTCACGGGCTTGGTCGTGGCGCTCATGGCAACAACTCCTCATTCTGGTAGAAGCAGGTGTGCTCGCCCAGCACCTGCAGCCACACGGTTTCACCCACGGCAGGCAGGCGCTGTTCGGGCGCGCAGCGGGCCCTGAGCACCTGGCCATCCACGGTGGCCGTGAGCATCTGGTGGGTGCCCACGTCCTGCACGCGCGCCACTTCGCAGGGCAGCGCACCACTCTGGCCTTGCGGTGCCAGCGCCAGGTACTCGGGCCGCACGCCCACGCGCAGCGCGCCGGACGGCAGCCCGTGCGGCACCGGCAGGCGGTGGCCCGCCACGACGATGTGGCCGTCCTGCGCCTGGCAAGGCAGAAAGTTCATGCCCGGCGAGCCGATGAAATGCCCCACGAAGGCGTGCTGCGGGCGCTCGAAAAGATCGCCGGGCGTGCCCACCTGCACGGCGCGGCCGCGCGTCATCACGACCACCTGGTCCGCGAAGGTGAGCGCCTCGATCTGGTCGTGCGTCACGTAGATCAGGGTGAGCTTGAGCTCGTGGTGAATCTGCTTGAGCTTGCGCCGCAGCTGCCACTTGAGGTGGGGGTCGATCACCGTGAGCGGTTCGTCGAATAGCACGGCCGCCACGTCCTCGCGCACCAGGCCGCGCCCCAGGGAGATCTTCTGCTTGGCATCGGCCGACAGTCCAGCGGCGCGCTGGTTGAGCTGGCCGCTCATCTCGAGCATCTCCGCAATCTGGCCGACGCGCTGGCGGATGCGCGCCTCGGGCACCTTGCGGTTCTTCAGCGGAAAGGCCAGGTTCTCGGCCACGGTCATGGTGTCGTAGATGACCGGGAACTGGAACACCTGGGCGATGTTGCGCTCCTGGGGGCTCGCGCGCGTCACGTCGCGGCCGTCGAACAGAACGCGGCCCTGCGATGGCACGAGCAGGCCCGACATGATGTTGAGCATGGTGGTCTTGCCACAGCCCGAGGGGCCCAGCAGCGCGTAGGCGCCGCCGTCGTCAAAGGTCATCGTGAGCGGCAGCAGCGCGTAGTCGCTGTCTTGCTGCGGGTTTGGCTTGTACGAGTGCGCGAGATCGAGTTCGATGCGTGCCATGTCAGCGCCCTCCGGTCCGCGCGGGCTGTGCGGGAGCCACCACCAGCGCGCCGTCCGCGCCGAACACATAGGCCTGGGCGGGGTCGAGGTGCAGCGTCACCGCGCTGCCCAGCTCCAGGTAGTTCACCCCGGTGATCTGTGCCACCAGCTCGCCCCAGGGCGTGGCCGCGTGCACGAAGGTGTCGGAACCCGAAATTTCGGCCAGCTCCACCACGCCCTGCACGGCCCTGTCGCCGGGCCGCGCCTGCAGGCGCAGCGCACTTGCGCGCAGGCCCAGCGTCAACCGGTCGGCACCCCGCAGACCCGAAGGCAAGCCCAGGGGCAGATCGTCGCCGCCCGGCAGGCGCAGGCCCGCGGCCGTGGCCTGGACCGGCACGAGGTTCATCGGCGGATCGCTGAACGCGCGCGCCACGCGCAGCGAATTGGGCGCATGGAACACCTCGGCCGTGGGCCCGTACTGCAGCAGCTCTCCCTCGTGCAGCACGGCCGTGTAGCCGCCCAGCAGCAGGGCTTCGCCGGGTTCGGTCGTGGCGTAGACCACGGTGGAGTCGCCCGTGGCGAAGAGCTGCGTGAGCTCGTCGCGCAGTTCTTCGCGCAGCTTGTAGTCCAGGTTGACCAGGGGCTCGTCGAGCAGCATGAGCGGCGCCCCCTTGGCCAGCGCCCGCGCCAGCGCCACGCGCTGCTGCTGGCCGCCCGAGAGCTCGGAAGGGTAGCGCGTGAGGAACATCTCGATGTGCAGGCGCTCGGCCAGCTCGCGCACGCGCGCCGCCACGTTCTTCTCGCCACGCAGCTTGAGCGGCGAGGCGATGTTGTCGGCCACCGTGAGCGAGGGGTAGTTGATGAACTGCTGGTACACCATGGCGACGTTGCGCTCGCGCACGGGCATGCCGGTCACGTCAGCGCCATCGACGCGCACGCGCCCCTCGGTGGGCACGTCCAGCCCCGCCATGATCCGCATGAGGCTGGTCTTGCCCGCCTGTGTTGCACCAAGCAGCACGGTCACGGCGCCGCTGTGCAGCGCCATGTCCATGCCATGGAGCCACACCTGCGGCCCCACCCGCTTGCTGATTCCATCCAGAACCAACTCCATCACTACCTTTCCCTCGCCCTTTGGGGGCGTTTGACGAACCACTTTTTGCGCGGAGAAAGGCCGCGCATTGTTTTCGGATCAGTTCATTTTTGTTCCTTTTTGATTAAATCGAATCAAGGTTTACCCTTGGTTTTTTCCTTTTGCTTCGCTTTTACAGTACTCACCCAGGAGCGATCAATCCGCGTGAACAACACCAACCCCCGCCAACTCCTGCTGCTCGAAGAAGTGCGGCAGCGCAAATCCACCACCGTGGAGCAGCTCGCCGACACCCTGGGCGTGACGCTGCAGACCGTGCGCCGCGATGTGCAGCGCCTGGCCGAGCAGGGCCTCGTCATGCGCTTTCATGGCGGCGTGCGCGTGCCCAGCTCCACCGTCGAGAACCTCGCCCATACCCAGCGCGAGACGCTCAATGCCGAGGGCAAGGCGCGCATCGCGCGCGCCGTGGCCGCCCAGGTGCCCAACGACTGCTCGCTGATCCTCAACATCGGCACCACCACGGAAGCCATCGCCAAGGCGCTGTTGCACCACCGGGGCCTGCGCGTGCTCACCAACAACCTCAATGTGGCGGCCATCCTCAGCGGCAACCCCGAATGCGAGGTCATCGTGGCCGGCGGCGTGGTGCGCACGCGCGACCGCGGCATCGTGGGCGAGGCCGCGGTGGACTTCATCCGCCAGTTCCGCGTGGACATCGCGCTCATCGGCATCTCGGGCATCGAGCCCGACGGCACGCTGCGCGACTTCGACTACCGCGAGGTCAAGGTGGCGCAGACCATCATCGAGCACGCGCGCGAGGTCTGGCTCGCGGCCGACCACACCAAATTCAACCGCCCGGCCATGGTGGAGCTGGCCACGCTCGCGCAGATCGACCGCCTGTTCACCGATGCCCCGCCGCCCGAGCCCTTCCCAGCCCTGCTGCAAGAAGCCGAGGTGCTGTGCACCGTCGCCGCCTGACCGCCCCAACCTCCCCTATGCTTGCGTGCCATGACCTACCTGCTCGCCCTTGACCAAGGCACCTCCAGCTCCCGCAGCATCGTGTTCGACGAGCACGGCCATACCGTCGCGCAGGCGCAGCTCGAGCTGCCGCAGATCTACCCGCGCCCGGGCTGGGTGGAGCACGATCCGCGCGAGATCTGGCGCACCCAGCTCGCCACGGCGCGCGAGGCCCTCGCGAAGGCGGGCCTCGCGGCCGGCGACATCCGCGCCCTGGGCATCACCAACCAGCGCGAAACCACGGTGCTGTGGAACCGCCAGACGGGCCAGCCCGTGCACCACGCCATCGTCTGGCAGGACCGGCGCGCCGAACCCGCCTGCGCCCTGCTGCGCGAGCAAGGCCACGCGGCCAGCATCCAGGCCAAGACGGGCCTGCTGATCGACGCCTATTTCTCGGGCACCAAGCTGCAATGGCTGCTGGACCACGTGGCCGGCGCACGCGAGGCCGCCGAACGCGGCGAACTGGCCTTCGGCACCGTGGACAGCTGGCTCATCTGGCAGC
>JAYSFC010000184.1:0-4242 GCA_041913505.1 Acidovorax sp.
CAGTCCACCTTCGCGGCCATCACCGTGGCGCTGATCGTGGGCTCGTTCGCCGAGCGCATCAAGTTCGCGGCCGTGCTGATCTTCGCGGTGCTGTGGTTCACGTTCAGCTACATCCCCATGGCCCACATGGTGTGGGGCGGCGGCCTGCTGGGCAAGGATGGCGCGCTTGATTTCGCGGGCGGCACGGTGGTGCACATCAACGCCGGTATCGCTGGCCTCGTGGGCGCCTACGTGTTGGGCAAGCGTGTCGGCTTCGGCAAGGAAGCCTTCACGCCCCACAGCCTGACGCTGACCATGGTGGGCGCCTCGCTGCTGTGGGTGGGCTGGTTCGGCTTCAACGCCGGCTCGGCCGGTGCCGCCAACGGGGCCGCGGGCCTGGCCTTCATCAACACCGTGCTTGCCACGGGGGCCGCCACGATGTCGTGGCTGGCGGGCGAGGCGTTGCACAAGGGCAAGGCCTCCATGCTGGGCGCCGCCTCGGGTGCCGTGGCCGGCCTCGTGGCCGTCACGCCGGCCGCCGGCTTCGTGGGCCCCATGGGCGCCATCGTGCTGGGCCTGCTCGCTGGCGTGGTCTGCCTTTGGGGCGTGGGTGGCCTCAAGAAGATGCTGGGCGCCGACGACGCATTCGACGTGTTCGGCGTGCATGGCGTGGGCGGCATCATCGGCGCCATCCTGACCGGCGTGTTCGCCTCGCAGAGCCTGGGCGGCACGGGCGGCCTGACACCCGACACGTTCTCGATGGGCGCCCAGGTGTGGATCCAGGTCAAGAGCGTGCTGATGACCGTCGTGTGGTCCGGCGTGGTGGCCTTCCTCTCGTACAAGATCGCCGACCTGCTCGTGGGCCTGCGCGTGGCCGAAGAGGCCGAGCGCGAAGGCCTGGACATCACGTCGCACGGCGAGACGGCCTACACGCGCTGATTCCTCCGCACACCATAAAGCGAGTCTTCTTCAGGAAGTTGGGCCTGCCCGGCAACGGGCGGGCCTTTTTTCTGGGTGGGTTCTAATCGCCGGACAAGGAGCTTTTCCCATGCCCTGGCGCGCCCTCACCACCGAGCCCGATCTGCTGGGCGAATCCCCGTTCTGGCAGGCCGATGAAGGCCGGCTCTACTGGGTCGACATCGCGGGCCGCGCGCTGCTGCGCATGGTGCCCGAGGGCGGTGGCGTGGAGCGCTGGCCCCTGCCTAGCGAGCCCGGATGCGCCGTGCCCGTGCGCACGGGCGGCTTCTGCGTGGCGCTGCGCGACGGCATCTACCGCGCGCGCACCTGGGGCGGCACGCTCGAATGCATCGCGCGCCTGCCCTACGACCCCGCCACCCAGCGCGCCAACGACGGCAAGTGCGACGCGCTGGGCCGCCTCTGGGTGGGCACCGTGCACGAGCCCCCGGATGGCGGCCCGCGCCAGCCGTTGGCCGCCCTGTACTGCGTGGATGCGCGCGCGCCGGGCGCGCCGCGCGTGGATCGCGTGCTGCAGGGCGCCACCACCTCCAACGGCCTGGCCTGGTCGCCCGACCAGCGCACGCTGTACTGGGCCGACACGCCCACGCACCGCATCACGGCCTTCGCGGTGGAGCCGGGGGGCACGGTGCTGGATGCGCCGCGTACGCTGCACGCCTTCGCGCCCAAGCCGCCCGGCTGGCGCAGCGGCCAGGCAGGGTACGGCGGCCGCCCCGACGGTGCCTGCGTCGATGCCGAGGGCGCCTACTGGTGCGCGCTCTACGAAGGCGCTCGCGTTCTGCGCATCGCGCCCACGGGCGAGGTACTGGCCGAACTGCCGCTGCCCGCGCAGTGCCCCACCATGCCCTGCCTGGGCGGGCCCGATGGGCGCACGCTGTTCGTGACCACGGCGCGCCAGGGCCGGCCCGCGCACGAGCTGGCGCGCTACCCGCTGTCGGGCTGCGTGTTCGCCACTCGCGTGGAGGTGCCGGGGCCACCGGTGGCCCCGTTCGCGGTGCCGGACTGACCGGCCGCCCAAGCCCGCTCACGCGCCGCGTTCAAAAAATTCATGGCGCCGCGCTACCCCCTGGCGTGGCTCTGGCGCTACGATTGCCCGCATGGACTCCGCCCTTGCCCAGACCCTCGAGCGCGTACGCGCCGCCATCGCCGACCAGACGCCGCTGCGCATCCGCGGCGGCGGCACCAAGGATTTTCACGGCGGCCGGCCCCTTACGGGCTTGCCGTTGGACACGCGCGCGCTCTCGGGCATCGTGAGCTACGAGCCCAGCGAGCTCGTCGTCACGGTGCGCGCGGGCACGCCGCTGGCCGAGCTCGAGGCGCTGCTCGCAGGCCAGGGCCAGTGCCTGCCGTTCGAGCCGCCGCACTTCGGTGCGGGCGCCACGGTGGGCGGCATGGTGGCCGCGGGCCTGTCGGGCCCGGCGCGTGCCAGCGTGGGCGCGGTGCGCGACTACATGCTGGGCGTGGAGGTGCTCAACGGCCGCGCCGAGCTGCTGTGCTTTGGCGGCCAGGTCATGAAGAACGTGGCGGGCTACGACGTCTCGCGCCTCATGGCGGGCGCCTGGGGAACGCTCGGCCTCGTCACTGAGGTCAGCCTCAAGGTGCTCCCCGTGGCGCCGGCCGAGGCCACGCTGCGCTTCGAATGCAGCCAGGCCGACGCCTCGCGCCGCCTCAACGCCTGGGGCGGCCAGCCGCTGCCGCTCAACGCGAGCTGCTGGGTGAATGAAACGGGTGGCGCGGGCTCTGGCACGCTCTACCTGCGGTTGCGCGGCGCCATCGCAGCCGTGGAGGCCGCCTGCCGCACGCTGGGCGGCGAGCGCCTGGACAACGCGCAAGTGGCCGCCGACTGGCAGGCCTGCCGCGAGCAACGGCTCCCCTGGTTCGCGCAGCGCGCGGACGGACAGGCGCTGTGGCGCCTGTCGGTGCCCGACACGGCCCCCGTGCTCGCGCTGCCCCCCGGCGTGGGCGACCCGCTCATTGAATGGCATGGCGCGCTGCGCTGGGTGCAGGCGCCGGCCGACGCGGGGCCCGCGCTGCGCGCGGCGGTGGCCGCAGTGGGTGGATCTGCTACGCTTTTCAGAGCTGCTCAGGGCCAGGGGGCAAGCACTTTCGGCGTGTTGGAACCCGCATCTGCCGCGCTGGCTGCCGTCCAGTCGCGCTTGCAGCAGGCGTTCGACCCCGCCGGCATCTTCCGGCCTTAGCCCCATGCGCCGCCTGCGCCATCTCATGGGCCACCACCGCACGGTGGCCAGCAACCGTACCCTGGGCCTGCTGCTGGCCTTCAACGCGGGCGCGGTGAACGCGGGCGGCTTTCTCGTGATCCACCTCTACACCTCGCACATGACGGGCTTCCTCGCGATGCTGGCCGACAACTTCGTGCTCGGCAACATGAAGCTCGTGCTCGGCGCCGTGGGCGCGCTCTGGGCCTTCATGTCGGGAGCGGGCACCACGGCCATCATGGTCAACTGGGCGCGCCACCGGAACCTGCGCAGCACCTATGCGCTGCCGCTGCTCATCGAGGCCGTGCTGCTGCTGCTGTTCGGCCTGGTCGGCGCGATCACGCTCAGCTGGCGCACGCCGTTCTCGGTGCCGCTCACCGTGCTGCTGCTGGCCTTCCTGATGGGGCTGCAGAACGCGGTGGTCACCAAGATGTCGTCGGCGCAGATTCGCACCACACACATGACGGGCATAGTGACCGACATCGGCATCGAGATCGGCAAGGCGCTCTACTGGAACCGCAGCGGCGGGAGCCCCGACCAGCAGGTGCGTGCCAACCGCACGCGCCTGGCGCTGCACGCGGGGCTGCTGGGCATGTTCCTCGCCGGCGGCCTCGTGGGCGCAGCGGGATTCAAGTACCTGGGCTTCATCTGCGTGGTGCCGCTCGCGCTCGCGCTGCTGCTGCTGGCGCTGCCGCCGCTGTGGTCCGACCGCCAGCGCCTGCGCCTGGCCTGGCGCCAGTGGTCCCAGGCCCGGCGTGGCCAGCCGCCCATGATGCCGCCTCTGGCCTGACCCGCCAGCGATTCCGACCACCCCCAACACGCCACGATCCATGCAAACCCAACTGGCCCCCGAATACCGCGCCACGCCCGAAGGCGCCGAGGCCGAAGCCATCCTGCGCAAGTGCGTGCACTGTGGCTTCTGTACCGCCACCTGCCCCACCTACCAGGTGCTGGGCGACGAACTCGATGGCCCGCGCGGCCGCATCTACCTCATCAAACAGGTGCTCGAGGGCGAGAAGCCCACGCGCAAGACGCAGCTGCACCTGGACCGCTGCCTCACCTGCCGCAACTG
>JAYSFC010000185.1:0-4113 GCA_041913505.1 Acidovorax sp.
GACAGGCCGTCGAGGAAGTTGCCGGCGATCGCCTCGCGTGGCGCGAAGCCGATGCTGTGCACGAAGCCGTCAAACCGGCCCCAGGCCTCGCCCAGGCCCTTGAACATGGCCTCGATCTGCGCGTCGTCGGCCACGTCGCAGTCGAACACCAGCGTGGAATTGAACTCGGCGGCGAACTCGGTGATGCGGTCCTTGAAGCGCTCGCCCACGTAGCTGAAGGCCAGCTCGGCGCCTTGTTGGTGGCAGGCCCGGGCGATGCCGTAGGCGATGGAGCGGTTGGACAGCACGCCCGTGATGAGCAGCTTCTTGCCGGTGAGAAAACCCATTGTTGTTCTCCTGAGGATGCGGTGTGTGGTGGGGGGAAGGCAAATACGGCGCGCCGGTCTGCGGTGCCGCCCTGCGTGGTGCAGAATTGTCGCATGCGGTTTTGGCGGATCTTTTGCTTATGGGGAGGCTGCATGCTGGGCGCGCCGCTGGCGTGGGCCGCGCATGCCTATGCCATGTGGGGTGAGCCGGCGCTGCCGGCGGGCTTTGCGCACATGCCTTACGTGAACCCTGCGGCGCCCAAGGGCGGCGAGTTGCGCTTGGTGAGCAACCTGCGCACCTCGACGTTCGACAAGTACAACCCCTTCACCATCCGTGGCAGCGCGCCGGCCTACCTGAGCGCGTTGATGTTCGACACGCTGCTCACCGGCTCGCTGGCCGAGACCGCCACGGGCTATGGCCTGCTGGCCGAGGACGTGGCCGTGGCGCCCGATGGCCTGTCGGCCACCTTCCGGCTGCGGCGCGAGGCGCGCTTTCACAATGGCAAGCCGGTGTTGGCGCAAGACGTGAAGTACAGCTTCGACACGCTCATGGGCCCCTACACCTCGCCGGGTTTCAAGACCATGCTGATCGAGGTGGCCGGCGTGGACGTGCTCGACGAGCGCACCGTGCGCTACCGCTTCAAGGCGCCCAACCGCGAATTGCCGCTCACCGTGGGGGGGCTGCCCGTGTTCAGCCGCGACTGGGGGATGGGCGAGGACGGCAAGCCCAAGCCCTTCGACCAGGTGGTGACGGACGTGCCCATCGGCAGCGGCCCCTACAAGATCGGGCCCGTGAACTTTGGCAAGGACATCACCTACGTTCGCGACCCGCAGTACTGGGCACGCGACCTGCCGGTGCGCCGCGGCACGGCCAACTTTGACCGCGTGCTTGTCAAGATCTACAAGGACAACACGGCGCGGCTGGAGGCACTGAAGGCAGGCGAGTTCGACCTGATGCGCTTTTTCAGTGCGGGCGACTGGGCGCGGCGCGTGAACGGCCGCAAGTTCGACACGGGCGAGCTGGTGAAAGGTGAGTTTGCCAACAAGCTGCCCTCGGGCTTTCAGAGCTACGTGCTCAACACGCGCCGCCCGCTCTTGCAGGACGCCCGCGTGCGCGAGGCCTTGGGCCTGGCGTTCGATTTCGAGTGGATGAGCCGCCAGCTCTTCTACGGCGCATACCAGCGCGTGCACGGCCTCTTCGGCAACACCATGTGCGAGACGCATGGTCTGCCGTCGCCCGAGGAGCTGGCGCTGCTCGAACCCTGGCGCAAGGACCTACCGCCCGCTGCCTTCGGCCCCATGTACGAGCCCCCCACCACTGATGGCGCGACCACGCTGCGCGATAACCTGCGCCGCGCCCAGACCCTGCTGAAAGAGGCCGGCTGGCAGGTGCAGGACGGCGTGCTTCGCAACGCGCGCGGCGAGGCCATGGTGCTCGAATACATGGACAGCAGCGAGGGGGGCGTGCGCACGCTGTCGACGTGGCAACGCAACCTGCAAAAGCTCGGCATCACGCTCAAGTTCCGTTCGGTGGATTTCGCGCTGTACCAGCAGCGGCTGCAGAAGTTTGACTTCGACATCACCACCATCGCCTACCAGGGCACGAACAACCCGGGCCAGGAATTCGCCGATCTGTTCGGCAGCGCCGCGGCGGACCAGGAGGACTCGGGCAACTTCCCCGGCGTGAAAAACCCGGCGGTGGACGCGCTGATCCGCGCCATGGTGTCGGCCAAGACGCAGGCGCAGATGCTGCCCGCCTGCCATGCGCTCGACCGTGTCATCGCCCACGAACATTACCTGATCCCCCAATGGTCAGCCGGCACGCACCGCATGGTCTACGACGCCTGGCGCCTCGCGCGGCCGGCCGTGGTGCCACCTTATTCGCCCGGCGAGATGTGGGCCGTGGACACCTGGTGGGCGCGCATGCCTCCGCTCACGGCCGCAACCGCGCCCAAGCCTTCCCGCAACTGACGCCGCCATGTTTGCCTACATCCTCAAGCGCATCCTGCTCATGCTTCCCACGCTGCTGGGCGTGCTGCTGCTGACCTTTGTGGTGATCCAGTTCGTGCCTGGCGGCCCGGTGGAGCAGTACCTGGCGGAAGCCAAGGCTGGTGCCGCCGGCGTGGGGGGGGGAGGCGAGGGCGGCGGCATGGCCTACCGCGGTGCGCAGGGCGTGGACCCCAAGCGCCTGGAGCAGATCAAGGCGCTGTACGGCTTCGACAAGCCCGCGCATGAGCGCTTCTTCCAGATGCTGGGCCAGTTCGCGCGCTTCGATTTGGGCAGGAGCTTTTTCCAGAACAAGGACGTGTGGCAGCTCGTGAAGGAAAAGCTGCCCGTGTCCATCAGCCTGGGGCTGTGGACCTTCTTCATCAGTTACCTCGTGGCCGTGCCGCTGGGCGTGGCCAAGGCCGTGCGGGCGGGCTCGCGCTTCGACCTCGTGACCACGCTCATCATCCTCGTAGGCTACGCCATTCCGGGTTTCGTGCTCGGTGTGGCGTTGCTCGTGGTCTTTGGGGGGCAGTTGCAGTGGTTTCCACTGCGCGGGCTGACTTCGGCCAACTGGGACGAGCTGTCGTGGGGCGCGCGTATCGCGGACTACCTGTGGCACATCACGCTGCCCATCACGGCCATGGTAGCGGGCAGCTTCGCCGTGACGGCCATGCTGACCAAGAATGCGTTCCTTGAAGAAATCCGCAAGCAGTACGTGCTCACGGCGCGCGCCAAGGGGTTGTCGGAACGCCAGGTGCTCTGGCAGCACGTGTTCCGCAATGCGCTGATCCCCATCATTACGGGCTTTCCGGCGGCCTTCATTGGTGCGTTCTTCGCGGGCTCGCTGCTCATCGAGACACTGTTCTCGCTTGATGGGCTGGGCCTGCTCAGCTACGAGAGCGTGATCCGTCGCGACTACCCCGTGGTGCTGGGCACGCTGTACCTGTTCACGTTGATCGGGCTCGTCACCAAGCTCATCAGCGACCTCTGCTACGTATGGGTGGACCCGCGTGTCAAGTTCGACTAGCCCCGTTTCCCTTTCGCCCGCGCGCCGCGCCTGGCACCGCTTTCGGCGCAACCGCCTAGGCTACTGGAGCCTGGTGCTGTTCTGTGTGTGCGTGGTGCTGAGCCTGGGCGCCGAGCTCATCAGCAACGACCGCCCGCTGGTGGTGCGCTACGAGGGGCAGACGTACTGGCCGCTGTGGAAGGACTACCCCGAGAAAATCTTCGGCGGCGACTTCGAGACGCCCACCGACTACCTCGACCCCTTCATCCGCAAGCGCCTCTCGCAGGGCAGCAACTGGGCGCTGTACACGCTCAACCCCTACGGCCAGAACACCATCAATTACTTCGCCACAGAGCCCAATCCCTCGCCGCCCACGCGCGACAACTGGCTCGGCACCGACGACCGGGGGCGCGACCTGCTGGCCCAGCTCCTCTACGGCTTTCGCGTGAGCGTGCTGTTCGGCCTGGCGCTCACCGTCACGGGCGTGCTGCTGGGTGTGCTCACGGGGGCCATCCAGGGCTTCTTCGGAGGGCGCACGGACCTGGCGTTCCAGCGTTTCATCGAGATCTGGGGCTCCATGCCCGAGCTGTACCTGCTCATCATCTTCAGCGCCGTGTTCGCGCCCAGCATCGCGCTGTTGCTGGTGCTGCTGTCGTTGTTCGGCTGGATGGGGTTGTCGGACTACGTGCGCGCCGAGTTCCTGCGCAACCGCCAGCTCGATTACGTGAAGGCCGCGCGCGCGCTGGGCGTACCCAACGGGCAGATCATCTGGCGCCACATCCTGCCCAACAGCCTCACGCCGGTGGTCACCTT
>JAYSFC010000186.1:0-4034 GCA_041913505.1 Acidovorax sp.
TGCCGATCATCGGCACCAGCCCCGACATGATCGACGCCGCCGAGGACCGCGAGCGCTTCCAGAAGCTTCTGCACGACCTGGGCCTGCGCCAGCCGCCCAACGCCACGGCCCGCACCGAGGCCGAGGCGCTGGAGAAGGCTGCCGCCCTGGGCTATCCCCTCGTGGTGCGCCCCAGCTACGTGCTGGGTGGCCGTGCGATGGAAATCGTGCACGAGCAGCGCGACCTCGAGCGCTACATGCGCGAGGCCGTGAAGGTGAGCAACGACTCGCCCGTGCTGCTGGACCGCTTCCTGAACGACGCCATCGAGTGCGACGTGGATTGCCTGCGCGACCCCGAGGGCAAGGTGTTCATCGGCGGCGTGATGGAGCACATCGAGCAGGCCGGCGTGCACTCGGGCGACTCCGCCTGCTCGCTGCCGCCGTACTACCTCAAGGCCGAGACCGTGGCCGAGATCAAGCGCCAGACCACCGCCATGGCCCACGGCCTGAACGTGGTGGGTCTGATGAACGTGCAGTTCGCCATCCAGGAGGCCGACGGCAAGGACATCATCTATGTGCTCGAAGTGAACCCCCGCGCCTCGCGCACGGTGCCCTTCGTCAGCAAGGCCACGGGCATCCAGCTGGCCAAGGTGGCTGCACGCTGCATGGCCGGCCAGACGCTGGCCGCGCAGGGCATCACCAAGGAGGTGGTGCCACCGTACTTCAGCGTGAAGGAGGCTGTGTTCCCCTTCGTCAAGTTCCCGGGCGTGGACACCATCCTCGGCCCCGAGATGAAGTCCACCGGCGAGGTGATGGGCGTGGGCAAGACCTTTGGCGAGGCCTTCGTGAAGAGCCAGCTCGGAGCTGGCACCAAGCTGCCGCGCTCGGGCAAGGTGTTCCTGACGGTGAAGAACGGTGACAAGGCGCGTGCCGTGGCGATCGCGCGCGAACTGGCGGCCATGGGCTTCGAGCTCGTGGCCACCAAGGGCACGGCGGCCGCCATCGCCGAGGCCGGCGTGCCGGTGGCTGTGGTCAACAAGGTCACTGAAGGCCGTCCGCACATCGTGGACATGATCAAGAACGACGAGATCGCCATGGTCATCAACACGGTGGAAGAGCGCCGCAACGCAATCGCCGATTCGCGCGCGATCCGCACGAGTTCGCTGCTCGCGCGCGTGACCACCTTCACGACCATCTTCGGAGCCGAAGCAGCCGTGGAGGGCATGAAGTACCTCGACAAGCTCGATGTGTACTCGGTGCAGGAACTGCACGCGCAACTGGCAGCCTGACGGCTGCGCCGGGTTTTACCCGAGCCGGACGCCGCTAAACACGGCATAATCCGGCACTGAACTGAAACCGCCGCGCGGCAACGCACGGCGGTTTCCCTTTTGGGGCGGCCCGCGTGGGCCGGGCCCCGGACGGCCGCGCGCAGCGCGGCCTGTTTGTTGACCATGGAGACTTTTGGATGGCCACCATTCCCATCACCCGACGCGGTGCAGACAAGCTCAAGGAGGAACTGCACCGCCTCAAGACCATTGACCGGCCTGCGGTGATCAACGCTATTGCCGAGGCGCGTGCGCAGGGCGATCTCAGCGAAAACGCCGAGTACGAAGCCGCCAAGGACCGCCAGGGCTTTATCGAAGGCCGCATTCAGGAAGTGGAGGGCAAGTTGTCGGCCGCCCAGATCATCGATCCGGCGGCCCTGGATGCTGGCGGCCGCGTAGTGTTTGGCGCCACCGTGGAGCTGGAAGACGAAGACAGCGGCGATACGGTCAAGTACCAGATCGTGGGCGAGGATGAGGCCGATCTCAAGCTGGGCCTGATCAACGTGTCGAGCCCCATTGCGCGCGCGCTGATCGGCAAGGAAGAGGGCGATACGGCCGAAGTGCAGGCCCCGGGCGGTGTGCGCCGCTATGAAGTGGTGGCCGTCAGCTACATCTGAAGGCTCCATTCCATGCGCGAACGTTTGCCTGTGCTCGCTGCCGCGCTCTGGTGGGGCAGCCTGAGCGCCGTGGGCTTCATGGCGGTGCCCCTGCTGTTCGCGCACCTGCCCACGCCTGCGCAGGCGGGCCAGATGGCGGCCAGGCTGTTCGAGGCGCAGGCCTGGATGTCCGTGGCCTGCTGCGTGGTCCTGCTGATGCTGGCCAAACGCAAGCATGCCGAAACCCAGGAGGCCTGGGCCCAGGCGGCGATGCTCTTTGTGGTGGGGGGGCTGTTGCTTGCGCTGTTGGTGCAGTTCGGCGTGGCGCCGCGCATCGTGGCGCGCGAAAATCTGCGGCTGTGGCACACCGTGGGCAGCGGTATGTACTTGGCGCAATGGCTGTGTGCCGGCATCACGCTGTGGAAGACGGCGGGCAAGCGGTCCGCCAACTGAGTGGGGCCTGAAAGGCCCCGGGGAGCCGATGAACCATGGAATCCCAGATTATCCAGATCGCCATTAACGAATGGCAGGCCGTGCTGGGCAGTGATGCCTGGCGCGCCGCGCTGGAAGCCGGCAAGGTGTTGTTCTTTCCGAATCTCGGCTTTGAACTGCTGCCCGAGGAGCGGGCCCTGCTGCGGCCCGATATCCGCGACCCGGACGTACGCAACATCAGCCTCAACGTCGACGGCAGCCTCAAGGGAGCGATGGGCGATACCGCCACGCAAGTGGCGCTGGCGGCGATGATCGCGCGCTTTCGCGAACAGGCGTTCGCGCTGATCGCTGCGCTGCTTCCCTTTTATGTGCCTGCGCTGCGGCTGGCGCCGACGAGCTACCGGCCGACCCAGGTGGAGACGCGTAAGCAATCGTGGCGTGCCGATGACCGCCGGTTGCATGTCGATGCCTTCCCGTCCCGCCCGAACTATGGGGAGCGCATATTGCGGGTCTTTGCCAACATCAACCCTGATGGGGCCCCACGTGTGTGGCGGGTAGGGGAGTCGTTCGAGACGGTGGCGCGCAAATTCCTGCCCCAGGCCAAGCCCTACGTAGGGTGGCAAGCCAAGGTGCTGGAGAAGCTGCGCGTGACCAAGTCCTTGCGCAGTGAATACGACCACCTGATGCTGCAATTGCACGACGGCATGAAGCGCGATGGGGATTACCAGCGGCACAGCCCGCAGGAGACGGTGCCGTTCCCCGCGGGGTCGGTGTGGGTGTGCTTCTCGGACCAGGCCTCGCACGCGGTGATGTCGGGCCAGTACATGTTGGAGCAGACGCTGCACCTGCCGCCCGGCCACGCATACGACCCGTCGGCCAGTCCGCTGGCGATCCTCACGCGGTTGATGGGCCGCCCCCTCCAGGGCATGGATGGGGTGCGGGCCTGGAGCGGCTCGGTGGAACTATTCGTGCCAGTGGTGTGCCACCCAGCGCGCCGGCTGGATAAAGTGAAAGCGCTTGTTGCGCTGGCCGATGAGCGCGTCGGGCGGATTGCATTCACCATGGAAAATCATGATGCGTGCGCCCTTGGGGACGAAGGGCTCGCGCCAGTAGTTGGTCGGCCAGGTAGGAATACCGTGGTATTTGAAGCTGGGGCACCAGCCGGCGGGCCAGTACGAAAGCTTGCCTTGAGCGTGCAGGAACTTCGACAGGAACGACTGCTCGTTGCGGTAGCCCGCCTGCACCTCGTCCATGTGCGAGCGGAAATAGGCCAGCACATCGGCGTGCGCGCCCAGCTCGAAACGGTAGACCGAGGAATTGCCCGTGATCCGCTGGCCGAAGCGCCAGAAGCGCGGGTAGTCGTGAATGATGAGGAACTCGCCCGGCTGTTCGAAAAATGCATCGAGCGAGCCCACGATCACCACGTCGACGTCCAGAAAGAGGGCGGTGCCGCGCAGGCCATGCAGATCGGCCTCGAAGGTGGTGAGCTTCTTCCAGGCGCCGTCGCGCTGGCCCGGCGCCAGCTGCAGGTTGAGCGGCGGGATCGGCAGGCACTGCACTTCGGGGCGAATGCCCGTGGCGTCGTCGGTCAGGCAAACGAAGTTGAACTCGCCGCTCAGGTGGCGGCGCACCATGGCGTAGAGCCGGTTGACGTACTCGGGGCCGTATTTCGTGCCCCATTTCATGCAGATCACATGGCGCT
>JAYSFC010000187.1:0-3956 GCA_041913505.1 Acidovorax sp.
GACGACGTGATCAACGTGGCCGGCCACCGCCTGGGCACGCGCGAGATCGAGGAGAGCATCGCCTCCCACCCCAACGTGGCCGAAGTGGCCGTGGTGGGCGTGGCTGACAACCTGAAGGGCCAGGTGGCCTTGGCCTTTGCGGTGCCGCGCGATGCGTCGGGCCTGGTGGACGATGCCGCGCGCCTGAAGCTCGAGGGCGAGATCATGAAGCAGGTGGATGCGCAGCTCGGCGCCGTGGCGCGGCCCGCGCGCGTGCACTTCGTCACCGTGCTGCCCAAGACGCGCAGCGGCAAGCTGCTGCGCCGCGCGCTGCAGGCCGTGGCCGAGCGGCGCGACCCGGGTGACCTGACCACCATGGAAGACCCCGCCGCGCTGCAGCAGGTCAAGGAACTCGTGGGCTGAAGGCTGCAAAAGCGCTCCTGAAAACGGAGCGCTTTATGCAGAAGCGGCCAGCACTCTGGGCGATCTATCTGCAAAAATCCCCGCTCTTGCCGGCACGGGGCCTTGCTGGGGCGCGGCTCAGACCGAGCGGTTGCGCTGCCAGCCCGCCGGCAGCCGCCACTGCGCCACCCAAGGGGCAAAGTCGGCCAGCGGCATGGGCCGCGCGATGCAATAGCCCTGCGCCAGGGCGCAGCCCATCTGCAGCAGCATCTGGCCCTGCTCGATGGTTTCCACGCCCTCGGCAATCACGCGGCAGCCAAACGAATGGGCCAGGCCGATGACGCCCTGCACGATGGCGTGGTCGCCTGCATCGCCCATCATGCCGTGCACGAAGCTCTGGTCGATCTTGAGCGTGTCCATGGGCAGGCGGCGCAGGTAGGTGAGCGAGGAGTAGCCCGTACCGAAGTCGTCCAGCGCCACCGATACGCCCAGTTCGCGCAGCCGCGCGAGTTCACCGGCCACGTGGGTCACGTCGTAGAGCGCCGCGCTCTCGGTCACTTCGACTTCGACGAGGGCCGTGGCCACTTCTGGGTGGCGGGCCAGGCAGTCCATTGCCCAGGCCGCGAAGCCCGGCTGCTGCAGGTGCTGCGCGGCGATGTTGATGCTCAGCGGCAGGCGCAAGCCCTGGGCTTGCAGCGCCTCGATGCAGCGCAGGGCTTCGGCGAACACCCACTGGCCGAACGCGATCTCAAGCTCCGTGCCCTCCATGGCCGGCAGAAAGGCGCCGGGCGTGAGCACGCCACGCTCGGGATGGTGCCAACGCGCCAGCGTTTCCGCCCCCACGACGGCGCCCGTGCGCAGGTCCACCTTGGGCTGCAGGTACAGCGCGAACTCCCCGCGCTCCAGGCTCTCGCGCAGGCGCAGCCCCAGAACGCGCTGTTCGCGCTGGCTGCGCTCGAGCCGTGCATCGAAGCCGTGAAAGCGGTTGCGCCCCGCCTGCTTGGCCTGGTACATGGCCTGGTCCGCATGGCGCAGCAGCGTGTCGGCGTCGGCGTCGTCTTCGGGGTAGAGGGTGTAGCCGATGCTCGTGGTGATCGCGACGCTCTCGGCCTCGAGCGTGTAGGGTGCCGAGATATGGGCCATGAGCTGGCGCAGCATGCGTTCGCCGTCGTCCCGCGTGGCCAGGCCGGGCAGCAGGATCACGAATTCGTCGCCGCCCAGGCGGGCCACGCAGTCCACCGGCCGCAGCGCACGCGTGAGGCGCGCCGCCACGACGATGAGCAGGCGGTCGCCCGCGCCGTGGCCGAGCCGGTCGTTCACGGGCTTGAAGCCGTCGAGGTCCAGGTAGGCCACGCCGAGCTGTGTGCCCGTGTCGCGGGCCTGCTGCATGCCCGCCTGCAGGCGCTGCGCGAGCTGCACGCGGTTGGGCAGGCCCGTGAGCGCATCGAAATGCGCGAGCCGCTGCAGCTGCTCTTCCTGCTCGCGCTGGCGCGTCACGTCCAGGCCCACGCCGAGCATGCGCTGGGGACGGCCGCTCGCGTCGAACCCGACGATCTTGCCGAGGTTGCGGATCCAGCGCACACCGCCCTGCGGCTGCGGAATGCGCCAGGTCGCGTCGAACGGCGTGGCGGGGTGGGCGGCATGGCGGGCCACCTCGGCGTTGATGCGCTCGATGTCCTCGGGCGCCACGCTCGCGGCCCAGTTGATCGGCGGGTAGGGACCTTCGTCCATGGGGGCGCCGCGCATCGCGTGCCAGCGTGCGTCGCCCGTCACCATGCCCGTGCGCAGGTCCCAGTCCCACAGGCCCAGCGCCGCGGCCGACACGGTGAGCGAAAGCAGCTCCTCGCGTTCGCGCACGCGCTCCTCGCTGCGTTTGCGGTCGGAGATGTCGTGCACCGAAAACAGCCAGCAGGGCTCGCCGTCGAACTCCACCAGGCGCATGGACTGCAGCACCGTGCGCCGGGTGCCGTCGCGTGCGGTGAGCGTGACCTCGTAGCCGCTGAGCTGTCCGCTCGGGCCCACGGCTGCGAGCAACTGGGCGCGGTCCTCGGGGCGGAAGATGCCCATCTCGATCGCGGTGCGGCCGATGGCCTCGCCGCGCGCAATGCCGAGCATCGCTTCCCACGCGGGGTTGACTTCCTTGTACTGCCCATCGCTGCAGCGCGACAGGCCCATGGGCAGGTCCACGAGCTGGAAGATGCGCGAGAAGCGGTCTTCCGACTGGCGCAGCCGCTCCCTGGCGCGCCTGGATTCATCGATGTCCTGCATCACGCCGCGGATGCGCGTGAGGCGCCCGTTCTCGATGACCGGTTCGCCGCGCGCGCGCACCCAGATGTGGCGGCCGTCGGCACGGATGATCTGCATCTCCATGCTCCACTCGGCGTGGTGGCGGATGCACTCGCGAAATTGCGTGCGCAGGGCCTCGCGCCAGGGTGCGGCAACGTGGGTGTCGATGTAGTTGGCTGGCAGCGGCGCTCCGCTGGGCAGGCCGTGGATGTCGTAGCACACGTCCGACCAGTACACGAGGCCTTTGCGCGGAACGTCTTCCCAGGCACCGAGCCGTGCAAGGCGGCCCGCCTGCTGCAGCAGGCCGTTGAGGGCCATGAGCTCGTCGTGGGTGCGCCGCTCCTCGGTCATGTCGTGAAAGACAAAGACGAGGCAGTCTTCGCCGTCCAGGCGTACCGGCCGTGCCGACATCAGGCCCGGGATGGGGAGGCCATCGCGCTGCGCCGTCAGGGGCAGCCGCGTCACCAGGCCGTCGCGCTGCAGCGCCTCGAGCAGGCGCGCGCGCTCCTGAGGGGTGGCCCAGACGCCCATCTCGCTCGAGGTGTGGCCCACCCAGGCGTCGCGCGGGCGTCCCAGCAGCGCGGAAAAGGCGGCATTGACCTCGACGTAGCGCCCGTCGGAGAGG
The DNA here is from genome assembly GCA_041913505.1 of Acidovorax sp. Classification (GTDB taxonomy): domain Bacteria; phylum Pseudomonadota; class Gammaproteobacteria; order Burkholderiales; family Burkholderiaceae_C; genus JAYSFC01. The sequence continues at coordinate 3,293 of JAYSFC010000187.1, forward strand.
CGCGTGATGCCGGCAGGGTCTGGCAGCATCTGGTAGATGGCCGTGTACTTGGCTTCAGACGCCCGCAGGGCCTCTTCCGCCGCACGGCGCTGGGTCACGTCCTGGTCCATGCCGATAAGGCGCAGCGGCCGCCCGCCACCATCGCGCTCAACCACCCGGCCGCGCGCCATGACCCAGCGCCAGTGGCCGGCGCTGTCGCGGATGCGGAATTCGGCCTCGTAGCGTTCCACGCGGCCGTCCATGGCTTGCTGCAGATACTCGGCCATGCGGCCCGTGTCGTCGGGATGGCGCAGGCCGCTCCAGTACGCCAGGCGCTGCGCCTCGGGCTGCTCGTACACGCCGAACCGGTTGTAGAAGTCCCCCTCGAACGACAGCCGGCGGCTGTGCAGGTCCCATTCCCAGAGCCCGCTATCCATTGCCGCCATCGCCAGCAGCAGATCGCGCTCGCGCTGCTTGCGGCGTTCGGACGACCGCACGCGGGCGGGGCTCCACGGCCATGCACGGGCCGCTAACGCAGCCACTGCGCTCAGGAGGTCGCTGACCCACGCCATGTCAGCCACGGCCTCTGGTTCCGGCGCCCCGGTGGGTCAAAGGAAAAGCGCCGCAGATGGAGGGTAGGGCCATAGTCTTACGACTATAGCCCCCCACTCAGAACCGTACGTGC
>JAYSFC010000188.1:0-3587 GCA_041913505.1 Acidovorax sp.
TGGAAGGCTGCAGCAAGTACTGCAGCTACTGCGTGGTGCCCTACACGCGCGGCGAAGAGGTGAGCCGCCCGTTCGAGGACGTGCTCGTGGAAGTGGCGGGTCTGGCCGACCAGGGCGTGAAGGAGGTGACGCTGCTGGGCCAGAACGTGAACGCCTACCTCGGCGCCATGGGCGATACGGCCGAAAAGGCCGACTTCGCCCTGCTGCTGGAGTACGTGGCCGAGATTCCCGGCATCGAGCGCATCCGCTTCACCACCAGCCACCCCAACGAATTCACGCCGCGGCTGATCGAGGCCTACGCCAAGATTCCCAAGCTCGTGAGCCACCTGCACCTGCCCGTGCAGCACGGCAGCGACAAAATTCTCATGGCCATGAAGCGCGGCTACACGGCCATGGAATACAAGAGCACGATCCGCAAGCTGCGCGCCATCCGGCCCGACCTGGCGATGAGCAGCGACTTCATCGTGGGCTTCCCCGGCGAGACCGAGGAAGACTTCCAGAAGATGATGAAGCTGATCCATGACGTGCGCTTCGACAACTCCTTCAGCTTCATCTTCAGCCCCCGCCCCGGCACGCCGGCCGCCAACCTGCACGACGACACGCCGCACGAGGTGAAGCTGCGCCGCTTGCAGGAGCTGCAGGCCGTGGTCAACAACAACATCCGCGAGATCAGCGAAGAGCGCGTGGGCACGGTGCAGCGCATCCTCGTCGAGGGCCTGTCCAAGCGCGACGGCAGCGAACTCATGGGCCGCACGGAATGCAACCGGGTGGTCAACTTCGCGGGCCCCGCACGCCTGATCGGCCAGATGATCGACGTGCGCATCACCGAGACCAAGGCCTACACGCTGCGTGGCGAGGTGCTCACGCGCGAGACCGCACACCCCTGAACACGGCGGCCCCCCAGGGCTGCGGCTTAGAACTGCGTGTGGATGGCGCCGGTGATGGCGCCATCGTCCTCCACCACAGGCATCCAGCGCCACTTGTCGAACGTGGTGCAAGGATGCGAGATGCCGAGTTCCACGCGGTCCCCCACGCGCGGCAGCCCCTCCAGCGGCGCCTGCGCATCGAATCTGAGGTAGGCGTGCTGGTCGTTCAGCGCGCTGATGCTCCATCCGGGCGGCGCGGGTAGCGCCGTGCGCGATGCGGAGCGTGCCAGGCGCACGGGAATGGGCATCTCGATGTCGTACGACACGTCGCGCCGGCCGCAGGTGAGCAGGGCCAGCCCTGGCTCGGGGACCGACTGCACCATGGCCCACACCGTGAGCGCTGGGCGCAGCGAGGTATCAAGCCCCTCGCGCAGTTCCACGTTGCGCAGAAAACGCTGGTAGTTGCCATGGTCGTGCGTGACATAGCAGCCGGAGCGCAGCACCCCCTCCACCGGCCGCGATAGGCCTTGCATGCGCAGCAACGGCACGACGAGATCGAACACGGCCGAGCCCCCCGCCGTGAGCAGCACCGAGGCCTCGCCTTCGCCCTCCTGCGGCGCCCACAACGCCTCGGTGTCGCAGGCGCGGGCCACCTCGGTCACGCGGCGCACCAAGGCAGTGACCTCACGCGCGTCATGCTCGCTGTCGCAGCGCGCCACGCCGCCCTCGTAGCATTCGATACCGCCCAGGCGCGCGACGCGGCTCGCCCGGATGGCGCGCGCGAGATCCAGGGCCTGCTCCAGCGTACGGCAGCCCGTGCGCTGGCCCGGCACCCCCATCTCCAGCAGCACGTCGAACACGCGCGTACTGCCGCGCCGCGAGGCCCACTGCCCGATGAGCGCCAGCTGCGCACGCGAATCGACCAGGAACCACAAGCGCAGATCCGGGTGGCGCGCCAGCATCGCGTCGAGCCCGTCAAGGTCCGCATCGCACACCACCTGGTTGGCAATGACGATGCGGCGCGCGCCCGCCTCCACACCCACCCGGGCCTGGAACACGGTGGCGAAGGTGAGGCCCCAGGCCCCTGCGGCCAACTGCTGCGCGAACAGCTCGGGCGACATGGTGGTCTTGCCGTGCGGCGCGAGCCGCACGCCCTTGCGCTGCGCGAAGGCCTGCATCCAGGCCAGGTTGTGCGCGAGCGCGGCACGGTTCAGCACAGCCAGGGGCAACGGCAGGTCATCGGCCAGCAGGTTCCACCCCCGCTGCGCCACATCGCCCAGCCGGCACGGCGCCGCCGTGGCGGGGTAGCCCTTGAAGGAGGCGTCAAGCACGGGCTCGGCAAAGCCGGGAGATAAGGCTTTGGGCATGGTTTTCCTCACCCCGAGGAGTTGGATTTACTACTTTTTTAATAGCAGAAGGCACCCATTTCACAGCCACCTGCGCCCGAAAAAACTCAAAACGGGAGCTTGGGCATGCCGCCGCCCATGCCTTTCATGCCGCCCATTTTCTTCATGAGCTTCATGAGGCCGCCGCCCTTCATCTTCTTCATCATGGTCTGCATCTGCTCAAACTCGTTGAGCAGGCGGTTCACCTCCTGCACCTGCACGCCCGCACCGGCGGCAATGCGCTTCTTGCGCGTGGCCTTGATGAGCTCGGGCTTGCGGCGCTCGAGGGCCGTCATGCTGCAGATGATGCCTTCCTTGCGGCGGATCTCGCGCTCGGCCTTGTCCATGTCGACCTGGCCGGCCTTGGCCGTGAGCTGGGTGGGCAGCTTGTCCATGAGGCTCGAAAGCCCGCCCATCTGCTTCATCTGCTGGATCTGGGCCAGGAAGTCGTTGAGGTCAAAGCCGTCGCCGCTCTTGACCTTGGCCGCGAGCTTCTGCGCGGCTTCGAGGTCCACGCCCTTGGTGACCTGCTCGACCAGGGCCACGATGTCGCCCATGCCAAGCACGCGCTGGGCGTGGCGGTCGGCGTCGAAGACCTCCAGGCCGTCGATCTTCTCCGACACGCCCGCGAATTTGATCGGCGCGCCCGTGATCTGCCGCACCGACAGCGCCGCGCCGCCGCGCGAATCGCCGTCCAGCTTGGTGAGCACGATGCCCGTGAGCGGCAGCGCCTCCTTGAAGGCCTTGGCCGTGTTCACCGCGTCCTGGCCCTGCATGGCATCGACGACGAACAGCGTCTCGACGGGGTTCAGCACGGCGTGCAGGTCCTTGATTTCCTGCATCAGTACTTCGTCGATGGCCAGGCGGCCGGCCGTATCGACGAGCAGCACGTCGAAGTAGTGCTTCCTGGCGTAGTCGAGCGCGGCCAGCGCGATATCGCGCGGCTTCTGCTCGGGCGTGCTCGGGAACCATTCGGCGCCCGCCTGCCGGGTGACGGTCTTGAGCTGCTCGATGGCCGCCGGACGGTACACGTCGCCCGAGACGGTGAGCACCTTCTTCCTGCGCTTTTCGATCAGGTGCTTGGCCAATTTGGCCGTGGTGGTGGTCTTGCCCGCGCCTTGCAGGCCGGCCATGAGAATCACGGCGGGCGGCTGGGCCGCAAGGTTGATGTCGGCCACGCCTTCGCCCATGGTCGCCGCGAGTTCGCGGTTGACGATGGACACCAGCGTCTGCCCCGGCTTGAGCGAGCCCAACACCTCCTGGCCCAGTGCCTTGTCTTTGACGCGCGCGATGAAGTCGCGCACCACGGGCAGGGCCACGTCGGCCTCGAGCAGGG
>JAYSFC010000189.1:0-3573 GCA_041913505.1 Acidovorax sp.
TGACCATGGGCTTGAGGATCTGCTCGTCGGCCTGGTACCAGTCGGAGGAGAAGTCCCACTTCTTGCCGTCCCAGGTGTGCACGCGCGCCCAGGTGGAGCCCATGTGGTCTGCGCAGCTGGTGGACAGGGGGCGCATCAGGCCGTTGAAGCCCAGTGCGTCCAGCTTCTTCTGGTCGAGGGCGAGGTTCTCCATGCCCCAGCGCACCTGCTCGCCGGTCATGACCTTGCCCTTGCCAAAGCGCTCCTGCGCACGGCGCACGGCCTCGACGGCCAGCATCTGGATGATCACGCCGCGCGTGTAGAGCACCGAGCCCACTTCATCCTTGGGGCCCGTGCCCTGGTTGCCGCCGTGCACGTATTTGAGGATGTCCTGGATAACCTTGCTTTGCGTGCCGTAGCCGTTGAGCGCCAGCGCGTGGTAGCCCTTGGCGCCTTCGCCCACGTCGCGCACATCGGGCTCGGCGCCGGCCCACCACACACCGTACATCTTGTCGCGCGGGAAGCCCGTGGCCTGCGCCTCCTTGAGGGCGGTGGAGTTCATCACACCCCAGCCCCACAGCAGCACGTAGTCGGGGCGGCTCTGGCGCACCTGCAGCCAGGTGGCCTTCTGCTCCACGCCGGGCGCCGTCACGGGCAGCATCTGCAGCTCGAAGCCGTGCATCTTCGCGCGTTCCTGCAGCAGCGGGATGGGCTCCTTGCCGAATGGGCTGTCGTGGTAAACCAGGGCGATCTTCTTGCCCTTGAGCTTATCCAGGCCGCCAGCGTTCTTGCCGATGTGCTGGATCAGGATGTCGGCGCCGGTCCAGTAGCTGCCCATGTAGGGGAAGTTCCACTTGAACGCCATGCCGTCCTGCGCCACCGACAGGCCGTAGCCCAGGGTCATCAGCGGGATCTTGTCCACGGGCGCCTTCTCGGTCAGCGCGAAGGTGATGCCGGTGGCCTGGGGGTCGAACAGCGTCACGCCGGGGCGGCTCTTGAGGCGCTCGTAGCACTCCACGCCGCGGTCGGTGGCGTAGCCCGTCTCGCACTCCTCGAAGGTCAGCTTCACGCCGTTGATGCCGCCGTCGCGGGCGTTGATCATCTTGATGTAGTCCTGCTTGCCGTTGGCCCAGGGGGTGCCGTTGGGCGCGTAGGGGCCGGTGCGGTAGGACAGCAGCGGGAAGAACTGCTCCTTGGCCTGCGCCAGGGCGCTGGTGCTCAGCGTCGAGGCTCCGGCGGCCAGTACGGCGGCGGCCAGCACGATTTTGGATAGCTTCATGGATGTCTCCTTGTGGTGGTTGGTTGACGAAGCGCGGGGGGAAAGAGGGAGGCGCGGGCTCAGTGCGGGAAGGGCCACAGGCGCAGCTTTTGCTTGCCGATGGACCAGAGCTTGGCCAGGCCGTGGGGCTCGACGATGAGGAACCAGACGATGAGCGCGCCGAAGATCATCAGCTCGGCGTGCGATACGCCGGCGGTGGAGATCTCCACGCCGAACAGGCCGAACAGTGCGGGCAGGAACTGGTTGAGGAAGATGGGCAGCACCACGATGAAGGCCGCGCCGAAGAAGGCCCCCATGATGGAGCCCATGCCGCCGATGATGACCATGAACAGCAGGCGGAACGACACTTCCACCGAGAACGCGGCCGGCTCCCAGGAGCCCAGGTGCACGAAGGCCCACAGCGCGCCGGCCATGCCGACGATGAAGGAGCTGACGGCAAACGCCGAGAGCTTGGCGTACATGGGGCGGATGCCGATCACGGCGGCGGCCACGTCCATGTCGCGGATGGCCATCCACTCGCGCCCGATGGCGCCGCGCACGAGGTTCTTGGCCAACAGCGCCACGATCACGAGCAGCGCCAGGCAGAACAGGTATTTGCTCATGGCGCTTTCGATGGGCAGACCCAGCACCTGCAGGCCGTTCACCGACACCGAGCCCGAGTCGGAGTTGTGGGTGAACCACTTGATGCGCAGGAACATCCAGTCGCTGAAGAACTGCGCGGCCAGCGTGGCCACGGCCAGGTACAGGCCCTTCACGCGCAGGCTCGGCAGACCGAACAGGATGCCGAAGAACGTGGCGCACAGGCCGCCCAGGATCAGCGCCGGGATCAGCGGCATGCCGGGAAAGCGCACGAAGAAGTTATAGGCCCCATAGGCGCCCACGGCCATGAAGGCGCCCGAGCCCAGCGAGATCTGGCCGCAGTAGCCCACGAGGATGTTCACGCCCAGCGCGGCCATGGACATGATGACCAGCGGAATCAGGATGGCGCGGTAGAAATAATCGGTGGCCAGCATGGGCACCACGAGGAAGGCCACGGCCAGCATCAGGGCGATGGCGATGCGGTCCTGAGCGATGGGGAAGATCTGCTGGTCGGCGCGGTACGTGGTCTTGAACTGGCCGTTTTCGCGGTAAAGCATGGAGGTCTCCGGTTCCTGTGATGGGTTACACGCGATCGATGATCTTTTCGCCGAACAGGCCCTGGGGCCGGAACAGCAGGAAGGCCAGGGCCAGCACGTAGGCGAACCAGATCTCGATGCCGCCGCCCACGAACGGGCCGAGGTACACCTCGGAGAGCTTCTCGCCCACGCCGATGATCAGGCCGCCGATGATGGCGCCGGGCACCGAGGTGAGACCGCCCAGGATCACCACGGGCAGCGCGCGCAGAGCCACGGTGGTCAGCGAGAACTGCACGCCCAGCTTGGAGCCCCAGATCATCCCGGCCACCAGGGCCACGACGCCGGCCACGCACCAGACGATGACCCAGATGCGGTTGAGGGGGATGCCGATGGACTGGGCCGCCTGGTGGTCATCGGCCACGGCGCGCAGCGCGCGGCCCGTGCCGGTCTTTTGGAAGAACAGCGACAGCAGCACCACGAGCACGGCGGCGATGGCCGCGGCGATCACGTCCTCCTTGTTCACGAGCACACCGCCCTGGAACACCGATTCGAGCAGGAACACGGGGTCCTTGGGCATCCCCACGTCGATCTTGTAGATGTCGCTGCCGAACAGCGTCTGGCCCAGGCCTTCCATGAAATAGGTGATGCCCAGCGTGGCCATGAGCAGCGTGGCGCCCTCCTGGTTCACGAGGTGGCGCAGCACGAGCTTTTCGATGAGCCAGGCGCACACGAACATGACCGCGCCCGCAATGAGAAAGGCCGCAAGGTTGGCCACCACCAGGTTATCGATGCCGGTCCACTTTGGGATCCACTCCGAGAACCGCGCCATCGCGAGGGCCGCGAACAGCACCATCGCGCCCTGCGCGAAGTTGAACACGCCCGAGGCCTTGAAGATCAGCACGAAGCCGAGCGCCACCAGCGAATACAGCATGCCGGCCATGAGGCCGCCGATCAGGGTTTCGAGAAAGAATGCCATTTGTGCTTGCCTCCGCTATCAGTGGCTCGTGCCCAGGTAGGCGCGGATCACGTCCTCGTTGTCGCGCACCTCATCGGGCGCGCCGTCGCCGATCTTCTTGCCGTAGTCGAGCACCACGACGCGGTCTGAGATGTCCATCACCACGCCCATGTCGTGCTCGATCAGCACGATCGTGGTGCCGAACTCGTCGTTCACGTCGAGGATGAAGCGGCACATGTCCTGCT
>JAYSFC010000190.1:0-3562 GCA_041913505.1 Acidovorax sp.
GTCGATCATGCGGCACATGGCGTCCAGGCCCGTGACCTGGATGCGCTGGCGCAGCGGCCGCCCGGCGCGGGCCGCGGCTGCGCGCATGGCCAGGCTGATGCTGCTGCCCGCGTGCAGGCCCACGATGTCCCAGTCGAGCACTTCTTCAAATTCGATAGCAGTATGCGCAGACAGCGCATGGGCTTCGGGCACAACCAATACCAAACGGTCGCTGCGGTAGGGCCGGCTGTGCAGCTCGGCGTCGCCCGTGCCGTTCACGGCGCCCGCGTCGCAGATACCGAGGTCGGCTGCGCCCTCGCGCACGGCGTGCACCACGTCGGGGGACAGGTGCTCCTGCAAGTCGATCTTGATCTGGCTGTGCACGCGTGCGAAGGCGCCCAGGTCCTCGGGCAGGAACTGCACGATGGCCGAGATGTTGGCGTGCATGCGCACATGGCCGCGCACGCCCTCGGCGTATTCGCTGAGCTCGCCCTGCATGCGCTCCAGCCCGAAGAGCACGGTGCGCGCATGGTGCAGCAGGCTCTCGCCTGCCGGCGTGAGCGTGACGCCGCGGCTGTGGCGGTAGAGCAGGGCGGTGTCCACGGCAGCTTCGAGGTCGGACAGCCGCTTGCTCACGGCCGAGGCCGCGATGAACTCGCGCTCGGCCGCGCGGCCGATGCTGCCCAGTTCGCAGACGGCCACGAACAGTTGCAGCGAAGTGAGGTCGATGCGGCGCGCAAAGCTGCGCTCGGAGCTTTTCATGGGGCGTTATCTTCTCGTTTGGAGAAGGTTTGCCCTATTTTCCTCCAATGAATGAAGGGTTGTCATCGTGAAAGACGATGGCAACCTTCGCCATAAAGCGATCACGCAGTGTAGGTGCAGCCCTCGCGCGGCACCCGTGCGGGCCAGCGCAGGCCGTGTTCGATGCGCTCGCGCAGCGCATCCGAGGCACCCATGTCGCCGTGCACCACGAAGACCTGTTGGGGCGCGGGGTGCATGCGGCCGAGCCAGTCGATGAGCTGGTTGGCATCGGCATGGGCCGAGGCCGAGGCGAGCTGCACCACCTCGGCGCGGATGGCTACCTCCTGGCCGTGGATGCGGATGGTCTTTTCGCCCGCAGCAAGTCGCGCGCCGCGCGTGCCGGGTGTCTGGTGGCCCGTGAGCAGGATCAGGTTGCGGTGGTTGCCCGCATGCAGCGCCAGATGGTGCAGCACGCGCCCGCCGGTGGCCATGCCGCTGGCTGCCAGGATCACGCGCGGCCCGTGCAGCTTGGCGAGCGCCTTCGACTCCTCCGCTGTATGGACCAGCGTGGTGCCGTGCGCCATGGCCTCGAGTTCGGCGCGCGAGAGCCTGTGCGCGTCCATGTGCTCGCCGTAGAGCTGGGTGGCGCTCACGGCCATGGGGCTGTCGAGGTAGACCGGCAGGTTGCCGGGAATGCGGCCCTGGGCCTTGAGTTGGGTGATGGCGTACATCAGCATCTGCGCGCGCCCCACCGCGAACACCGGCACCACCGCCACGCCGCCGCGCGCGGCCAGCCGCGCGAGGGGCTGCGCAAGCTCGTCCAGCAGCTGGATGGCCGGGTGCTCCCGGTCACCGTAGGTGGATTCGATGAGCACGGTGTCGGCGGCTGCAGGGGGCTCAGGCGGGGGCATGAGCGGGTCGTCGGGGCGGCCCAGGTCGCCCGAGAACAGGATACGCCGGCCTCCCACTTCAAGCAGCACGCTCGCCGCGCCGAGGATGTGGCCCGCGCCAAGAAAGCGGGCGCGCCAGCCCGGCAACGGCTCGAAAGGCTTGTGCAGCGGGTGCGCCTTCAGCAGCCGTAGGCTGTGCACCGCGTCGAGCCGCGTGTACAGGGGCAGCGCGGGCTGGTGGCGGCTGAGCTGGTGGCGATTGAGGAAAGAGGCGTCCTCTTCCTGCAGGTGGCCGCTGTCGGGCAGCAGAATGCCGCAAAGGTCGCGCGTGCCGGCGGTGCAGTGCACCGGGCCGCCAAAGCCCTGGCGCGCGAGCAGCGGCAGGTAGCCGCTGTGGTCCAGGTGAGCGTGGGTGAGCACGACGGCACCGATGGCCGAGGCCGCCGCTGGCAGCGGTTCCCAGTTCTGCTGGCGCAATTGCTTGTAGCCCTGGAACAGCCCGCAGTCCACCAGCAGGCGCTGATCCTCATGCTGCACGAGGTACTTGGAGCCGGTCACTGTGCCGGTGGCTCCCAGGAAGGTGATGCTGACGCTCATGGAATTCGGGCTCCTTCTGCGTGTACTCAAGAGTGTGGAGACAGTGCCATCCTAGCGCTTGCCGCGCCAGGGGCTGTGCGTGCCGGCATCGGGGCTGCGCGAGGTCAATGAAACCACCCGCCCCGGGGTTTTGTGTACAGGGGCACGGCGCCGTACTACAGTGGCCGGGCCATGAAGCTGCGGGTTCTCATGCTGGTCTGCCGGACCTCGGTGGGCGTCGCCCTGTGCGTGGGCGCGCGGGTTGGGTGCGCCCAGAATCTGGACGGGCCGCCCGAATGGGATGACGAGCCCCCGGCGCTGTCGCGCTGGATCGAGGAGGGCTACAACGCCGAGGTGCGCCATCTGCCCCGGTACGCCGCGCAACGCTACTGCGCCGCAGCGCGCTATGGCAGCCTCGAGGCGCAATACCGGTTGGGCCGATTGCTGCTGCTCGGGCAGGACGTGGTGCCAGACCTGGCTACAGCCACCACGCTGCTGTCCATGGCGGCCCAGCAAGGGCATGAAAAGGCCCGCGCGCTGCTGGACGGCCGAATGCCCGGGGATCGGCTGCCCGATTGCCTGACCACGGGCGAGGCCCCCCCGATGGAGCTCAAGGACACCGCGCAGGAAGTCGTTCCCACTGAGGTGGTGGCGCGCTATGTGAGTGCGCTGCCTGGCGAGAAGCGGCGCATGGCCGAGATGGTGCAGCGCCTCGCGCCCCGTTTTTCGGTGGATCCGCGGCTGGCGCTGGCCATCGTGCGCTCGGAGTCCAACTTTGAGGCGCGGGCGCTGTCGCCGCGCAATGCGCAAGGCCTCATGCAGCTCATCCCCGAAACGGCGGAGCGCTTCGGCGTGCGCGACGTGTGGAGCCCCGAGCAGAACGCGCGCGGCGGCCTGGCCTACCTGCGCTGGCTGCTCGAGCGCTTCGGGGGCGACGTGGCGCTGACCTCGGCCGCCTACAACGCGGGCGAAAAGGCTGTGGAGCAGTACGGCGGCGTGCCGCCCTATGCCGAGACGCGCGAGTACGTGCGGCGCATCCTCGCCTTTTACCGGGCCGCACGGCACGAGCGTCCGCGTCCCTAGTGCCAACAGGCCCTGGGCGCAGGCATGAAAAAACCGCCTGGGCACGGGCCGCAGGCGGTTGGAGCGGGATGGCGCTCAGCTGAAAAAGTTCTTCAGCCGGTCGGTCCAGCTCTCGGCGCTGGGCGAATGGCGGGCGCCGCCCTTCTTCAGCGACTCGTCGAGCTCGCGCAGCAGTTTGCGCTGGTGCTCGGTGAGCTTGACGGGCGTCTCGACCACGATGTGGCAATACAGGTCGCCCGGGTAGCTGGAGCGCACGCCCTTGATGCCCTTGCCGCGCAGGCGGAACTGCTTGC
>JAYSFC010000191.1:0-3491 GCA_041913505.1 Acidovorax sp.
TCGCGCGTGCCCTCGCCCAGCGTGGGCGGCGCGTTGCGGATGGGCAGGCGCTGGCCGTCCAGGCGGTAGGGCGGCGCGAACACCGGCGTGGTTCCGACGACGGGGTGCGGCATGTCCTGCACCAGGCCGCTGCGGCGCGTGCGCTCGCTGGTCAGCGCTTCGTGCAAACCGGCCACGCGGCCGCAGGGGATGCCGGCGGCCGTGAGGCGCTCGAGCAGCAGATCGCGCGGGAAGCCGCGGATCAGCGCCTTGAGCATGGGCGAAAGCTCCAGCCGGTTCTTGGCACGGTTGACGTTGGTGGCGAAACGCGGGTCCTCCACGATGTCAGGGCGCTCGATCACCTGACGGCAGAACTTGTCGAACTGCGCGTTGTTGCCCACGGCGATGATGAGCGGGCCGTCGGCAGCCTCGTACATGCCATAGGGGACGATGGACGGGTGGGCATTGCCGTAGCGCTCCGGGTCATGGCCGAGCTGGAGCGCGTCGAGCCCGTAGTAGCCCGTGACCATGATGCCGCTGTCGTACAGCGCCATCTCGATGAGCCGGCCCTTGCCCGTTCGGCTGCGGCGCAGCAGCGCGGCCAGCACGGCCTGGGCCGCGGCCATGCCGGTCATGAGGTCCACCACGGCCACGCCAAACTTCAGCGGCGGCGTGCCGGCCTCGCCGTTGAGCGCCATGAGGCCGGCCTCGCCCTGGATCACCAGGTCGTAGCCGGGGCGCTTGGCCTCGGGGCCGCTGGTGTCGTAGCCGGCCACGGCGCAGTAGATGAGGCCGGGCTTGAGGGCTTTGAGCTGCTCGTAGCCCAGGCCCAGCTTTTCGGCGCCGCCCGTCTTGAAGTTGTGGATGACCACGTCGCACTGAGGCACCAGCTCATGGACGAGCTTCAGGCCCTCGGGGCTTTGCAGATCGACGGTGATGGACCGCTTGTTGCGGTTCATGCTGTTGTAGTAGGTGGTTTCGGTCTTGCCGATGCGCAGGCCCCAGTCACGCGTGTCGTCGCCGCGGCCGGGATGCTCCACCTTGATGACCTCGGCGCCGAAGTCGGCCAGCACCTGGCCGCAAAGCGGCCCGGCGAACACGCGCGAGAGGTCAAGCACGCGCACACCCTCCAGCGGGAAATCGATGTCCGGTTGGTGTTCGGTCTGGGCCATGTGCGTTGTCTCCTTGGAAAGTCGGGGTTGTCTTGTATCAGGCCTGGGTTCGCAGCTTGGTGAAATCCGCGGCACGCTTTTCGAGGAAGGCGCCGATGCCTTCACGGGATTCCTCGGTCTCTTGCGAGCGCACCATGTATTGCGCTTCCCGCTCCAGTTGCGCTTCCAGGGTGTTGCGTGGCGCCTGGCGGCACAGGTCCTTGATCAGGGCCATGGCCTGGTCCGGGCCGGTGGCAATCTGGGCAGCCAGCGCCACGGCCTCGGCCAGGGCCTGCCCGGGCTCGGCCAGGCGGTTGACAGGGCCCAGCGCGTGCAGGCGCTCGCCGCTGATGCGCTCGCCGGTCAGGCACAGCTCGGTCAGCACCTGGCGCGAGACGAACTCGGCCAGGAAGGCCGTGGCCCCCCCATCGGGCGTGAGGCCCACCTTGACGTAGGCCACCGAGAACACCGCATTCTTCGCGGCCACCAGCATGTCGCAGGCCAGCGCCAGCGACAAGCCGGCGCCCGCGGCCGCGCCTTCGACGGCGGCAATCACGGGCTTGGGGCAGTCGCGCAGGCTGCGGACCAGGTCGTGCAGGCCTTCGAGCTTGGCGCGGCGCTCTTCCACGGGCAGTTCCCGGCGCTTGGCCAACTGGCGCAAGTCACCGCCCGCGCAGAAATGGCCACCCTCGCCCGTGAGCACGATGGCACCCACCGTGGGATCGGCCGCAGCCTCGCGCAGCGCCGCCGTCACGGCGGCGTAGAACGCGGGCGACAGCGCATTGCGCGCCGCCACGTTGTTGTTGGACAGGACCAGCACCGCCCCTTCGCGGCGCGTCAGCAGGACTTGGCTCATGGTGGCTCCCGGCATCAGTGCGGCTGGCTTAGGGCCATGAAGCGGCCCAGGTGGTGGTCCTCGTCACCGAACTGGTGGTCGATCATCACCAGGCGCTTGGCGTAGTGCGCCAGCGGCAGTTCCCAGGTCATGCCGATACCGCCGTGCAGCTGGATGCTCTCTTCAGCCACCAGCGTGCCCACGTAGCCCACGGTGTACTTGGCGGCGGACAGCGCCCTGTCGCGCGCGGCGCCCTCAGCGTTGTCGATGGCGTCGGCGGCGTTGATCACGGCCGAGCGCGCCTGCTCGACTTCCAGCAGCAGGTCGGCCATGCGGTGCTGCAGCGCCTGGAAAGTGCCGATAGCCACGCCGAACTGCTTGCGCGTGCGCAGGTATTCCAGCGTCTGGTCCTTGGCCACGTCCATCGCCCCCAGCGACTCGGCCGCCAGCGCCAGCAGCGCATAGCCCGCGATGTGCTGCAGCACGGCATGGCCCTCGCCCTCGGCGCCCAGCAGCGCGTCGGCGGGCAGTGGCACGTCGGTGAAGGTGAGCTCCGCCGCGCGGCCGCCCTCGATGCGGTTGTAGCCGCGCTTGGCAATGCCAGCCGCGTTGCCGTCGACCAGGAACAGGCTGATGCCGGCCTCGTCCAGCGGCCCGCCGGCCGTGCGGGCCGAGACCAGCAGCAGGTCGGCCTTCTCGCCGAGAGCCACCACGCCCTTGGCGCCGTTCAGCACCCAGCCGCCGGCCGTGCGCGCGGCGGTGGTGGTCACGCGGTTCAGCTCGTAGTGGCTGCCGGGTTCGTCGTGCGCCAGCGCGGCGATGGCGCCGCCGGCGATGAGGTCTTCCAGCCGCGCCTTCTGCGCGTCGCTGCCCGCGGCGATCAGCGCCTGGCCCACCAGCAGCGCGCCCAGCAGCGGCTCGGCCACCAGGCCGCGGCCCAGGCTCTCGAACACCACGCTGATGTCAAAGCCCGCGCCGCCAAAGCCGCCCTCGGATTCGGGGAACAGCGCGCCGATGGCGCCCAGCTCGGCCAGCTGTGCATAGAGCTGCGGGCTGTGGCCCTCGTCGCCATAGGCGATGCGGTTGCGCGCCTCGATGGCGTACTGCTCGGAGACGAAGCGGCCGAGCGTGTCCGCCAGCATGCGGCGGTCTTCGGTGTGTGCGAAGTTCATGTGCTTTTCTTCCCGCGCGATCCGGTCACAGGCCCAGGATCATCTTGGAGATGATGTTCTTCTGGATTTCGTTGGAGCCGCCGAAGATCGACAGCTTGCGGTAGTTGAAGTAGTTGGCCGCGGCCGTGGCGGCCTCGTCGATGCCGCCCACGGGTGCCTCGCTCCAGCCCTCGTACTGGGCCGCGTCGATGTAGGGGGCGGCATACGGGCCCATGGCGCGGCGGATCAGCGACAGGATTTCCTGGCGGATCTCGGTGCCGCGGATTTTCAGCATGGAGCTTTCCGCGCCCGGCACGCCGCCGCCGGCCACGGCGGCGATCACGCGCAGGTTGGTGGTCTTCATGTTCTCCAGGT
>JAYSFC010000192.1:0-3468 GCA_041913505.1 Acidovorax sp.
AGGCCTATGCCGACTACCAGCAGCAGCGCGGCAGCAACACCGCCTGGACCTGGGAGCACCAGGCCATGACGCGCGCGCGCTTCGTGCTCGGCAGCGAAGACCTGCGCACGCGCTTTGACGCCGTGCGCGAGGCCGTCATCACCGCGCCGCGCGACCCCGCCCTGCTGCGCGCCGAAATCGTTTCCATGCGCGAGCGCGTGCGCGCGGCCCATGCCGTGCACGGCGAGGGCTTCGACGTCAAGCACAGCCCTGGCGGCATGGTGGATGCAGAGTTTGCCGTGCAGTACCTCGTGCTCTCGCAATCCGGCGCGCATCCCGGCCTCGTGGGCAACGTGGGCAACATCGCACTGCTGCAGCGCGCCGAGACCGCCGGCCTGCTGCCGCCCGGCGTGGGTAACGCGGCGGCCGACGCCTACCGCGAACTGCGCCGCGTGCAGCACAAGGCGCGCTTGGACGAGGCCTCCCTGCAGGTTGGGCCGGACCAGCTCCAGCCCGAGCGCCAGGCCGTGCTGGCGCTGTGGGCCGCCGTGTTTGGCCAGGCGGCCTGATGCGATAGAGGCGGTTGTGCTTGTCCCGTCTTCGGATGGCGCTATTGTTTTGATAGTTTTGAGGTGCGGCGGGCTTCCGTGCGATGCCCCGGCGGGCTGAATAGCGGGGTGAGCCCGGCGCTTGGCGGGCTTTTGCGCGCGCAGGGCGGGCGGGATAATGCAGCGCAACCATGAACCTCGTCGCCCTCAACATCGACACGATTCCGCTGGGCCAGCCGCTGCCCTTCATTCTGCGGGGGGCCGACGGGGCGTTGCTGGCGCACAAGGGCTACGTCATCCGCAACCGTGCCGACCTCGAGGTGCTCGTGGCCCGCGGGCTGCGCCTGTGCGTGGATACCGACGAGTCCGGCGAGAACCACCGCGCTTACCTGGCCCAGCTGCAGCAGATGCTGCTGTCCGACACCGCCCTGGGCCAGATCGCCACGCTGAAGATCAGCGCGAACGCCCAGGCCGCGCGTGACCGCGCGGCCCTGGGCCCGCCGGCCTGGCCGGAATTGCAGTTGCGGGCCACGCAGCTGCTGCGCTCGCCGCAGGCCCAGGATTTCGGGGGACGCTTCCATGCGCTGCACGACGAGCTGGCCCGCCATACGGCGCAGACGCCTGACGCCACGCTGCTGGCGCTGATCCACCTCTCGGCCCAGGAAACGCGCATGTACAGCGCCACCCACGCCATGCTCGTGGCCGTGGCGTGCATGGTGACCGCACGCGAAACGCTGCGCTGGCCCGAGGCGCGCGTGCAGCAGACGGGCCGGGCGGCGCTCACCATGAACATCGCGATGACCGCGCTGCAGGACCAGCTCGCGCAGCAAACCGAGCCGCTGTCGGCGCCGCAGATCGTGGCCATCGAAAACCATGCGGCGCGCTCCGAGGCGCTGCTGCGCCAGCTCGGGGTGGCCGATGCCATCTGGCTCGAGGCCGTGCGCTGCCACCACCAGCGTACCCCCGGGCCGCTGGCGCGCAAGAGCGAGGGCGAGCAGATCGCACGGCTGATCCAGCGTGCCGATGTGTTCGGCGCGCGCATCGCGCCCCGTGCGTCGCGCTCGCCCATGCCGATCACGGCGGCCATGCAGGCCTGCTATTACGACGAGGCGCACCAGGTCGACGAGGCCGGCGCCGCCCTGGTTAAGGCCCTGGGCATCTACCCGCCGGGTGCGCTTGTGCGCCTGGCCAGCCAAGAGGTGGGCGTGGTGCTGCGCCGTGGCTCCAGCGCCACCACGCCGCGCGTGGCCGTGGTGCTGGGGCGCACCGGGATGCCCACGGGCGAGATGATCCCGCGCGACACGGCCCAGCCGAACTGGAAGGTGGCGGGCCCCGTGGCGCACAAGGACGTGCGCGTGAACTGGCCCCTGGAGCGGCTGCTGGCCCTGGTTTGAAAAGGCCCTAAGGCCGCCGCAGGCATGCGCGCGGGGTTACATTTATTTTCACAGCGCCCCTGGAACTTTGGCGATTCGCCCCTACTCTAGGAAGCACATGGATGCATTAAGCATTCACCCGGTTTTCGTGTTGCGAAGCCTTTCGGGTCCGTGGATTTCGACTGCAGCCCTGGAACGCTTCTCCTCCCTCCCTCTCTTATTCGTTTCGGGACGCTTCGCAACTTTTTTTATTCCCCAGCAAAAAGGCCACCGCAAGGTGGCCTTTTTGCTGGCGGGTGGGCGGTCGCTCAGGCGGGGCGGGTGTCCGCGAAGCTCGGGCGCTGCATGAGCTTGTCGAGCAGCTTGCCCAGGTTGGGGTGCTCGCTGCGCCAGTCGATCTGCGGAAAGCGGAACTCGAGCCAGCCCAGGGCGCAGCCCACGGCGATGTCCGACAGGCTCATGTGGATGCCGCTGCAATAGGGCTTGTCACCCAGGCCCAGGCTCATGGCGCGCAGGCTCTCGCGGACCTTGCCAAGCTGGCGGTCGATCCAGGCCTGGCTGCGCTGGCTGTCCGGGCGGCCGGCCCAGGTGGCCTCGAGGCGCGCGAGGATGGCGGCGTCGAGCAGGCCGTCGGCCAGGGCCTCCCAGGTCTTGACCTCGGCGCGTTCGCGGCCCTGGCCGGGAATGAGTTTGCCCACGGGCGACAGCGTGTCGAGGTATTCCACGATCACGCGCGAATCGAACACGGCCTCGCCGCCCTCCATCACCAGGCAGGGCACCTTCCCGAGCGGGTTGGAAGTGGCGATGGTGGTGTCGTCGGCCCACACGTTTTCCTGCACGAACTGGTAGTCGAGCTTCTTTTCGGCCAGCACGATACGCACTTTGCGCACGTAGGGGCTGGCGGTGGATCCGATCAATTTCATGGTTCTTGTTCCGTTGCACGGGGCGGCCGCGGAGGCCGGGCAGCCGATTCTATCGATACCCCGCCAGCGGTGCCGCCGGGGCGCGCCACCTACAATGGCGCCCCATGAGCCTGTCCACCATCACCGCCCTGTCGCCGCTCGACGGCCGCTACTCGCCCAAGCTTTCCGCCCTGCGCCCCATCATGAGCGAGCACGGCTACATGCACCGCCGCGTGCAGGTGGAGGTGGCTTGGTTCATCGCGCTGTCGGATGCGGGTTTTGCTGAATTCAAGCCGCTGTCCACGGGCGCGCGCGCCTACCTGCTGGGGCTGGTGAAGAACTTCTCCGAGGCCGATTCGGCCGCCATCAAGGAGATCGAGAAGACCACGAACCACGATGTGAAAGCCGTCGAGTACTGGATCAAGGGCAAGTTCGAGGCGCGTCCCGAGCTGGAGAAAGCTTCCGAATTCGTGCACTTTGCCTGCACCAGCGAAGACATCAACAACACCAGCCACGCGCTGCAGCTGCGCGCGGGCCGCGACCAGGTGGTGCTGCCGGGCCTGGACCGCATCGTGCTCAAGCTGCGCGAGATGGCCCACCAGTTTGCCGATGTGCCCATGCTCAGCCGCACGCACGGCCAGACGGCCAGCCCCACCACCGTGGGCA
>JAYSFC010000193.1:0-3429 GCA_041913505.1 Acidovorax sp.
GGGGCAGGTGGTCTCGTCGCCCTCGATGAACTGCTCGCACAGCACCTCGGGGTCGTAGCGCGAGGCGAGCGCATAGGCCTCGGCGCACTGCGCGCGCGTGCTCACCTTGGTCAGCCCGATGGTCGAGCCCTCGCGCGAGGGCTTGACGATCATGGGCGCGCCCAGGGCTTCCAGCGCCAGCTCGGTCTCGGCCGCGCTGGCCACCAGCCGCCAGTCGGGCGTGGGCAGTCCCTCGAAGCGCCAGATGCGCTTGGTCATGATCTTGTCCATCGCGATGCTGGAGGCCATCACGCCCGGGCCCGTGTAGGGAATGCGCAGCAGCTCGAGCGCACCCTGCACCGTGCCATCCTCGCCGTGGCGGCCGTGCAGCGCGATGAAGCAGCGGTCATAGCCCGCGCGCTTGAGCTCGGACAGGTCGTGGTGCGCGGGGTCGAACGCGTGCGCATCCACGCCACGCGCAAGCAGCGCCTGCAGCACGCCGCCGCCCGACATGAGCGACACCTCGCGCTCGGACGAGTCCCCGCCCATGAGCACGGCCACCTTGCCCAGGGCCGGCGCGTCGATCTTGGGGTTCAAAAGGCTCATTGCGCTTGTCCCTCCTGCGCAAGGCGCTCACTTTTTTCTAGCATTTCCACCACTTTCGCGGGCACGGCGCCGATCGAGCCCGCGCCCATGCACAGCACCACGTCGCCGCCGCGCGCGCCCTGCACGATCGTGCGCGCCATGTCGGCCACATCGTCCACGAACACGGGCTCCACCCTGCCCGCCACGCGCAGCGCGCGCGCCAGCGAACGGCCGTCGGCCGCCACGATGGGGGCCTCGCCCGCTGCATAAACCTCGGTAAGCAGCACGGCGTCGGCATTGCCCAGTACCTTCACGAAGTCCTCGAAGCAGTCGCGCGTGCGGCTGTAGCGGTGCGGCTGGAAGGCCAGCACCAGGCGCCGCCCCGGGAAAGCGCCACGCGCCGCGGCCAGCGTGGCCGCCATTTCGACCGGGTGGTGGCCGTAGTCTTCGATGAGCGTGAAATGCCCGCCGCCGTTCTCGGCCCGCGCCGGCTGCTCGCCGTAGCGCTGGAAGCGCCGCCCCACGCCCTTGAAACCCGCCAGCGCACGCAGCACGGCGTCGTCGGAAATGCCCAGCTCCACCGCCACCGCGATGGCCGCGAGCGCGTTGAGCACGTTGTGCTCACCGGCCAGGTTGAGCTCCACTGCGAGGTCGGGCAGCGTGACGCCGTTGCGCCGCAGCACTGTGAAGCGCATGCGCCCGCCTTCGGCACGCACGTCGATGGCGCGCACCTGGGCATCCTCCGCGAAGCCATAGCTTGTGATGGGGCAGGTGACCTGCGGCAGGATCTCGCGGATGGCCGGGTTGTCCACGCACAGGATGGCCGTGCCGTAGAACGGCATGCGGTGCAGGAAGTCGACGAAGGCGCCCTTGAGCCGGCCGAAATCGTGGCCATAGGTTTCCATATGGTCGGCATCGATGTTCGTGACCACGGCCATCACGGGGAGCAGGTTCAGGAAGGAGGCATCGGACTCGTCGGCCTCCACCACGATGTACTCGCCACTGCCCAGGCGCGCGTTGGCGCCGGCACTGTTCAGGCGCCCGCCGATCACGAACGTGGGGTCGAGCCCGCCCTCGGCCAGCACGCTGGTGACCAGGCTCGTGGTCGTGGTCTTGCCGTGCGTGCCCGCGATGGCGATGCCGCGGCGCAGGCGCATGAGCTCGGCCAGCATGAGCGCGCGCGGCACCACGGGGATCTTTTTCTCGCGCGCGGCCAGCACCTCAGGGTTGCCGGCCTGCACGGCCGTAGAGGTGACGACGGCGTGCGCGCCCTCGATGTGCGCCGCCGCGTGGCCCAGGTAGGTGGCGATACCCAGCCCGGCCAGGCGGCGCAGCGTGGCGCTGTCGGCCAGGTCCGAGCCCGAGATGGTGTAGCCCAGGTTGTGCAGCACCTCGGCGATGCCGCTCATGCCGGCACCGCCCAGGCCCACGAAATGGATGTGTCGGATGGCGTGTTTCATGCGGCCAACTCCTCGCATGCGGTGACCACCTCGCGGGTGGCCTGTGTCTTTTGCATGGTTTTGGCTCTCTGTGCGCATTCCAGCAATGTGGAACGCTCCATATTTTGTAGCATTTGCGCCAGCCCTTCGGGCGTGAGGTCGCGCTGCTGGACCAGCCAGCCGCCGCCCGCCCGCACGAGGAACTGCGCATTCGTCGTCTGGTGGTCGTCCACCGCCGCCGGGAACGGCACGAACACGGCCGCGGCCCCCACGGCCGCGATCTCGGTCACGGTGCTCGCACCCGCGCGGCAAACGATCACATCGGCCTCGGCGAAAGCCGTGGCCGTGTCGTCGATGAAGGGGGTGAGCGCGGCTTCGACGCCCGCCTTCGCATAGTGCTCGCGCAGCTGGTCAATCTGCGCGGCGCCGCTCTGGTGCGTGGCCACGGGGCGCTGGCCCGCCGGAATGAGCGCCAGCGCCTGCGGCACGATCTCGTTGAGCGCGCGCGCGCCCAGGCTGCCACCGACCACCAGCAGCTTGAGCGGCCCCTGGCGGCCCGCGAAGCGCTCGGCGGGAGCCGCCTGGCGCGTGAACGCCTGGCGCAGCGGGTTGCCCACCCACAGGCCCTTCTTGAACACATTCGGGAAGGCCGTGAACACGCGGTCGGCCACGCTGGCCAGCACCTTGTTGGCCAGGCCCGCGATGGAATTCTGCTCGTGCAGCACCAGCGGCTTGCCGGCCAGCACGGCCATCATGCCGCCGGGGAAGGTGATGTAGCCACCCAGGCCCACGACCACGTCGGGCTTCACGCGCCGCACCACGGCCAGCGCCTGCCAGAACGCGCGCAGCAGGCGCAGCGGCAGCAGCGCGAGCGTGACCAACCCCTTGCCGCGCACGCCCGAGAAATCGACAGGCTCGAACGCGAAGCCCTGGGGCGGCACGATGCGCGACTCCATGCTGCCCGGCGCGCCAAGCCAGTGCACGCGCCAGCCGCGCGCGCGCAGCTCCTCGGCCACGGCCAGGCCCGGGAAGATGTGGCCGCCGGTGCCGCCAGCCATGACGAGCGCGACTTTTTGCGTCATACGCGGCCTCCGCGCATGAGCAGTTTGTTTTCGTAGTCCACGCGCAGCACCACGGCGATCGCCACGAGGTTCATGAGGATGGCCGAGCCGCCGAAGCTCATCAGCGGTAGGGTGAGCCCCTTGGTAGGCAGCGCGCCCAGGTTCACGCCCATGTTGATGAAGGCCTGAAAGCCCATCCAGATCCCCACGCCCTGGGCCACAAGGCCCGAGAACACGCGGTCCAGCGCAATGGCCTGGCGGCCGATGTGCATGATGCGGCGCGTCATCCAGAGGAACAGCACGATGAGCACGAGCACGCCCACGAGGCCGAACTCCTCGCCGATCACGGCCAGCAGGAAGTCGGT
>JAYSFC010000194.1:0-3374 GCA_041913505.1 Acidovorax sp.
TGTTCTGGGGCAAGCGCATCCGCACCCACAGCTGGCAGTTTCCGCAGGGCGGCATCGACCGGGGCGAGACCCCCGAGCAGGCCATGTTCCGCGAGCTGCACGAGGAGGTAGGGCTGCAGCCCCACTATGTGCGCCTGGTCGCCCGCACCCGGGATTGGTTGCGCTACGAGGTGCCTGACCGGTATATCCGCCGCGACGCGCGCGGCCACTACAAAGGCCAGAAGCAGATATGGTACCTGCTCCAGCTGCTGGGACACGACTGGGACCTGAACCTGCGCGCCACCGACCACCCCGAATTCGATGCCTGGCGCTGGAACGATTACTGGGTTCCGCTCGACGTGGTGGTGGAGTTCAAACGGGGCGTCTATGAAATGGCGCTGACCGAGCTGGCCCGCTTTCTGCCGCGTCACGACCAACGCAACCGCTACCTGCGCAGCGGCATGCGCACGCGTGACCCCGAGGCGCCGAGCGCCGCACCCGCGCGCAGCGGCCACCTGCTGCTGGCACCCGGGCTGGAACTGCCGCCGGGCGCGAGCTTCGATCCCGATCCGCAGAGCAGCAACACCCCCGACACGGCGCCCCCCCCTACCAAGGCTTCCTGAGAGCCGCCCACGCGGCCCACTGGGCCGTGGGCAGGAGGCGTGCCGGTGTGCGCTTTCTCGCAACCTCAGCGCCCTGCCAGCACCAGGTTGTCGCGGTGCACCATCTCTGGCTCTGCCGCGTAGCCTAGCAACCGCTCAAATTCGCTCGAGGGCTTGCGGCACAGCAGGCGCGCTTCAGCGCTGGCATAGTTGGCCAACCCGCGCGCAATCTCGCGCCCTTCGGCGTCGCGCACGGCAATCACGTCTCCCCGGGAAAACTCCCCCTCAACGGCGGTCATGCCGATGGGCAGCAGGCTTTTGCCTTCGTCACGCAGCTTGGCCGCCGCCCCCGCATCCACGACCACCGACCCGCGCATCTGCAGATGGTCTGCCATCCACTGCTTGCGCGCCTGGGTCTTGGCGGTTTGCGCCACAAGCAGCGTGCCAATCGACTCCCCCTGCGCCAGGCGCACCAGCACATCGTGCTCACGCCCCCAGGCGATGACGGTGGAGGCCCCCGAGCCCGCCGCACGCTTGGCCGCAAGGATCTTGGTGATCATGCCGCCCTTGCCGATGCTGGAGCCCGCGCCACCTGCCATGGCCTCCAGCGCCGGATCGCCTGCGCGGGCCTCGTGCACGAAGCGGGCCGCCGGGTCCTTGCGCGGATCGGCGGTATACAGACCCTTCTGGTCGGTCAGGATGACGAGCACGTCAGCCTCCACAAGGTTGGCCACGAGCGCGCCCAGCGTGTCGTTGTCGCCAAACTTGATTTCGTCGTTGACGACCGTGTCGTTCTCGTTGATGACCGGCAGCACGCCCAGTTGCAGCAGCGTCAACAGGGTGGAGCGTGCATTGAGGTAGCGCTCACGATCGGCCAGGTCGGCATGCGTGAGCAGCACCTGGGCGCTGCCCAGGCCCTGCTCGCGCAGCTTGGTCTCGTACATCTGTGCCAGCCCCATCTGCCCCACGGCGGCGGCGGCCTGCAGTTCATGGACCTCGCTGGGGCGTGCGGTCCAGCCCAGGCGCTTCATGCCCTCGGCGATCGCACCGCTCGACACCATGATGACCTCGCGCCGGCCCTCGCCGTCGCCACGCACCAACGCGGCCAACTGGCGGCTCCACTCGGCGATCGCGGTCTCATCGAGACCACGGCCCTCGTTGGTGACCAAACTGGAACCCACCTTCACCACGATGCGACGGGCATCGCGCAACACACTGGAAGCCATGTTTTCGAGAATTTGCGGCTGTGGCGCTTGCGCGGTCTGCGCCATCAGCTATTAAATAAGTAGCACACCGGGAGGCCGGACCGCGACACCCCGCCGCTCAGGCCGGTGCATCGCCCGCAAAGCGCGGATCGACCTCCACCACCCCCTGCTCCACCAGCTGCAGGCCGTGCACATGCTGGTAGATCGCCTTGATCAGCGGCTCGCAGCCTTCGCGCGTGAGCGCGGAGATCTCGAACACCGGCCCCTTCCATTTGAAGCGCTTGACGAAATCCTTGACCTTGGCGGCGCGCTCGTCGGCGGGCACCATGTCGAGCTTGTTGAGCACCAGCCAGCGTGGCTTGTCGTACAGCGCGGCGTCGTATTTCTTGAGCTCGCCCACGATGGCCTTGGCCTGCGCCACGGGATCGATGGCCTCATCAAAAGGCGCTAGATCGACGATATGCAGCAGCAGCCGCGTACGCTGCAGGTGGCGCAGGAACTGGTGGCCCAGGCCCGCGCCTTCGGATGCCCCCTCGATCAAGCCAGGGATATCGGCCACCACAAAGCTTTGCTCCGGCCCCACGCGCACCACGCCCAGGTTGGGGTGCAGCGTGGTGAAGGGATAGTCGGCAATCTTGGGGCGCGCGTTCGACACGGCCGCAATGAAGGTGGACTTGCCCGCGTTGGGCATGCCCAGCAGCCCCACGTCAGCCAGCACCTTGAGCTCGAGCTTGAGGTTCTTGCGCTCGCCGGGCCAGCCGGGCGTCTTCTGGCGCGGCGCGCGGTTGATGGCGCTTTTGAAGCGCATATTGCCAAAGCCGCCATCCCCGCCCTTGGCGATCGTAATGCGCTCGCCCGGGGTCAGTAGTTCATAGAGCACCTCGCCCGTGTCTGCATCGCTGATGATGGTGCCCACGGGCATCTTGAGCGTGATGTCTTCGCCCGCGGCGCCAAACATGTCGGAGCCCATGCCGTGCTCGCCGCGCTTGGCCTCGTGGCGGCGCGAATAACGGTAGTCCACCAGCGTGTTGAGGTTCACGTCGGCCACCGCGTAGACGTGACCACCGCGCCCGCCATCCCCTCCGTTCGGGCCGCCGAATTCCTTGTATTTCTCGTGCCGGAACGAGACGCAGCCATTGCCGCCATCGCCAGCGGCAATGTCAATGTAGGCTTCATCGACGAACTTCATGGGGTATCCAGTCTACATAACAGCGGCTTTTCCCGGGCGGTAGCCCTGAAAAGCACGAAGCCCCGGCGTGGCGGGGCAGGCATTGGGCGCCACGGCAGCCCTGAAACAACAAAGCCCCGACAGGGCGGGGCTTCGAAGTGTGTCGAAGTGACAGGCCTCAGACGGCCGGCGTCACATTCACGGTGTGCTTGTTCAGCGCGCCCTTGGTGCCGAACGACACATGGCCATCTACCAGCGCGAACAGCGTATGGTCCTTGCCCACGCCGACGTTGGCGCCGGGGTGGAACTTGGTGCCGCGCTGGCGCACGATGATCGAACCGGCGCTGATCAACTCACCACCGAATGCCTTCACGCCGAGCATCTTGGGCTTGGAATCGCGCCCGTTTCGCGTAGAGCCGC
>JAYSFC010000195.1:0-3330 GCA_041913505.1 Acidovorax sp.
CCGTGTTGTCCGACTTCACGCGGACCTTCACGTTGTAGTCCACCACGCGCTTGACGGGTACAAGGATTTTCATAGGGGGTCTCTTTCTGCCAATGGTTAGCGGAGCAAGCCCGCCAGACGCTCGGCGATGAGCGCATGGGCCTGGGCCATGATGGAATCAATGAGCTGCTGCACGGTGGGCACGTCGTTGATCAGGCCCGCGACCATACCGCAGGACCAGACGCCGGCCTCCATGTCGCCGTTGTGCATGATGCGCGGGTAGACGCCGGCCACCTCGGGCGCGATATCCGCGAACGTGATGGCGGCGCCCAGCTCGCGCTCCTTGTCCAGCACGCGCTCGGTGGCGCTGTTGATCAGCACGCGCTCGGTGTTGCGCAGCGGGCGCATGATGAGGCGCGTGTCGAGCTCGCTCGCCGCCACGATGGCCTGTTTCACGTTCTCGTGCACAGGCGCCTCCTGCGTGGCGATGAAGCGCGTGCCCATGTTGATGCCCTCGGCACCCAGCGCCAGCGCGGCCACCAGGCTGCGCCCGTCGGCCATGCCGCCCGAGGCGACGAAGGGGATCTTGAGCTCTTCGGCCGCGCGCGGCAGCAGGATGAAGTTGGGAATGTCGTCCTCGCCGGGGTGGCCGCCGCACTCGAAGCCGTCCACGCTGACGGCATCGCAGCCGATGGCCTCGGCCTTGAGCGCGTGCCGCACCGAAGTGCATTTGTGGATGACCTTGATGCCGGCCTCCTTCAGCGCGGGCAGCCACTTTTGCGGGTTGTTGCCGGCCGTCTCGACGATCTTCACGCCGCCCTCGACGATGGCTTTCACATAGCCCGGATAGTCGGGCGGGTTGACCGAGGGCAGGAAGGTGAGGTTGACGCCAAAGGGTTTGTCCGTCATCTCGCGGCAGCGCGCGATCTCGCGCGCGAGCAGCTCGGGCGTCTTCTGCGTCAGGCCCGTGATGATGCCCAGCCCGCCCGCGTTGGAGACGGCCGAGGCCAGCTCAGCGTAGCCCACGTGGTGCATGCCGCCTTGGATGATGGGGTGCTGGATGCCGAAGAGTTCGGTGATGCGGGTCTTCATGTACGCCTCACTCCTGGGAAATGCCCTTGTCGCGGATGATCTGACCCCAACGCTGGTAGTCGTTCTGGATGCGCTGGCCCATCTGGGCCGGGTCCTGGAAGTGGGCGATGGCGCCCACGCCCAGCAGCTTGTCCTGGATCTCCTTGTCAGCCAGGATCTGGCGCACCTCACCGGCAATGCGGTCGACCACGGCCTTGGGCGTACCCTTGGGCGCCAGCAAACCGCCCCAGGACACGGCGTCGTAGCCCTTGATGCCCTGCTCCGCGATGGTCTTCACGTCAGGCAGCACACTCACGCGCTGGGGCGAACCCACGGCGATGGCACGCAGCTTGCCGGCCTGGATGTGCGGCAGCGCAGCCACCAGGTCGGCATACATGACGGGCACCTGCCCCCCGATGGTGTCGGTGATGGCGGGCACGCCGCCCTTGTAGGGCACGTGCTGCATGTCGAAGCCGGCCATCTGCTTGAGCAGCTCCATGCTCAGGTGGCCGAAGCTGCCCGCTCCCGAGCTCGTGTAGTTCAGCGGCGCCTTCTGCGCCTTGGCGTACTGGATGAGCTTCTGCAGATCGGTCACATCGGGCAATTGCGTGGGATTGACCACCACCACGATGGGCAGGTCATAGACGGTGGCAACGGGCGCGAAGTCCTTCACCGTGTCGTAGCCGGCCTTCTTGTAGAGGTGGGGCGCCAGCAGCGTGGGCGTGGCCAGCATCATCAGCGTATAGCCATCGGCCGGGCTCTTGGCCACCTGCGACGCTGCAATCGAGCCCGAGGCGCCCGCGCGGTTGTCCACCACCACGGGCTGCTTGAGGCGTTCGGCCAGTTTCTGCCCCACGATGCGCGAGGCCGTGTCGGTAGGGCCTCCGGCCGGGAACGGCACGACGAGCTTGATCATCTTGTCGGGCCAGACCGCCTGTTGCGCGATGGCGGTGCCGGCGAGCAGCGGGGCCGCGGCCAGGGACAGAACAGTGCGGCGGGTGAATCGCGCCAGGGAGTGGCTGTATCGGGAGTTCATGCTGGACTTTCCAAAAAGGTCAAAAAACGAAGTGGTGCAGCCGCGTCAATCGAGCTTGGCGCCGGACAGCTTGACCATGCGCTCCCAGACCGGAGCGTCTTTTCTGAACTGGTCACCAAATTCCTCGGAGCCGCTGCCCACGGGGATGAAGCCCATCTGCTGGATGCGCTCACGCACGTCGGGCAGCGCGACGATGGCGCGCACCTCGGCGGCCATGCGGGCCACCACGTCGGCCGGGGTCTTGGCCGGGGCGCTCATGCCGACCCAGCCGGTGACATGGAACACCTCGTCCTTGATGCCCTGCTCGCCCATGGTGGGCACCTTGGGCAGCGCGGCCATGCGCTGGGCTCCCGTGACCGCGAGGACCTTGAGGCGGCCGGATTCGATATAGGGTCGCGCCGATTGCAGGCTGGCAAAGGTCAGCTGAATCTGGCCACCCACAAGGTCTTGCAGCATCGGCGCTTCACCCTTGTAGGCCGCGTGGTTCATGTCGGCCTTGAGGTTGTCCGAAAGCCAGGCGCCGGCGAGGTGGGCATACGAGCCCATGCCCCAGGACCCATAGGCCAGCTTGCCCTTGTTGCGCTCGATGTATTGCAGCAGCTCGGGCGCAGTGGCCACTGGCAGCTGCGGGTTGACCAGCAGGACGACGGGTGCCAGCGCGATCTGCGAGATCAGGCTCTGGTCCTTCTGCGGGTTGTAAGGCAGCTTGGCGTACAGGTACTGGTTGATGAGCATGGTGGTGCCCAGCGAGACCAGGAAGGTGTAGCCATCGGCCGGCGATTTCAGCGCCTGATCGGTTCCGGTCACGCCGCCGGCACCGCCGCGGTTGTCCACCAGCACCGGCTGGCCCAGGCGGGAGGCAAGCTTCTCGCCCAAGGTGCGGGCCGTGATGTCGGTGGCTCCGCCCGCCGCATAGGGCACGATCAGCTTGATCGGCCGGTTCGGCCAGGACGCGGCCCAGGCCCCCTCCCCCAGGAAGGTGCTGCCGCCCAGGGCCGCCAGGCCCTGCAACACGGTGCGGCGTTTGAATGGGGTGCTCATCAGTCAGTCTCCAGTAGCGGCGCGATCGGTGTCGCGGTTAGTGTTGGTAATGGCTCAGGCAGCGGGCGTCTCCGGCAGGGTCAGCACACCCTTGGCCTGTAGCGCCTGCAGTTCCTCGTCGGGCAGTTGCAGCAGCCGCTGCAGCACCTCGCGCGTGCCCTCGCCCAGCGTGGGCGGCGCGTTGCGGATGGGCAGGCGCTGGC
>JAYSFC010000196.1:0-3135 GCA_041913505.1 Acidovorax sp.
TGGTGGCCGCCATGCCGATGCCGATGCGCGCCTCGTTCATCATGTGGAACATGCACCGGAGGCCCTCGCCCGGCCGGCCCACGAGGTAGCCGATGGCGCCGGCTCCGTCGCGCACGGGGTATTTGCCCTCGCCAAAGTTCAGCAGCGTGTTCGTGGTGCCGCGCCATCCCAGCTTGTGGTTCAGGCCCGCGAGCGCCACGTCGTTGCGCTCGCCCGTGAGTTGGCCATCGGCCGTAACGAGCTTCTTGGGCACGATGAACAGCGAGATGCCCTTCACGCCCGGCACCAGCTTGCCGTCCGGCCCCGGGATCTTGGCGAGCACGAGGTGCACGATGTTCTCGGTCAGTTCGTGGTCGCCCGAGCTGATCCACATCTTGTTGCCCGTGAGGCGGTAGCGCGGGCCCAGGGGATCGGCCCCGAAATCCTCGCCATCGGGCACAGCACGCGTAGCCACGTCGGACAGCGACGAGCCCGCCTGCGGCTCCGACAGGCACATGGTGCCGGCCCAGCGACCATTGAATTCGTTGAGCGCAAACACCTCGCGCTGCAGCGGCGTGCCGTGCGCCATGAGCAGGTTGGCGTTGCCCGAGGTCAGCATGTTCGAGCCGATGCTGATCGAAGCCGCCGCAAAGAAGCTGTTGGCCGCCGCCTCCACCGTGTAGGGCAGCTGCATACCGCCGATGTCGTAGTCCTGCGCGGCCGAGAGCAGGCCCGACTCGGCATACGCACGGCGGGCCTCGTGCGTGGCCTGGGGCAGGATGACCTTCTCGCCATCGAACCGCGGCTCTTCGGTATCGACGAGGCGGTTGAACGGCGCGTACTTCTCACGCGCGATGCGCTCGCTCGTGTCGAGCACGGCGTCGAAGGTTTCACGCGAGTGGTCGGCAAAGCGCGCGCGCTGCGGCAACGAAGCGGCATGCAGCCAGTCGTAGAGCAGGAAGTCGACGGTGGAACGCAGGGACATGGGTGTAAATCCGCAAAATGCCGCGTAGCGCTTTTATGGATTGCGCTTTCAGCTATGAAAAAAATAGCAAATCAAAACACAACGCCCCGCGCAAACTGGCCGTCCGCGCGGGGCGTATGTGCTCGCATGCGCGAAACGCGCTTACAGAACCTCGAACACGCCGGCCGCGCCCATGCCGCCGCCAATGCACATGGTCACGCACACGCGCTTGGCACCGCGGCGCTTGCCTTCGATGAGCGCGTGGCCCGTGAGGCGCTGTCCGCTCACGCCGTAGGGGTGGCCCAGGGCGATGGCGCCGCCGTTCACGTTCAGGCGGTCGGCCGGAATGCCCAGCTTGTCGCGGCAGTACAGCACCTGCACGGCAAAGGCTTCATTCAGTTCCCACAGGTCGATGTCCTGCACCGTGAGGCCCAGTTTTTTCAGCACCTTGGGCACGGCGAACACGGGGCCGATGCCCATTTCATCGGGCTCGCAGCCCGCCACGGCAAAGCCCAGGAAGCGGCCCAGGGGCTTGAGGCCCTTGGCGCTGGCATAGGCTTCGCTGGTCACCACGCAAGCGCCCGCGCCATCAGAGAACTGGCTCGCGTTGCCTGCCGAAACCAGGCCGCCGGGCAGCGCGGGGCGAATGCCGCTGATGCCTTCCTTGGTCGTGCCTTCGCGCGTACCCTCATCACGGCTCACGGTGACCGTCTTGGTAATGATGCCGAGCTGCTTGTCCACCACACCCGCAGTGACGGTGATGGGCACGATCTCGGCGTCGAACAAGCCCGCGGCCTGGGCGGCGCAGGCCTTTTGCTGGCTGGCGGCGCCGTATTCGTCCATGGCGTCGCGGCCGATGTGGTAGCGCTTGGCCACCATCTCGGCGGTCTGGAGCATGGACCAGTACAGCTCGGGCTTGGTGATGGAGTGGTCCATCAGCATGTGCTGGTTCATCTCCTGCTGCACGCAGGAGATGCTCTCCACGCCGCCCGCCACGTACACGTCGCCCTCGCCCGCGATGATGCGCTGGGCGGCCGTGGCGATGGTCTGCAGGCCCGAGGAGCAGAAGCGGTTGATGGTCATGCCCGAGGTGGTGATGGGCAGGCCCGCCTGCAACGCGATCTGGCGAGCGATGTTCATGCCCGTGGCGCCTTCGGGGTTGGCGCAGCCCATGATGACGTCGTCGACGTCAGCGCCGTCGATGCCTGCGCGCTGCACGGCATGCTGCACCGCGTGGCCGCCTAGCGTGGCACCGTGGGTCATGTTGAACGAGCCCTTCCAGCTCTTGGCGAGCGGCGTGCGGGCGGTGGAAACGATCACTGCGGAGGTCATGTGGATTCCTTTATTCGGTAAGAGGTCGCTCGCTCACTGGAAGGCTTGGCCTTCGGCGGCCAGACGCGCCAGCAGCGGGGCCGGTGCCCAGGCCTTGGCGTCGTCCAAGGGGTTGGCCGCGAAGCGCTTCATGGCCTGCACCACGTTGAACAGGCCCACTTCGCTCGCGTAGTGCATGGGGCCGCCGCGGTGGATGGGGAAGCCGTAGCCGGTGAGGTACACCATGTCGATGTCGCCCGACTTGCTGGCAATGCCTTCGTCGAGGATCTTCGCGCCCTCGTTGACAAGCGCGTACACGAGGCGCTGCACGATCTCCTCGTCGCTGATCTTGCGCGGCGCCACGCCCAGGGCCTTGCGGTGCTGCTCGATCATCTGGTTCACCACCTCGCTCGGGATCGCGTCGCGCTTGCCGGCCTGGTAGTCGTACCAGCCCGCGCCGGTCTTCTGGCCAAAGCGCCCCATCTCGCACAGCAGATCGGCCGTCTTGCTGTACTTCATGTCGGGCGTCTCGATGGCGCGGCGCTTGCGGATGGCCCAGCCGATATCGTTGCCCGCAAGGTCGCCCATGCGGAACGGGCCCATGGCGAAGCCGAACTTCTCGATGGCCTTGTCCACCTGCGCGGGGGTGCAGCCTTCGTCCAGCAGGAAACCGGCCTGGCGGCTGTACTGCTCGATCATGCGGTTGCCGATGAAGCCGTCGCACACGCCCGAGACCACGGCGGTTTTCTTGATCTTCTTGGCCACGGCCATCACGGTGGCCAGCACGTCCTTGGCAGTCTGCTTGCCACGCACCACCTCCAGCAGCTTCATCACGTTGGCGGGGCTGAAGAAGTGCATGCCCACCACGTCCTGCGGGCGCT
>JAYSFC010000197.1:0-3112 GCA_041913505.1 Acidovorax sp.
GCACGTACGGTTCTGAGTGGGGGGCTATAGTCGTAAGACTATGGCCCTACCCTCCGAAATCACACCCGCCGAGCCCGCGCCCACCCCGACCCTGCGCGGCCTGTGGCTGCGCTGGTGGCGCAGCCTATCGCCCACGCGGCAAGACCGCTTCGCGGCCGTCGCGCCCCTGGCGGCCGTGCTCATGTTCATGGCGGCCATCGTGGCCGCCTTCTGGTACCTGCGCATGGAGGAGGTGGACCGTGAACAGGAAGCCCTCAAGCGCGACGTGGAATACGCG
The DNA here is from genome assembly GCA_041913505.1 of Acidovorax sp. Classification (GTDB taxonomy): domain Bacteria; phylum Pseudomonadota; class Gammaproteobacteria; order Burkholderiales; family Burkholderiaceae_C; genus JAYSFC01. Next base: position 278 of record JAYSFC010000197.1, read on the forward strand.
CAGCAGCGCGTGCGCCTGCGCTTGCTGGAGCGGCAGGAGCAGCTCATGCGCATCGCGCGCGACCTCTCCAACCAGGACCTTGAGCGCGCGGAGTTCGTGAGCCGCGCCGAAGCCCTCATCAGCCAATACCCTGAACTGCAGGCCATTACCTGGATCGACGACAAGCGCCGCATCCGCGCAAGCCACGCAGCGCCCACGGTGGCTGGCAGCCAGTTGCGCATCGCGGGCGAGGTGCTCAAGCCCGGCGAAACGGCCGACACCTTCGGCCTTGCGCGTGACCTGCAGCAGCCCGTGTACTCGCAGCCTGCCTCCATCCCGGGCGAATCGGCGCCACTGCTGCAGCTGCAGGTGCCCCTGTCGGCGCAGGGTCGGTTCAGCGGCGTGGTGCTCGGTGAATACTCCATCGACAGCCTGCTGCGCTACGGCACACCCACCGAAGTGCTGGCGCGCTACGCCGTCACGCTGCTCGACGGCCACGGCCATGTGCTGGCGGGCACGCCGCTTGCACCGCGCAATCCCGCCCAGTGGACGCCCTGGCGCGCACGCACCAACGCCTACGAAGTGCCCGTCTCACCCGTGGGCAATGGTCTCGTGCTGCGCGCACAGGCTTATCGCACCTCGCTCGGCGTGGTGGGTAGCGGCCTGTTCTGGCTCGTGGGCACGCTGAGTGCCATGACCGCCTGGCTGCTCATCGCCACCTGGCGGCACACGCGCCGGCGCATGCGCACGCAGGAGGCGCTGATCGCGGAAACCAACTTCCGCCGCGCCATGGAGAACTCGATCCTCACGGGCATGCGCGCGCTCGACCTGCAGGGCCGCATCACCTACGTGAACGCCGCGTTCTGCCAGATGACGGGGTGGACCGAGGCCGAACTCGTGGGGCAGTTGCCGCCCTACTCCTACTGGCCCGAATCAGACCACGAGAGCCTGCGCGCCAAGCTGCACGACGAGCTGTCGGGCAAGATCATCCAGGGGGGCTTCCAGGTGCGCGTGCGCCGGCGTAGCGGCACGCTGTTCGACGCACGGCTCTATGTGTCACCGCTCATCGACGCGCACGGACAGCAGACGGGCTGGATGACCTCGATGACCGATATCACCGAGCCCAACCGCATCCGTGAGCAGCTCTCGGCCTCGCACGAACGCTTCACCATCGTGCTCGAGGCGCTCGACGCGTCGGTGTCAGTCGCGCCACTGGGCAGCGAGGAGCTGCTGTTTGCCAATAAGCTCTACCGCCAGTGGTTCGGATCGCAGACCGTCGGCCATCTGCAGCTCGTGGCCCAGGCGGGCGTGCTGCCGGGCGGCGAAGCGTACGCTGCCGGCGGCGGCATGGACGACGAAGACGGCCTCATGGGCCTGCCCACCGACCCGCTGACCAGCGCCCGCACCGAGAACGCCGAGATCTACCTGCCCGATCTGGGCAAATGGCTCGAGGTGCGCTCGCGCTACCTCAACTGGGTGGACGGGCGCCTGGCCCAGATGGTGATCGCTACCGACATCACTCCGCGCCGCCTGGCCGAAGAGCAGGCTGCTCGCCAGGCCGAGCGTGCGCAGTCGGTGAGCCGCCTTATCACCATGGGCGAGATGGCCTCCAGCGTGGCCCACGAGCTCAACCAGCCGCTCACGGCCATCAGCAACTACTGCAGCGGCATGATCTCGCGCATCGAAGGCGGTCAGATCACCGAAGAGGCCCTGCTCTCGGCCCTGCAGAAAACCGCCCACCAGGCCCAGCGCGCAGGCCAGATCATTCAGCGCATCCGCGCCTTTGTGAAGAAAAGCGAGCCCAACCGCACCCTGGCGGACGTGCCCAGCATGGTCAGCGAGGCCGTGGAGCTGGCCGACATCGAACTGCGCCGCCATAACGTGCGCCTCACGCACTATGTGGCAGCGCGCCTGCCGCCCGTGATGGCCGACACCATCCTCATCGAGCAGGTGCTGGTCAACCTCATGAAGAACGGCGCCGAATCCATCGAGCAGGCCGGCCGCCCGGCGGCCAACCGCAGCGTGGAGCTGCGCGTGGTGCCGCGGCAGATCGAGGACCGCCAGGTGATCGAATTCACCGTGCAGGACACGGGCCGGGGCCTCGCGCCCGAGGTGCTTGAGCGTCTGTTCGAGGCCTTTTTCTCCACCAAGAGCGAGGGCATGGGCATGGGCCTGAACCTCTGCCGCAGCATCGTCGAGTCGCACCAGGGCAGGATGCATGCGGAGAACCTCTACAATGGATCAGAGGTCACCGGCTGCCGGTTTTCCTTCTGGCTGCCGCTGGCTCAGCCTGCGGATGCCACTACGAATTCCGTAGCAAACGCACCAAATCCAAGGACTATTGCATGAGCTTGATCCCGAAAAAAGGCACCGTTTACGTGGTGGACGACGACGAGGCCGTCCGCGATTCCCTGCAATGGCTGCTGGAAGGCAAGGACTACCGGGTACGCTGCTTTGATTCGGCTGAATCGTTCCTCTCGCGCTACGACCCGCGCGAGGTCGCCTGCCTGATCGTCGACATCCGCATGGGCGGCATGACCGGCCTGGAACTGCAGGACCGCCTTCTCGAGCGCAAATCGCCCCTGCCCATCGTGTTCATCACCGGCCACGGCGACGTGCCGATGGCCGTGAACACCATGAAGAAGGGCGCGCTCGACTTCATCCAGAAGCCCTTCGACGAGGAAGAGCTGCTGGGCCTGGTGGAGCGCATGCTCGACCACGCACGCGAAGCCTTCGCGGGCTACCAGCAGGCCGCCAGCCGCGACGCGCTGCTGTCCAAGCTCACGGGCCGCGAGGCGCAAGTGCTCGAGCGCATCGTGGCCGGGCGCCTGAACAAGCAGATCGCCGACGACCTGG
>JAYSFC010000198.1:0-3078 GCA_041913505.1 Acidovorax sp.
ATCAGACCACAAGCCAGAGCGACGAGACCGAGAATGTTTTCCATGATGACTCCTAGGGATTAAAAGAAAGAAAGGTTGAAAAGGGAAACGGAAGGATCAGTGAGCTTCATGCGCCTGGCCAAGGTAAATCAGCGCCAGCATCATGAAAATGAAGGCTTGCAGGGTGATCACCAGGATGTGGAAGATCGCCCAGATCGAGCCCGCAATGATGTGCCCCACGGGGAGCAACACACCGGAAAGCGACATGGCAGCCGCGCCACCCATCAGGGCGATCAGCATGAACACCAACTCACCAGCGTACATGTTGCCGAACAGTCGCATGCCATGCGAGACGGTCTTGGCAACGTATTCGATGATCTGCATGAGCAGATTGACCACGCCCAGGATCAGGGCGAAGACGGGATTCTTGCTGGTGCCGAACGGCGCCGTGACGAGCTCATGCGCCCAGCCGCCCACACCCTTGATCTTGACGCTGTAGTAGAAGCACAGGATCAGCACGGCCGTGGAAAGGCCCAGCGTGGTGGACAGGTCGGCCGTGGGCACGACGCGCAGGTAGGCATGGTGGTCGCCCTGGGCGCCCTGCCAGAGCAGCGGCAGCAGGTCCACGGGCAGCATGTCCATGGCGTTCATGATGAAGATCCAGACGAACACCGTCAGGGCCAGCGGAGCGATGAACTTGCGGCTCTCGGCGTTGTGGATGTTGGCCTTGGCCTGGTTGTCGACCATCTCGACGAGGATCTCGACCGCAGCCTGGAAGCGGCCGGGCACGCCCGACGTGGCTTTGCTGGCGGCACGCCAGAAGACGAACAGCGCCAGGAAACCGAGGATCAGGCCCACCGCGATCGAGTCATAGTTGATGACCGAGAAATCGACGATGGACTTCTGCTTGATGTTCTGAAGATGCTGCAGGTGGTGAACGATGTATTCACTTGCAGTCGGGGCGTGCGCTTCTGCGGCCATCGGTCAACTCTTCTCTCAATATCAGACGGTTTTTCGGACACCGGGCCGCACCATCAGGGCGATCCAGTACGTTTTCATCGTTACCACCATGCCGGCCAGCAGGGCCAACCAGCTCAAATCCCGCACCAAGCGCGGCGCCGCAGCCAACATGGCAACGGTGAGCACGAGCTTGGCAATCTCCCACACGAAGAACCTCACCATGGCAGCCCCCGCGCCGGCGGATGCCGTCTGGCGCGCCATGCCGCGCGCAAAGAGGGCGGCAGGCACCACCACCGACAGCGCGCCGTATCCGGCGGACCAGGCCACGGAAGACTTGCCGGAGAACACCCAGGCCAACATGGCCACGGCTACCCCCACCAGCGCCTGCCCTGCCACCACGCGCCACACGGATACCGGTGGATTGCGGCGGCGCCACTGCTGCGCCTCTTCGGCAGTCAGGGGCTTGAAGTCAGATTCTTCGGCCTCAGTTTCAGTCTCGGGGGCGATTATTTTCATCTTGGATGGCGCCCGACGGTTACAGACCAAAACTTTCAAAAAGCCCCTGATTATAAGTAAAAACCCGTGACACACGGCAATGACTTCGCACGCCCGCCCCAACCTGGGCCTGCAGCGGCACCGCCGTGGGGCGTGCAGGCACCGTGCCGGAGCTTGGCACTTGTCCCCGGGCGCTGCCCGGGCTCTGCCGCACATGGCACTTGCCATGCCCTCCCGGGCGCACAATCAGCGGGCGCCCACAGCTATTGATTTGGAAGCAGACATGACCACGTCCCCCACCCCGCCGACACCGCTGGCCGCCGATTGCAGCACCGATCCGCGCAAGGATTCGCTGATCGAATATCCGTCGCGTTTTCCCATCAAAGTGATGGGATTGAAGGTGGATGGCTTCGTGCATGCCGTCACCGAGATCGCGCACCGCTTCGACCCCCAGTTCGACGCCACCACCATCGAGCTGCGTCCAAGCCGCACGGGCAAGTACCTGGGCGTGACGATCACCGTCACGGCCACGAGCCGCGCGCAGCTCGATGACCTCTACAGCGCGCTGACCTCGCACCCCATGGTCAAGGTCGTGCTCTGACACCATGGAGAACCCGGCCATGGACCTGAGGATTCTCGGGCGCACGGACTACCGCGCCACGGTGCAGGCCATGCAGGACTTCACCGCGGCGCGCACCGACGACACCCCCGATGCGCTCTGGATCTGCGAGCACACGGCGCACTACACGCAAGGGCTGGCGGGCAGCAGCGCCCATGTGTTGAACCCGGGCGCGATCCCCGTCGTGCCCACCAACCGCGGCGGCCAGGTCACGTTCCACGGCCCGGGCCAGGTCGTGGCCTACCCACTGATCGACCTGCGGCGCACGGGCTACTACGTGAAGGAATACGTCTACCGGCTCGAGGAGGCCGTGATCCGCACGCTCGCGGCCTACGGTGTCACGGGCCACCGCGTGGCGGGTGCACCGGGCATCTACGTGCGCCTGGACGACCCCGGCAGCCACGCCCTGCTGCCCCAGCGCCCGCAGCGGCGCGAGGATGGCGGCGCCCCGCCTGCGCCCGATTTCACGGGCCTGGGCAAGATCGCGGCGCTCGGCATCAAGGTCAGCCGCCACTGCACCTACCACGGTCTTGCGCTCAACGTGGCGATGGACCTGGAGCCCTATACCCGCATCAACCCTTGCGGCTACGCGGGTCTGGCCACCGTGGACCTTTCTACAATCGGGGTCCGAACCACCTGGGACGAGGTGGCGGCGCGACTCGGCCAGCAGCTGAGCGTCCGGCTCGCCCCCTGAACACTCTGAAGCCATGAGCACCTCCGACGTCGTGCGCGAAGCACAGTCCACCGAAGCCTACAACCCGCTGGCCAAGCAGAAGGCCGCCGCCAAGCTCTCGCGCATCCCGATCAAGGTCGAGCAGGCCGAGATCCTCAAGAAACCCGAGTGGATCCGCGTGAAGGCCGGCAGCCCCACCACGCGCTTCTACGAAATCAAGGATGTCCTGCGCGCCAACAAGCTGCACACGGTGTGCGAGGAAGCCAGCTGCCCCAACATCGGCGAGTGCTTCGGCAACGGCACGGCCACGTTCATGATCATGGGCGACAAGTGCACGCGCCGCTGCCCCTTT
>JAYSFC010000199.1:0-3024 GCA_041913505.1 Acidovorax sp.
AGCGCTCCATGGCCTCGGGCTATGCGGGGGTGGATAACCCGCTGTTCTACAAGGACAACAACCGCATGCTGTTCGGCGATGCGAAGAAGATGCTTGACGAAGTGCTCTCGGCACTCAGGAGCTGACGGGGCATAATCCCCGCGGCAAAAAGCACGATCGTGCTGAAAAATTCGGGCACGGTTGTTGTCGCCGGGCCGCCCCAAGACAAAAAAGCAGCCCCCCCGGAGGGCTGCGGCCACACGCAGTGGGCACGCGTGGGAGCCTTTCGGATGCCCCCATAAAAGATACAGGAGACCCGGAGATGACCGACCGCACTTGGCTCAAGAGCTACCCGCCTGGCGTGCCCGCCGACATCGATCCGTCGCAGTACCCTTCCCTCGTCGCGCTGATGGACGAGGCATTCCGCCGCTATGCGGACCGCGTGGCCTATAGCTTCATGGGCAAGGACGTGAGCTATGCCGAGACCGACTCGCTGAGCCGTGCCTTCGCGGCCTACCTGCAGGGCCTGGGCCTGGCCAAGGGCGACCGCGTCGCCATCATGATGCCCAACGTGCCGCAGTACCCCGTCACTGTAGCGGCCGTGCTGCGCGCGGGCTTTGTGGTGGTGAACGTGAATCCGCTGTACACGCCGCGCGAGCTCGAGCACCAGCTCAAGGATTCGGGCGCCAAGGCCATCGTCATCATCGAGAACTTCGCCACCACGCTGGAGCAGTGCATTGCGCACACGCCCGTCAAGCACGTGGTGCTGTGCGCCATGGGCGACCAGCTCGGCCTGCTCAAGGGCACCCTCGTGAACTACGTGGTGCGCAATATCAAAAAGATGGTGCCCGAGTACAACCTGCCTGGCGCCGTGCGCTTCAACCAGGCCATCGCCCAAGGCGCGCGCGGCGCGTTCAAGGCGCCCGAGATCAAGCCCGACGACATCGCGCTGCTGCAGTACACGGGCGGCACCACGGGCGTTTCGAAAGGCGCGGTGCTCCTGCACCGCAACATCATCGCCAACGTGCTGCAGTCCGAGGCCTGGAATTCGCCCGTGATGAGCAAAGTACCGGCCGGCGAGCAGCCCACGGCCGTGTGCGCGCTGCCGCTGTACCACATCTTCGCCTTCACCGTGAACATGATGCTGAGCATGCGCACGGGCGGCAAGACCATCCTCATCCCCAACCCGCGCGACCTGCCAGCGGTGCTCAAGGAGCTTTCCAGGCACACCTTCCACAGCTTCCCGGCCGTGAACACGCTGTTCAACGGGCTGGCCAACCACCCCGATTTCGGCACCGTGAACTGGAAGAACCTGAAGGTCTCGGTGGGCGGCGGCATGGCCGTGCAGGGCGCCGTGGCCAAGCTGTGGCTCGACAAGACGGGTTGCCCGATCTGCGAGGGCTACGGCCTGTCGGAAACCAGCCCCTCGGCGAGCTGCAACCCGGTCACGGCCAAGGAGTACACGGGCACCATCGGCGTGCCGATCCCGAGCACCTACATGAAGCTGCTCGACGACGAGGGCCGCGAGGTCACCACGCTGGGCCAGGCCGGCGAGATCGCCATCAAAGGCCCGCAGGTCATGGCTGGCTACTGGCAGCGCCCCGACGAGACCGCCAAGGTCATGACCGAGGATGGCTACTTCAAGACCGGCGACGTCGGCGTGATGGACGAGCGTGGCTACTTCAAGATCGTGGACCGCAAGAAGGACATGGTGCTGGTCAGCGGCTTCAACGTGTACCCCAACGAGGTCGAGGACGTGGTGGCGCAGCTGCCCGGCGTGCTCGAATGCGCCGCGGTGGGCGTGCCCGACGAGAAGACCGGCGAGGCCGTGAAGCTCGTCATCGTCAAGAAGGACCCCGCGCTCACCGAGGCCCAGGTCAAGGAGTTCTGCCGCGCCAACCTCACGGGCTACAAGCAGCCGCGCGTGATCGAATTCCGCACCGAGCTGCCCAAGACGCCCGTGGGCAAGATCCTGCGCCGCGAGCTGCGCGACAAGCGCTGAGTGGACCACCGAAAGCAAGATACCCCTATGGCCACCGCCATCCTCAGTGCCCTGCCCGAAGAGCAGTCCGGCCTGGTCCATGCCCTGGAGCAGGCGCAGCGCAGCGTGCATGCAGGGCGCGTGTTCTGGCGCGGTACGTTGCACGGGCACAGCGTGGTGCTGGCGCTGTCGGGCATCGGCAAGGTGGCGGCGGCCACCACGGCCACGGTGCTGATCGAGCACTTCCGCGTGGCGCGCATCGTGTTCACGGGCGTGGCGGGCGGCGTGGGCGACGGCGTGCGCGTGGGCGACGTGGTGGTGGCGAGCGACTACGTGCAGCACGACATGGATGCTTCGCCGCTGTTCCCACGCTGGGAGCTGCCCGGCTACGCGCGCACCCGCCTGGCCTGCGACGCGGCGCTCAGTGCGCTGCTGTTCGAGGCCGCCCGCACAAGCGTGGAGCAGGGCGCCGCCGGGCTGCCGCGTGATGCGGTGGCGGCGGGCGCGCGCGTGCACCAGGGGCTGATGGCGAGCGGCGACCGGTTCGTGTCTGCCGCGCAGGACGCGAGCACGCTGCGCGACGCGCTCGGGGCTGCCGGCCATGCGGTGCTTGCGGTGGAAATGGAAGGAGCCGCCGTGGCCCAGGTCTGCGCCGATTACGGGCTGCCGTTCGCGGCCATGCGCACGATCTCGGACCGCGCCGACGACGAGGCGCACACCGACTTCGCGCGCTTCGTTGCAACGGTGGCGAGCCGCTACGCCGACCACATCGTCGGCGATTTTCTCAGAATGCTCTGAAATTAATAGCTAAAGAAGACCGCTGTTCAAGCACAGGCGGCCAGTTTTCTACTTGAGCCAGCCGCGCTTGCGGAAATACCACATGGGCACGAGCGCGCTGGCGAGCATGAGGCCGAGCGCATAGGGGTAGCCCATGGACCAGTCGAGCTCGGGCATGGCCTTGAAGTTCATGCCGTAGATGCTCGCGATCAGCGTGGGCGGCAGCAGCGCCACGCTGGCCACCGAGAAGATCTTGATGATCTTGTTCTGGTTGATGTTGATGAAGC
>JAYSFC010000200.1:0-2994 GCA_041913505.1 Acidovorax sp.
GATAGAAACGGATGGTCTCCACATTGACCCCGGCCGCCTTGGCGAAAACGCCAATAGTCAGATTCTCCAAATTTTTTTCCATATCGCTTGACTCCGTACATTGGTACGGAAGTAAGCTTAAGCTATCCAATCCAGATTTGAAAGGACAAGCGTATGTCTGAACCTCAAAACGGGCGCGGGGCGCTCTTCACTGGCGGGCTAGCCGCCATCCTCGCCTCGGCTTGCTGCCTGGGGCCGCTGGTTCTGATCGCCCTGGGGTTCAGCGGCGCTTGGATCGGCAACTTGACGGTGTTGGAACCTTATCGCCCGATCTTCATCGGCGCGGCGTTGGTGGCGCTGTTTTTCGCCTGGCGGCGCATCTACCGACCGGCGCAAGCCTGCAAACCAGGGGATGTGTGTGCGATTCCCCAAGTGCGCGCTACTTACAAGCTCATTTTCTGGGTCGTGGCCGCGCTGGTTCTGGTCGCGCTCGGATTTCCCTACGTCATGCCATTTTTCTATTAATCACAGGAGTTCATCATGAAAAAACTGTTTGCCTCTCTCGCCATCGCTGCCGTTGTTGCCCCCGTGTGGGCCGCCACCCAGACCGTCACGCTGTCCGTACCGGGCATGACCTGCTCCGCTTGTCCGATCACCGTCAAGAAGGCGATTTCCAAGGTCGAAGGCGTCAGCAAAGTTAACGTGACCTTCGAGACACGCGAAGCGGTTGTCACCTTCGATGATGCCAAGACCAGCGTGCAGAAGCTGACCAAGGCCACCGAAGACGCAGGCTATCCGTCCAGCGTCAAGAAGTGAGGCACTGAAAACGGCAGCGCAGCACATCTGACGCCCTTGTCTGCTACCACAAACGAAAAAGGATCTGTCGCATGACCCATCTAAAAATCACCGGCATGACCTGCGACTCGTGCGCGGCGCACGTCAAGGAAGCGCTGGAAAAAGTACCCGGCGTCCAATCTGCCATAGTGTCCTATGCCAAGGGCGCGGCCCAGCTCGCCCTTGATCCAGGCACAGCGCCGGACGCACTGACCGCCGCCGTGGCTGGCCTGGGCTACAAAGCGATGCTCGCCGATGCCCCGCCGACCGACAACCGCACTGGGCTGTTCGACAAGGTGCGCGGCTGGATGGGTGCCGCCGACAAGGGCAGCGGCGGCGAGCGCCCGTTGCAAGTCGCCGTGATCGGCAGCGGTGGAGCCGCGATGGCGGCAGCACTGAAGGCCGTCGAGCAAGGCGCGCAGGTCACGCTGATTGAGCGCGGCACCATCGGCGGCACCTGCGTCAACGTCGGTTGTGTGCCGTCCAAGATCATGATCCGCGCCGCCCACATCGCCCATCTGCGCCGGGAAAGCCCATTCGACGGCGGCATGCCACCCACACCGCCGACGATCTTGCGCGAGCGGCTGCTGGCCCAGCAGCAGGCCCGTGTCGAAGAACTCCGTCATGCCAAGTACGAAGGCATCCTGGACGGCAATTCAGCCATCACCGTTCTGCACGGTGAAGCGCGTTTCAAGGACGACCAGAGCCTTATCGTTAGTTTGAACGAGGGTGGTGAGCGCGTCGTGATGTTCGACCGCTGCCTGGTCGCCACGGGTGCCAGTCCGGCCATGCCGCCGATTCCGGGCCTGAAAGAGTCACCCTACTGGACTTCGACCGAGGCCTTGGTCAGCGACACCATTCCCGAACGCCTGGCCGTCATCGGCTCGTCGGTGGTGGCGCTGGAACTGGCGCAAGCCTTCGCCCGGCTGGGTAGCCAGGTCACGATCCTTGCGCGCAGCACGCTGTTCTTCCGCGAAGACCCTGCCATCGGCGAGGCCGTCACAGCCGCCTTCCGTGCCGAAGGAATCAAGGTACTGGAACATACGCAAGCCAGCCAAGTCGCCCATGTGGACGGCGAATTCGTGCTGACCACTGGACAGGGCGAAGTGCGCGCCGACAAGCTGCTGGTCGCCACCGGCCGGACACCGAACACGCGCAGCCTGGCATTGGAAGCGGCGGGGGTAGCCGTCAATGCGCAGGGGGCCATCGTCATCGACAAGGGCATGCGCACCAGTAGCCCGAACATCTACGCGGCCGGCGACTGCACCGACCAGCCGCAGTTCGTCTATGTGGCGGCAGCGGCCGGCACTCGTGCGGCCATTAACATGACCGGCGGCGACGCCGCCATCAATCTGACCGCGATGCCGGCCGTGGTGTTCACCGACCCGCAAGTGGCGACCGTGGGCTACAGCGAGGCGGAAGCGCACCACGATGGCATCGAAACCGACAGCCGCACGCTGACGCTCGACAACGTGCCGCGTGCGCTCGCCAACTTCGATACCCGCGGCTTCATCAAGCTGGTCATCGAGGAAGGCAGCGGACGGCTGATTGGCGTACAGGTGGTGGCCCCGGAAGCGGGCGAACTGATCCAGACGGCTGTTCTCGCCATTCGCAACCGCATGACGGTGCAGGAACTAGCCGACCAGTTGTTCCCCTACCTAACGATGGTCGAGGGCTTGAAGCTCGCGGCGCAGACCTTCAGCAAGGACGTGAAGCAACTGTCCTGCTGCGCCGGATAAGGAAAAGGAGGTGTTCGATGAACGCCTACACAGTGTCCCGACTGGCCCTTGAGGCCGGGGTGAGCGTGCATATCGTGCGCGACTACCTGCTGCGCGGATTGCTGCGGCCAGTCGCCTGCACCACGGGCGGCTACGGCTTGTTCGATGACGCCGCCTTGCAGCGGCTGTGCTTTGTGCGGGCCGCTTTTGAGGCGGGCATCGGCCTGGACGCATTGGCGCGGTTGTGCCGGGCGCTGGATGCGGCGGACTGCGATGAAACAGCCGCACAGCTTGCCGTGCTGAGTCAGTTCGTCGAACGCCGACGCGAAGCGTTGGCCGATCTGGAAGTGCAGTTGGCCGCGATGCCGACCGCGCCGGCCCAGCAAGCGGAGAGTCTGCCATGAACAGCCCCGAGCGCTTGCCGTCCGAGACGCACAAACCGATCACCGGCTACCTGTGGGGC
>JAYSFC010000201.1:0-2844 GCA_041913505.1 Acidovorax sp.
TGCGGCCCAGGATGTCCTTGGCCTTGGCCGTGTCCTGCACGCCGGGCAACTGCACCACGATGCGGTCCAGCCCCTGCTGCTGGATCACGGGCTCGGCCACGCCGAGTTCGTTGATCCGGTTGTGCAGCGTGGTGATGTTCTGCTTGAGGGCCTGCTCCTGGACCTTGCGCAGCGCCTCGGGCTTGATGGTGGCGCGCAGCTTGAAGCCGTCGCCGTCGGGGGCGCTCGTGGCTACGAGATCGGGGAATTGGTCGGCCACGAGGTTGCGTGCGGCCGTGAGCGTGGCTTCGTCGCGCAGCTTGACCTCGACGGCCTGGCCGTCGCGGCTGATACCGCCGTGGCGGATGTTCTTGTCGCGCAGCGTGGTGCGCAGGTCGCCCGCGTAAGAGTCGGCCTTCTTGGTCAGGGCTGCCTGCATGTCGACCTGGAGCATGAAGTGCACGCCGCCGCGCAGGTCCAGGCCCAGGTACATGGGCTGGGCATGCAGGGCGGTGAGCCAGGCGGGCGAGCGCGACAGCAGGTTCAGCGCGATGATGTACGACGGGTCGCTGGCATCGGGCACCAGCGCTTTTTGCAGCACGTCCTTGGCCTTGAGCTGGGTGTCGGGCGTGTCGAAGCGCGCGCGCACCGAGTGGCCGTCGAAGCTCAGCGCATCGGGCACGACGCCCGCGGCCTTGAGCGCCTCCTCGACCCGGGACTGCATCGAGGCGTCGACCTTGACGGTCGCTTTGGCCGACGAGACCTGCACCGCAGGCGCCTCGCCGAAGAAATTGGGGAGGGTGTACAGAGCACCCACCAGCAGCGCGACCAACAGGATCGCGTACTTCCAGACCGGATAACGGTTCATGATCGCGCTCTTACCTCACAGGGACAGCGTGGAGGGGCGGCGGCCTGCATGCCGGGCCGCGCCCGCAGGGATAGGGGCTGGCAGGCTTACTTGATGGTGCCCTTGGGCAGCACCTGCGATACGGCGCTGCGCTGGATCTGCACCTCGACGCCCGTGGCGATCTGGATATGCAGGAAGCCCTCGGACATGCGCGTCACCGTGCCCAGCAGACCGCCGGCCGTGGCCACTTCGTCGCCCTTGGCCAGCGCGTCGATCATGGAGCGGTGTTCCTTCTGCCGCTTCATCTGGGGGCGGATCATCACGAAGTACAGCACCACGAACATCAGCACGAGCGGCAGCATGCCCGTGAGCGAGGACATCATGTCGCCACCGCCGGCGGCAGCGGGCGCGGTCTGGGCAAAGGCAGAAGAGATAAACACGGGGAAAACTCCACAACGGATGTGAAAACACATGAACCCGCCAGGGCTGCGGCGCGGCGCAGCCGCCCAGGCGGGGAACAGAGCATTGTATGCGGCGCCCTGGCACCTTCCGAGGGCCTAAAACCCAGGGAGAGCGCAGGTTTTTGGCGGCGGACGGAGGGTGATCGCCGGGTCGCTGGGGTTGGCGCTGAAAATGGCAGCTAGTGCTTGTGCTTTGGGTGATAAATGCTCTATTTTTAATAGCAAAACCCGGGCATGAGCCCGGGCTTGGGGTGGCGACCCGTCAGGCTACCTGGCGCTGCGTGGCGGTCTGCGGTTTGCGCCATTGGGCCATCAGACCGTTCCACTTGGTGCGCGCGGCGGCCAGGTGGCGCTCCTTCACGTGGCCGTAGCCGCGGATTTCCTCGGGGATGCGCGCGATTTCGGCGGCCAGCACGAGCCTGTCGGCCGTAAGGCCCGCCAGCAGCTCCTCGACGCAGGTGCGGTACTCCTGGATCAGCGCGCGTTCGGTCTTGCGCTCCTCGGTCTTGCCGAAGGGGTCGAGCGCCGTGCCGCGCAGGCCCTTCAGCTTGGCCAGTACGCCGAATGCCTTGCGCATCCAGGGCCCGTAGGCCTGCTTGACGAGTTCGCCCTTGTCGTTCTTCTTCGCCGTGAGCGGCGGCGCCAGGTGGTGCACCACGCGGTAGTCGCCCTCGAACATGTCGGCGATACGCTGGGTGAAAGCCGCATCGGTGTGCAGACGGGCCACCTCGTACTCATCCTTGTAGGCCATGAGCTTGAACAGGTAGCGGGCCACGGCCTCGGACAGGCGGGTGGTGGTGCCCAGCTTGCCCTCGGCGGCCTGCACCTTCTCCACGAACGCCTTGTACTCGGCCGCGTAGGCGGCATTCTGGTAGCCGGTGAGGAATTCCACGCGCTTGGCGACCAGCTCAGCCAGGCTGGGCTTCTTCACGAACTGGATCACCTGCGCGGCCTGGAACAAGGCTTGCACGGCGGCGAGGTCGTGCGCGCAGCGGCGGCCCCATTCGAAGGCGGCCTTGTTGTTCTCGATCTGCACGCCGTTGAGCTCCATGGCGCGCATCAGCGCCGCGTGCGACAGCGGCACGCGGCCCTTCTGCCAGGCGTAGCCCAGGATCAGCGGGTTGGTGTAGATGCTGTCGCCCAGCAACTGCACGGCCACCTGCTCGGCGTCGAAGCTCCCCACGCCCTCGGCCCCCACGGCCGCGGCAATGGCTGCGTCGCAGTTGCCGGCCGGGAACTGCCAGTCGGGGTTGGTGACGAACGCTGCCGTGGGCGTGCCGTGCGTGTTGAGCGCCACGAAGGTGCGCCCGGGCTGCATGGCGGCCAGCGTGGTCTTGTTGGCCGCGACGATGGGGTCGCAACCGATGATGAGATCGGCCTTGGCCGTGTCCACCTTGGTGGTGTAGATGGCTTCGGGGCGGTTGGCGATCTGGATGTGGCTCCAGGTGGCGCCGCCCTTTTGCGCGAGGCCCGCGGCGTCCTGCGTGACCACGCCCTTGCCTTCGAGGTGCGCGGCCATGCCCAGCAGCGAGCCGATGGTGATCACGCCCGTGCCGC
>JAYSFC010000202.1:0-2717 GCA_041913505.1 Acidovorax sp.
TCAGCAGGCTCACGGCCTGGCGCTGGCCGCCCGAGAGCAGGCCGATGCGGTCGGTGAGGCGGTTCTCCAGCCCCAGGCCAAGCGTGGCCAGGCGCTCGCGGAACATGGCGCGCTCGGCCGCCTTGACGGCGCCGCGCAGACCGCGGCGCGTGCCGCGCTGCTGGGCCAGGGCCATGTTTTCCTCGATGGTCAGGTCCTCGCAGGTGCCGGCCATGGGGTCCTGGAAGACGCGCGCCACGCGCTCGGCGCGCTCCCACACGGGGCGGCGCGTGACGTCCAGGCCGTCGATGGCGATGCGCCCGGTGTCCACGCCCAGGTCGCCCGAGATGGCGTTGAGGAAGGTGGACTTGCCCGCGCCGTTGGAGCCGATGACGGTGACGAACTGCCCGGCCGGGATCTCCAGCGACATGCCGCGCAGGGCCCGCGTCTCTATGGGCGTGCCGGGGTTGAAGGTGATGAAAAGGTCTTGTGCGCTCAGCATGGCGGGGTCTCCTGGGGGTAGGTCAGGCCTTGCGGCTGCTGAGCTTGCGCTTGAGCTGCGGAATGACCAGGGCGATGGTCACCAGCAGGGCCGTGACCAGGTTCAGGTCCTGCGCCTTCAGGCCGATGAATTCGCTGTTGAGCGCCGCAGCAATGAAGAAGCGGTAGACGATGGCGCCCAGCACCACGGCCAGCGTGGCCCAGGCGATGCGCCGCGACGGCAGGATGGATTCGCCCACGATCACCGCCGCCAGGCCGATGACGATGGTGCCTATGCCCATGGAGATGTCAGAGCCGCCCTGTGTCTGCGCAAACAGCGCGCCGGCCAGGCCCACCAGGGCGTTGGAGACGGCCATGCCCTGCAGCACCATGGCGCCGGTGTTGATGCCCTGGGCGCGCGCCATGCGTGCATTGGAGCCGGTGGCGCGGATGGCCAGGCCGCGCTCGGTGGCGAAGAACCAGTCCAGCAGCAGCTTGGCGGCGATGACGATGACCAGCAGGATCAGCGGGCGCGCCACGTAGTCGGCCATGCTCTCGGGCTGCAACTGGGTGAACAGCGTGGGGTCGTTGATGAGCGGCACGTTGGGCCCGCCCATGACGCGCAGGTTGACCGAGTAGAGCGCGATCATCATGAGGATGGAGGCCAGCAGGTCCATGATCTTGAGCTTGACGTTGAGCCAGCCCGTGATGAGGCCGGCCGCGGCGCCCGCGGCCGTGGCGGCCAGCGTGGCGATCCAGGGGTTGGTGCCCGTGGAGATCAGAATGGCACAGACGGCGCCGCCCAGCGGAAAGCTGCCGTCCACCGTGAGGTCGGGAAAGCGCAGCAGCCGGAACGAGATGTAGACGCCCAGCGCCACCAGGCTGAAGATCAGGCCGATCTCGACGGCGCCGAGCAGGGAAAAAAGAGACATGGGGGCAGCGGGGCTTTGAATCAGAAACAAAGCAGGAGCCCCGAGGGCTCCTGCGCGGTAAGGCCGGAGGGCCTTATTGGACGACTTGGGCGGCCGATTTGACCAGCGCGTCGGAGAGCTTCACGCCCTGCTTCTCGGCGGCGCCGGGGTTCACAAACAGTTCCATCTTGGTGCTGACCTCGGGCTTGATGTCGCCGGGCTTCTCACCCTTGAGGATGCGCGCCACCATGCGGCCGGTCTGCTCGCCCAGGTCGCGGTAGTTGATGCCGAAGGCGGCGATGGCGCCGCGCTTGACGCTGTCGGTGTCCGAGGCGATCAGCGGGATCTTGGCATCCTGGCCCACCTTCACAAGCGATTCGTAGGCCGAGACCACGTTGTTGTCGGTGTTGGTGTAGATCACATCCACCTTGCCGATCAGGCTGCGCGCGGCGCTGCCCACGTCGACGGAGCGGGGCGCAGCGGCCTCCACCAGTGTCATGCCCATGGTGGGCAGGAGCTTTTCCAGGGCCTTGACCACGACGACCGAGTTGGCTTCGCCGGGGTTGTAGACCATGCCCACGCGCTTGGCGGACGGCACGACTTGCTTGACCAGGTCCATCTGCTTGTCGAGCGCGAGCAGGTCGGACACGCCGGTCACGTTGTTCTTGGAGGGTTCCCAGTTAGGCACCAGCTTGGCGGCGACGGGGTCCGTCACGGCCGAGAAGACCACGGGAACCGTCTTGGTGGCGGCGATCACGGCCTGGGCCGAGGGCGTGGCAATGGCCACGATGGCGTCGGGCTTGTCGCCCACGAACTTGCGCGCGATCTGCGCGGCCGTGCCGGTGTTGCCCTGGGCGCTCTGGTACTGCCACTTGAGGTTCTTGCCGTCTTCGTAGCCCGCGGCCTTGAGGGCATCCTTCACGCCATCGCGTACGGCGTCGAGCGCGGGGTGCTCCACAATGGCCGTCACTGCCACGGATTTTTGCTGTGCGCTTGCGGGCGCCACAGCGGCCATGGCCAGCGCCAGGGCTCCCAAAGACATCCATGGCAACTTCTTCATTTGCATCTCCAACCGTCCTTCTTGTGTCCTGGTTCGTTGTGCCGCCAGCGCGCAGGAACGACGCGCCGCCGGGGGGCTAAGTTTACGCCCGGCACAGGTTGGAGGCCGGGTGAGCATGAAAACAGGCCTGCAGTGCAGGCCTGTTGGGCATAGCTTGCTATGGTTTTTACATGCCCGAATAGTTCGGGCCGCCGCCGCCTTCGGGTGTCACCCAGACGATGTTCTGCGTTGGATCCTTGATGTCGCAGGTCTTGCAGTGCACGCAGTTCTGCGCGTTGATCTGCAGC
>JAYSFC010000203.1:0-2564 GCA_041913505.1 Acidovorax sp.
TCCATGCGGATCTCGCCGCTGGCCATGGAGCGCGTGCCCATCTTGTCCTTCAGGCGCACGATGTGGTACTGGTTGGTGCTGCCGTCGTCCAGATAGCGCGGCAGCAGGAACAGCGAGATGCCCTTCATGCCGGGCGGCCCGCCATCGACGCGCGCCAGCACCATGCCAAAGCCCGCATCGGGGTTCGAGCAGAACCACTTCTCGCCATACAGGCGCCAGCTGCCGTCCTCTTGCGGGTAGGCCATGGTCAGCGTGTTGGCAATGTCCGAGCCCGCGGCCTGCTCCGTCATGAACATCGAGCCCTGCACGCTGGAGTCGAAATCCATGGCCAGCAGCGTGGGCAGGTACTTGTCCACCAGTTTCTGCTCGCCGTATTTCTTGAGCGTGCGGGTGAGCGAATCCGTCATCGACAGCGGGCAGCACAGGCCGAACTCCGACTGCACGAACAGATAGGTCAGCGCGTACTTGACGATGGGCGGCATCTTGCCCTTCCAGCCCAGCATGTCCTCGCGGTGCGAGATCGCGGCAAGGCCGAACTGCTGGTAGGCAACCTTCTCCATCTCGACATAGGCCGGATGCTTGACGATGCGCTGCTGCTCCTTGCCGCTGCGGCTGCGCACCTCCAGCGTCGGCGGGTTGCGGTCGGCCTCCAGCGCCCAGTCGTCCACGGCGCCGCCCGCCAGCTCGCCCATGCGCTCGAAGTACGGCTGCAGGTGGGCATGCAGGTCGGCCGGCAGGTACAGCGCCAGCAGCTGCTGCAGCTCGGTGTCGCTGGTGTAGTAGTTCACGTGGCCGCGGTCGGGCACGGGGTGGGCGGCGGCGCTGGCCTGGGCCAGGGCGGTCATCTGGGTCGGGTTGTTGGCGGACATGGCGAGTCTCCTGTGCATCGTCTTCACCGCCATTGCATCAGCCTGAAGTATTCAAGTCCAATATCATTAAACACTTCTTCAATATTTATCCCGAATTATCATCACCATGGAACTGCGGCTGCTGCACTACTTCGTGACCCTGGCCGAGGAACTGCACTTCAGCCGTGCAGCCCAGCGGCTGTGCATTTCCCAGCCGCCGCTGAGCGTGGCCATCAAGCAGCTGGAGGAAGAGCTCCAGGCCCAGCTGTTCGAGCGCAGCAGCAAGGGCGTGCGGCTCACGGCCGCGGGCGAACATCTGCTGGGCAAGGCACGCCAGCTGCTGGATTTGAGCCATCAGGCGGCCCAGGAAACGCGCGACGTGGCCCAGGGCACGCGCGGCCACCTGCGCCTGGGCTTCGTGGGCTCCAGCCTGTACCGCGGCCTGCCCCAGGCGCTGGAGCAGTTGCAGCGCTCCCACCCCCAGGTGCGCGTGGACATGCTGGAGGCCAACAGCGCGGAGCAGATCCAGGGCCTGCTGCAGATGCGGCTGGACGTGGCACTGGTGCACTCCATCCAGCCGCCCGAGGGTATTGCCAGCCAGTTGATCGTGGAGGAGCCTTTCGTGGTCTGCCTGCCGCAGCAGCACCCGCTGTGCGCGTGCGAGGCCATCGACCTGGCCGAACTGCGCAACGACCGGCTGATTCTTTTCTCCAACCTGGTCTCGCCCACCTACCACCAGCGCATCTACGAGATGTGCCTGGCCCACGGCTTTGCGCCCGAGGTGCGGCACGAGGTGCGCCACTGGCTGTCGGTGATCTCACTGGTCTCGCTGGGCCAGGGCGTGGCGCTGGTGCCCGCCGCGCTCGAGCGCGTGGGCCTGCCGCGCCTGGTGTTTCGCCCCTTGCGGGGCGAGCACCCCTCCTCCGAAATGCTGGCCATGTGGCGCAGCGCGCCCGCCAACCCACTGGTGCAGGCGCTGCTGGCCCACCTGCGCTCCGCCGCGAACGGCATGGCCTCCCCGGCCCGGTAGGCAGGGGCCGCGCGCGCCCAAGAGGCCCCGATCAGACCCATGCGCTTATACACTGGACCTTTTAAGCTACATTTTCAATAGCATATTGGCCAAAACAAAGCCCGCCGAAGCGGGCTTTGTCATGCAGACACGCGCGGTGCTCAGGCCGTCACGCTCTTGGCGGCGTCCGCGTACTCTTCGATCTGGTCGAAGTTCATGTAGCGGTACACGCTGGCCTTGTCGGCGTCGATCACACCCATTTCCTTGAGGTACTCCTCCTTGGTGGGCAACTTGCCAATGCGCGAGGCGATGGCGGCCAGCTCGGCCGAGCCCAGGAACACGTTGGTGTTCTTGCCCAGGCGGTTGGGGAAGTTGCGGGTGGAGGTGGAGATCACCGTCGCGCCTTCGTGCACCTGCGCCTGGTTGCCCATGCACAGCGAGCAGCCCGGCATTTCGGTGCGCGCACCGGCCGTGCCGAAGGCCGCGTAGTGGCCTTCCTTGATCAGCTCGTTCTGGTCCATCTTGGTGGGCGGCGCCACCCACAGCTTGACCGGAATGTCGCGCTGGCCGCCCAGCAGCTTGGCGGCTGCGCGGAAGTGGCCGATGTTGGTCATGCACGAGCCGATGAAGGCTTCGTCGATCTTGGTGCCAGCCACTTCGGACAGGAACTTGGCATCGTCCGGGTCGTTGGGGCAGCAGACGATGGG
>JAYSFC010000204.1:0-2532 GCA_041913505.1 Acidovorax sp.
AGGATGGACTTGTGGCAGTTGCGGTCCACCACCACCACATCGCCCGGCGCCACCGTGTGGTGCCAGACCATCTTGTTCGAGGTGCTCGTGCCGTTGGTCACGAAGAAGCAGTGGTCGGCATTAAAGATGCGCGCCGCGTTGCGCTCGCTCTCGCCGATGGCGCCGTTGTGGTCCAGCAGCTGGCCCAGCTCCTCCACGGCATTGCACACATCGGCGCGCAGCATGTTCTCGCCGTAGAACTGGTGGTACATCTGGCCGATGGGGCTCTTGAGGAAGGCCACGCCACCCGAGTGGCCGGGGCAGTGCCACGAATAGGAGCCGTCTTCCGCGTAGTCGAGCAGCGCCTTGAAGAACGGCGGCTGGATGCCCTCGAGGTAGCTCTTGGCTTCACGGATGATGTGGCGCGCCACGAACTCGGGCGTGTCCTCGAACATGTGGATGAAACCATGCAGCTCGCGCAGCACGTCGTTGGGCAGGTGGCGGCTGGTCTTCGTCTCGCCGTACACATAGAGCGGCACATCGGCGTTCTTGCGGCGCACTTCCTCGATGAAGTTGCGCAGGCTCAGCACTGCGGGGTCCAAGTCCGGCCCGGGCGAGAACTCCTCGTCGTCGATTGACAGGATGAAGGCGCTGGCGCGACTCTGCTGCTGGGCAAACTGGCTCAGGTCGCCGTAGCTCGTCACCCCCAGTACCTCGAAGCCTTCGGCCTCGATGGCATGCGCCAGGGCGCGAATGCCCAACCCCGAGGTGTTTTCGGAGCGGTAGTCCTCATCGATGATGACAATGGGAAAGCGGAACTTCATGCGCGGCCTCCAGGCTAGCGGGCTCAAATAACGAAACAGGCGCGAAGTGTAAGGAATAACCTTGACCTGCCTTAGACCCGCCTTGCATTTCACCCAGAATGTGGTGCACTACACACAAACCCTGAGGAGGCTTGTCCATGGAGGAATCCACCCTATGGTGGCTGGTGACGGGCGCGGCGGTGATCGCTGAGCTGCTGACCGGAACCTTTTACCTGTTGATGCTGGCCATCGGCCTGGCGGCCGGAGCGCTCGCGGCACACGCGGGGGCCTCCAGCGCCTGGCAGATCGTGGTTGCGGCCCTCGTGGGTACCACGGCTGTGGTGGCCTGCTACAGCGTGCGCAAGCGCCGCCCCCCCAGCCAGCCCGCCACGAGCAACCCGGACGTGAACCTCGACGTGGGCGAGTCCGTCGTGGTGGAAACCTGGAACCCCGACGGCACGGCCCAAGTGAGGTACCGAGGCGCCCAATGGACCGTGGTGCTGCGGCCGGGTAACGCCGCCGCCCCTGGCCGGTACCGCGTGGCGGAAGTAGTGGGCAGCCGCCTGCTCGTGGACAAGCTCTGATCCGTCTTTTGCTTTTTGGGAGGAAACCATGGAAATCGCCATCGTCCTGTTCGTCATCGCCGCCATCTTCATTGCGCGATCGGTCAAGGTCGTGCCGCAGCAGCACGCTTGGGTGAAGGAACGCCTGGGCAAGTACGCCGGCACGCTCACGCCCGGCCTGAACTTTCTGGTGCCGTTCATCGACCAGGTGGCCTACCGGCACAGCCTGAAGGAAATCCCGCTCGACGTGCCTAGCCAGATCTGCATCACGCGCGACAACACGCAGCTGCAGGTGGACGGCATCCTGTACTTCCAGGTCACGGACCCGATGCGCGCGAGCTATGGCTCGTCCAACTACATCATGGCGGTCACCCAGCTCGCCCAGACCTCGCTGCGCAGCGTGATCGGCAAGCTCGAACTCGACAAGACCTTCGAAGAGCGCGACATGATCAATGCCCAGGTGGTTTCGGCGATCGACGAGGCCGCGCTCAACTGGGGCGTCAAGGTGCTACGCTACGAAATCAAGGACCTGACGCCTCCCGCCGAGATCCTGCGCGCCATGCAAGCCCAGATCACGGCCGAGCGTGAAAAACGCGCGCTGATCGCAGCTTCAGAAGGCCGCCGCCAGGAGCAGATCAACATCGCCACCGGCGAGCGCGAAGCCTTCATTGCGCGCTCCGAGGGCGAAAAACAGGCCGCTATCAACAAAGCCCAGGGCGAAGCAGCCGCCATCCTTACCGTGGCCGAAGCCACAGGCCAGGCCCTGGAGCGCATCGCGGTCGCCATCCGCCACCCCGGGGGCGAGCAGGCCGTGCAGCTCAAGGTGGCGGAAAAGGCCGTGGAGGCCTACAGCCAGGTGGCCACCGATGCGACCACCACGCTGATCATCCCGAGCAACATGACCGAGGTGTCGGCCCTGATCGGCTCCGCCATGAAGATGGTGCAGGCGCAGCAAAAGAGCAGCTGAACGGCAGCCCCTCGCGCCCGCATTCACGCAAGCGCCGGGGCTCAGACGGGAGCGTCAGAAGCTCTCCCAATCCCCTTCGGAATTGCTGGCGGTGGCAGGCGCCTTGGCGGCGGGCGCTGCCAGCCCCGGCGCCGCAGCAGGCGCCACCGGCGGCTTGTGCGCCACCGCAGCGGGCTTGGCCTTCGCGGGCACGGCCGGTGCCGCCGCCCGCACCGCCGGT
>JAYSFC010000205.1:0-2528 GCA_041913505.1 Acidovorax sp.
ACGCCACGGGCAAAGCCCGCACCATCCAGGTGGAAGTGCGCAAGAAGCGCACTTTCATCAAGCGCGATGAGGCCGATGGCGCGGTGGATGGCATCGCCGATTCCAAGGACATGCCCTCGCAGGAGGACCTGGAGCTGGCCCGCCGCGAGGAAGAAGCACGCCACCAGGCCGAGCTGATCCGCCGCCAGGAGGAAGACCTCGCCACCGAGCGCCGCGAGCGCGAGGAGCGGGAGCGCCGCGAGCGCGAGGCCGCCGAGCGTGCCGCCGCTTATGCTGCGCAGGAAGCCGAAAAGAAAGCCCAGGCCAATGCCGCGCGTGAGGAAGCGCAGCAGCAGGCTGCGGCCGACGCTGTCGCCCGCGCCGCGGCCCAGGAAGAAGCCCGCGCGAAGGCCGAGGCTGAATCCAAGGCCCGTGTGGCCGAGGAAACGGCCCGCGCCGCCGATCTGGACGAGCGCCGCCGCAAGGCCCTGGCTGAGGCCGAGGCCATCCGCGCCATGATGGCAGCGCCCAAGAAGGTGCTTGTCGCCAAGAAGCCCGAGGAGCCCAAGCCCGCCCCCACCGCCGCCGATGCCAAGAAGGGCACGCTGCACAAGCCGGCAGTGGGCAGTGGCGGTGCGCGCACGAATGCGCCCGCCGCACCGGGTGCGGGTGGCAACAAGGAAGTGAAGTCCGCCAAGCTCTCGTCGAGCTGGGCTGGCGACACGGCCAAGAAAAAGGAAATCAAGACCCGCGGCGACAGCACGGGCGGCGTGAGCCGCAACAGCTGGCGCGGCGGCCCGCGCGGCGGCCGCCGCAATGACCGCGATGATCACCACCAGCAGCAGGCTGCGCCGGTGGAGGCGCGCGTCATCGAGGTGCACGTGCCCGAGACCATCACCGTGGCCGAGCTTGCGCACAAGATGTCGATCAAGGCGTCCGAGGTCATCAAGTCGCTCATGAAGATGGGCCAGATGGTGACCATCAACCAGCCGCTGGACCAGGATACGGCCATGATCGTGGTCGAGGAAATGGGCCACAAGGCTGTGGTGGCCGCGCTGGACGACCCCGAGGCATTCACTGTCGAGGAAGTGTCGGGCCAGCAGGCCGAGGCGCTGCCGCGCGCGCCCGTGGTCACCGTCATGGGCCACGTGGACCACGGCAAGACCTCGCTGCTGGACTACATCCGCCGCTCCAAGGTGGCAGCGGGCGAAGCCGGCGGCATCACGCAGCACATCGGCGCCTACCATGTGGAAACGCCGCGCGGCGTGGTGTCGTTCCTCGACACCCCCGGCCACGAGGCCTTCACGGCCATGCGTGCCCGTGGCGCGCAGGCAACCGACATCGTCATCCTGGTGGTGGCGGCCGACGACGGCGTCATGCCCCAGACCAAGGAAGCCATCAAGCACGCCAAGGCGGCTGGTGTCCCGATCGTGGTGGCCATCACCAAGGCCGACAAGCCCGATGCGAACCCCGATCGCGTGAAGCAGGAGTTGGTGGTCGAAGAGGTGGTGCCCGAAGAGTATGGCGGCGATTCGCCCTTCGTGGCCGTGTCGTCCAAGACGGGCATGGGCATCGACGAACTGCTCGAGCAGGTGCTGCTGCAGGCCGAAGTGCTGGAACTCAAGGCTCCGGTGGATGCCATGGCCAAGGGCCTGGTCATCGAAGCCCAGCTCGACAAGGGCCGCGGCCCCGTGGCCACGGTGCTGGTGCAGTCCGGCACGCTCAAGGTGGGCGATGTGGTGCTCGCGGGCCAGACCTACGGCCGCGTGCGCGCCATGACCGACGAAAACGGCAAAGCCGCGAAGGCCGCAGGCCCGTCGATCCCGGTGGAAATCCAGGGCCTGTCCGACGTGCCCCAGGCCGGCGACGAGTTCATGGTGCTGGCCGACGAGCGCCGTGCCCGCGAAGTCGCGACCTACCGTGCCGGCAAGTTCCGCAACACCAAGCTGGCCAAGCAGCAGGCGGCCAAGCTCGAGAACGTGTTCTCGGAGATGACGGCGGGCGAGGTGCAGACCCTGCCCATCATCATCAAGGCCGACGTGCAAGGCTCGCAGGAAGCGCTGGCGCAGTCGCTCCTCAAGCTCTCGACCGACGAAATCAAGGTCCAGCTCGTGTATGCGGGCGTGGGCGGTATCAGCGAGTCCGACATCAACCTCGCAATTGCCTCCAAGGCCATTGTGATCGGCTTCAACGTGCGCGCCGATGCCGGTGCGCGCAAGACGGCCGAGACCAACGATGTGGATATCCGCTACTACAACATCATCTACGACGCCGTGGACGAGTTGAAGGCGGCCATGTCCGGCATGCTGGCACCCGAGCAGCGCGAGGAAGCCATCGGCACGGCCGAGATCCGCACCGTGTTCGTGGCCTCCAAGATCGGCACCGTGGCGGGCTCGTACATCACGTCCGGCCAGGTCACGCGCGGCTGCAAGTTCCGCCTGCTGCGCGACAACATCGTCATCTACACGGGCGAGGTCGAGTCGGTGCGCCGCATGAAGGACGACGTCAAGGAAGTCAAGGAAGGCTTCGAGTGCGGTATCAAGCTCAAG
>JAYSFC010000206.1:0-2451 GCA_041913505.1 Acidovorax sp.
AGCTGGTTGGCCTGGCGCGCGTTGTCCGCGTTCTGGCGCACGGTGGAGCCGAGCTGCTCCATGGACGCGGCAGTCTGCTGCAAGGCGCTGGCCTGGTGCTCGGTGCGCGCCGACAGGTCGTGGTTGCCCGTGGCGATCTGCGTGCTGGCCGTGGCCACGCCTTCCGCGTTGCGGCGCACGTCGGTCACGATCTCTGCCAGGCGCGCCTGCATGGAGGCCAGCGCCTGCAGCAGCTGGCCCGCTTCATCCTGGCGGCGCGTGGAGATGTGCATGGTGAGGTTGCCTTGGGCGATGCCCTCCGCGGCGCGCACGCCCTGGCGCACGGGCAGCGTGATGGAGCGCGTGGTCTGCCACGACACGATGGCACCCAGCACCACGACGGCCAGGGCGCCCAGGCCCAGCAGCCACTGGCTGCCGCGTGCGAGGGTGGCGGTGTCGCCCTGGCTGGCTTCGAGCCGCTTGGCCATGTGGGCGCGCAGGCGGTCCAGGGACTGCAGGTACTGGTCGGCCAAAGGGCGCAAGTCGCGGTCCACCATGGCGGCCACGTCGGGTTCGCCACCGCGCTGCGCCTGCTGGACGACCTCGCGGCGCTCGCGGTAGGCCTTGCGGGCCTGTTCGATGGCGCCCAGCAGGGCCTTGCCCTCCGCGTCCTGCACCAGGGCCGTGACGCGCTCGAGCTTCTGCGCCGTGCTCTTGGTGGTGGCGGCGATGTCGGCCTCGAGCTGCTCCACGTAGGTGCGGTCGATGGCCTTGAGCGCGGCCTCGGTGCGGACCCAGTTGAGGCGGATGCTCGAGGCCCAGTCCTCCACCAGGGTCTGCTGCTCGATCTCCTGCGTGGCGATGTGCTCATTGGCTTGCTGCAGCGCTGCGACGCGCGCTATGCCCGTCAGGGCGATGGCCGCGGTGATGGCCAGAATCGCGCCGAACGCCAGGCCCAGGCGCAGGCCCACTTTGAGGTTGCTGAATTTCATGGCGGGTACGGCCCCAGGGCCGGTGAGCGGATGGGAGAGGGCGGGTCAGCCCGCCTTGCCGAGCAGCGCTTCCTTGAGCTTCCAGTCGGCGGGCTGGTTGCCGAGCCAGATGCCCAGCAGCGCGTTGAAGAACTCCGGTTCCTTGAACGGATCGCCCTGCTGCTGGCCCTTCACGGTGATCACCGTGCCCGTGCCGGGAACCCAGTCGATCATGAATTGCTCGCCGGGCAGCAGCTTCTTGTGCTCCGAAAAGATCTGGCTCATGCGCAGCACGCCGGGCACGAGCTTGGAGAACGCGGCCTTGTCCATGTTGTCCTCCATGCCGCGTGAGAACAGCTTGCCGAGCTCGGTCGAGTCGATCTCGCGCAGCATCACGATGCGCAGCCGCTTGGGGCCCTTGAGCGCCAGAATCTCCTGCGGTGTGGAGACCTTCTTCTCTAGGTACAGCCCCGCCGTGTAGACCTTGAACACAGCCTTGTAGCGGATGCCCGCGCCGTTGAGGTGCAGCGCGTTGCCCTGCACGGCGGAGGATTCCTCGTATTTCACGTCGGCCACGGTCACCTGGGCCATCGCGCTGCTGCATGCCAGCAACCCGGCGCCAGTCCAGGCCACGCATCGCTGAAGGATTCTCATGGGATTGGGCTCCTAAAAAAGAACGATCGTTCGTTTTAAATTGTTGCAAGAACCCATGGCCTCCCGCAACAGGGTTTTCGAGCGGTTGGGGCCCCGGTTTCTAGGCTGACATGTCTAGGACCACATGCTTTGCTACACTTTGGGCCATGTTCATCCACCGTGTGTTCATTACAGGTTGCGCAGACCGGGGAGCCTGGCCCTGGCGCAAGCCTGCACAACTGAACGCCTGATGGCACCTGGGGCACCCCCGGTGTGCACCCGTGGCCTTCGTGCCTCCGAGCGAGGCCGGGCCGATCGAATGAACTGCGGCGCCCTTCCACCATCCACCGCGCGCCGTTCCTGCTGGGAGTCTCCCTGTCGTGATCACCGAACTCGAATTCAAGAGCCTGGCCTCTGAAGGCTACAACCGCATTCCGCTGATGGCCGAGGCCTTCGCGGACCTTGAAACCCCCCTGTCCCTCTACCTCAAACTGGCCCACAGCAAGGACGGCGGCAAGCACAGCTTCCTGCTTGAGTCCGTCGTGGGTGGCGAGCGCTTCGGGCGCTACAGCTTCATCGGCCTGCCCGCGCGCACGCTGCTGCGCGCCAGCGGCTTTGGCGCCGCCGCCAAGACCGAGGTGGTGACCGATGGCCGGGTTGTTGAAACCGCAACGGGCAATCCGCTCGACTTCATTGCCGAATACCAGAAGCGCTTCAAGGTGGCGCTGCGCCCAGGCCTGCCGCGCTTTTGCGGCGGCCTGGCGGGCTACTTTGGCTACGACGCGGTGCGCTATATCGAGAAGAAGCTCGAGACCACCTGCCCGCCCGACACGCTGGGCTGCCCCGACATCCTGCTGCTGCAGTGCGA
>JAYSFC010000207.1:0-2433 GCA_041913505.1 Acidovorax sp.
CAGTCCGGCGCTCTACCGACTGAGCTATCGAGGAACAAGACTTAGATTATATACATAAAAATCCGGCCTTTTCCAGAGAAGGCCCGCTGCAAGAAAGAATCCGCTGCTATGCGGGCTCTGGCCGCCGCCAGAGCCAGGCGAGTACGCAGGCCATGCAGGAGATCGCGACCACGCGCACCCAGGGCGGGGTGGGGGCGAACAGCAGGATGGTCGCGCACAGGGCCATGAGCAGGGTGGCGCTGCGCTTGGCCTGGCGGCTCACGCAGCCGCCTTGGGCCCAATTGCGCAGCATGGAGCCGAACAGAGGGTGGTTCCACAGCCAGGCGTGCAGCCGCGGGGAACTGCGCGCCGCAGCCCAGCCCGCCATGAGGATGAAAACGGTGGTAGGCAGGCCCGGCAGGAACACGCCAGCGATGCCAAGGGCCAGGCACAGCAGGGCAAACACCATCAGCAGCCCGCGCACCAGTGGCGACACCTGCGGTTGGGGCGGCGGGGCGGCGAAGGGGGCGGGTTCGGGTGGCTCGGGGGGCGTAACCATGCCCGGCATTGTGCCCGGCGCGGGCGTGCCGGGCGTGCTGGACGTGCGCAAGGCGCTATGCTGCGTGCAGTCTTTCCGATTCGAGCCATGACCGTCCACACCATCCTGAAGATGGGCGACCCGCGCCTGCTGCGCGTGGCCCAGCCCGTGACCGCTTTCGATACCGATGAACTGCACCTGCTGGTGCGCGACATGTTCGACACGATGCGGGCCGTGAATGGCGCCGGACTGGCCGCACCGCAGATCGGGGTGGACCTGCAGCTCGTCATCTTTGGCTCGGCCGACCCCAATCCGCGCTACCCGGACCGCCCCATCGTGCCGCCCACGGTGCTGATCAACCCGGTGATCACGCCCCAGGGGCCCGAGGAGGAAGACGATTGGGAGGGCTGCCTGTCCGTTCCGGGCCTGCGCGGCGTGGTGCCGCGCTGGTCGCGTATCCACTATCGTGGCTTCGACCCCTACGGGGACCCGATCGACCGTGTGGCCGAAGGGTTCCATGCGCGCGTGGTGCAGCACGAGTGTGACCACCTGATCGGCAAGCTGTATCCCATGCGGGTGCGCGACTTCACCCGCTTCGGCTACACCGACGTGCTGTTCCCCGGCATCAGCGCCGCCGAAGACGACTGACCGGGCCCGGGCATCGGGCCTTCAACGGTGCACGAGCACCGCGATCTTGCTGTGCGTGAGCACCTTGTGGGTTTCGCTGCCGAGCAGAAAACCTTTGATGCCACGTCTTCCATGTGAGGCCATGAGGATCAGGTCGCAGCCGCGTTCGCGGGCCGTGTTGATGATGGCCTCGTAAGGGTGGTCGTTGGCGAGGGCCACGAGGTCGCAGGGCACGCCCTCCTGGTCGGCGACGCGCTTGGCGCGCTCCAGGATGGTGTCGGCACGCGCGCGGGTCTGGGTTTCGAACAGTTCGCGCGTGTCGCCCATCATGCCGGCGTCGTAGGCCAGTACCTGGTATTCGGGCATGGCATAGAGCGCGGTCACTTTGGCATGGGCCTCGCGGGCCAGCCGCATGCCGCGGATGATGGCGGACTCCGACAGCTCGCTGCCATCGGTGGGGATGAGGATGTGCTTGAACATACGCGTCTCCTCTCGGGCTGCCGGGGCAGCCCGCCAGGGCGCGGGCGCGGTTCGCTGCTGCGGTGGCGCGGCGCAGCATGGCGCGGTTCGCGGGGCGCCCATGCGCCGCCACTGATCTGCTGTGTTGTTATAGGCCTGTGCGGGCTGCCGTGCAAGCCCGGCTCAGTCGGAGAGGGCCTGCAGCAGCTCCGTTTCGATCTGGATTTGCCGCGCGTTGTTCTGCAGTTCCGGTCCCTGCACGAGAAAGCTGTCCTCTACGCGTTCACCCAGCGTGCTGATCTTGGCCAGCTGCACGCTGAGGTGGTGCTGGGCCAGGATGCGCGCCACCAGGTAGAGCAGCCCCGCGCGATCGCTGGCCGAGATGCTGAGCAGCCAGCGCTGGGCCTTCTCGTCGGGCCGCAGCGTGACGCGGGGCGCTACCGGAAAGCTCTGTACGCGGCGCGAGACGCGCTTGCGGGCGGGCTCGGGCAGCGGGGCGCTCGCCTCCAGCACGTGCGCCAAGTCGCTCTCCACCATGTGCGTGAGTTCGCGGTAGTGGCCCGGCTGCGAAGTGGCGACGACCTGGTAGGTGTCGAGCGCGCAGCCGTTGGTGGCGGTGTGGATGCGCGCATCGAGGATCGAGAAGCCTGCCCGGTCGAAGTAGCCGCAGGTGCGTGCGAACAGGTCGGGCTGATCGGGCGCGTAGACGAGCACCTGCAGCCCGTCGCCGGCGAGCGACTGGCGTGCGCGCACCACGGGGCGCGCGGTGCCCACATGGCGCGAGAGGTGGCGCGTGTGCCAGGCGATGTCGGCGGCCTCGTGGCGCATGA
>JAYSFC010000208.1:0-2374 GCA_041913505.1 Acidovorax sp.
TGGTGAACTGCGCCACCAGCGTGTCGCCATAGCGGTCCACGATGAGGCCGGGCAGACCATCCGATTCGCCGTGCACCAGGCGCACGCCGTTGCTTTGTATGTCAAATCGGCCTCTGGCGCTTATTGCACGAGCGCAAGCAGCTATGAAAAAAGGAGCATCAATACGCTGCGCTTCGTCAAAACTCCACACCCGCGCGCGGATGCGCGAACTGGGGCTGAACGCCGCCCAGGCCAGAAACTGGCCCTCGTGCGACTCCACGCGCACCGTCTCGCCGCTGTCACCCCCGCCCTTGGCGATGGCGCTTTCAAAGATCCAGGGGTGGCGACGCTGCAGCGAGCGCTCTTTGCCGGGTCGAAGTCGAATCGTTTTCATCCCTGGATTGTGCGTGCTGCGCCGATGTCTGAGTCAGGTTGCGCAAGGCATGCATACGCAAGGCCCACGCGCCTCCAGAGATTTCATTTGCATCAATTTGATTGAAATGATAAAATTGCAACCAAGTGTTAACCCCGAGTCACCCATGAACCCCCTGCCGTCCACCCAAACCACCGCCCCCCTGGAATCCGCCAGCCTCATTCCTGCCGCGCAGGCGAGCGAAAGCACCCCCATCCGCGAATTCCTGGCCTTCAAGCTCGGAGACGAGGAGTACGGCATGAACATCCTGTGCGTGCAGGAAATCCGCTCGTTTGAGAAGCCCACGGCCCTGGCCAATGCGCCTGCCGACATCCTGGGTGTGGTGAACCTGCGCGGCGTCATCGTTCCCATCATCGACCTGCGCGTGCGGCTGAAGCTGGCGCAAGCCACCTACGACGCGCAGACGGTGGTGATCGTGGTCAACGCCGGGCCGCACATCGTGGGCCTGGTGGTGGACGGGGTCTCTGACGTGCTCACGCTCAAACCCGCGCAAATGCGCCCGGTGCCCCCGCTGGATTCGGGCTTTTCCACCGAACACCTGCTGGCGCTGGGCTCGGTGGACGATCGCATGCTGATCCTGCTCGACATCGAGAAATACCTCGCGGCGGCCCTGGGCGGCGTGACCGACACGCCGCGCGCCTGACCCCCTTTTGCCACTTCCCGTCAATACCATGAATCGCAACCAAATGAAAATCCGGACGCGCCTCGCCCTGGCCTTTGGCGTGATGGCCTTGATGATCGTCCTGATGGGCGCCGTGTCGCTGACCAAGACCGCCAATGTGCACGACGACTTCCAGACCGTGGTCTACGACCTGTACCCCAAGATCGACGAACTGCACGAGATCAAGGACCAGTTGGCCACGAACGAACTGGCCATCAACAGCATGCTGCACACCCAGGATGCGGCCAGCATCGACAAGCAGATCGCCGCAGTCCACGAGACGCGCAAGCACATCGGCGAACAACTGGGCAAGCTGCAAGAGGCGATCAAGTCCGAGGGCGGCAAGGCGG
Source organism: Acidovorax sp. (assembly GCA_041913505.1). Lineage (GTDB taxonomy): Bacteria > Pseudomonadota > Gammaproteobacteria > Burkholderiales > Burkholderiaceae_C > JAYSFC01. The sequence continues at coordinate 1,424 of JAYSFC010000208.1, forward strand.
CCATGGAGAAGTTCAAGGGTCCGCGCGCGCAGTACATCGAACTGCAGAACCGCTTCATCGACGCCGTCAAGGCAGGCCGCACGGACGAAGCACGCGCCCTGCTGCTGAACGAGATTCCCCCCGTGCGCGCCAGCTACCACCAGGCACTCAACGGGCTACTCAAGTTCCAGGACAGCCTGATGGACAAGTCCATCGCGGAAGCCGCCAGCGAGGTCGGTCGCCTCCAATGGGCGGTCGGCATCACCACCGCCGCAGGGCTGGTGGCTGCGGTGCTCATGGCGCTGTGGATCATCCGCTCCATCACGCGCCCCATTGCCCAGGCCGTCAACGTCGCCCATGCCGTCGCGGCGGGCGAACTGACCCACCCCATCGACACCAGCGGCTCCGATGAAACGGCACAGCTGCTGCAGGCGCTCAAGCACATGCAGGAAGGCCTGGTCAATGTGGTCGGCAAGGTGCGCGCGGGCTCGGAGAGCGTGGCCACCGCCAGCGAGCAGATCGCCCAGGGCAATAACGACCTGTCCGCCCGCACCGAAAGCCAGGCCAGCGCGCTGCAGCAGACGGCCGCTTCCATGGAGCAGCTCAACTCCACCGTGCGCCAGAACGCCGACAACGCCCGTGCCGCCAACCAGCTGGCACAGAGCGCCTCGACCGTGGCCACCCAGGGCGGCGAGGTGGTCGCCGACGTGGTGCGCACCATGAAGGAGATCAATGAAAGCTCCCGCCGGATCTCGGACATCATCGGTGTGATCGACGGCATCGCGTTCCAGACCAACATCCTGGCGCTGAACGCCGCGGTGGAAGCCGCGCGGGCGGGCGAACAGGGCCGTGGCTTTGCCGTGGTGGCCAGCGAGGTGCGCAGCCTGGCCGGCCGCTCGGCCGAGGCCGCCCGTGAGATCAAGGGCCTGATCGGTGCCAGCGTGGAGCGCGTGGAAACCGGCTCGGCCCTGG
>JAYSFC010000209.1:0-2366 GCA_041913505.1 Acidovorax sp.
GTTGCCGGGCACCTTGCCCAGCATGGCCTTGGCCTCGTGGCCCACGGCCTGGATGACCTTCTTGCCGTGGGGGCCACCCTCGTGGCGGATGGCGACGACAGAGGGCTCGTCCAGGACGATGCCCTTGTCGCGGGCAAAAATCAGTGTGTTGGCAGTGCCAAGGTCAATGGCAAGGTCGGTGGAGAAATACCGACGGAAGGCTCCGAACATTCAAAAATCCTCTCGGGCACGGCGTGCTCGTCGGCCTGCCGTCGCCAGGGTTTGGGGGGGTGTCTTGGGCTTTTTTCGCGCAATTGCCGGCGGTTTTGGGGGCATTGCGGCAAAGCCGGGATAATACCGCATCCCCTGTGAATAACTCCCCCTCCGCCGAGGGGGACCGCAGCTTTACATCTGGTTTCCCCACCCTAATTTCTGTATGGCACTGACCTCCCAGGACATTGCTCGCATCGCCAACCTGGCGCGGCTCGAGCTCTCCGAGTCGGAAAGTGAGCGCATGCTCACACAACTCAACGGTTTCTTCGGCATCGTGGAGAAGATGCGCGCTGTGGATACCTCGGGCCTCCAGCCCCTCGCCCACCCCGTGGCCGCCATCCAGGAGGTGCAGCTGCGCCTGCGCGACGACGTGGCCAGCGAGCCCAACCAGCGCGAAGCCAACCAGAAGAGCGCACCCGCCGTCGAGCGCGGGCTGTTCCTCGTGCCCAAAGTGATTGAGTAAGCATGACTTCCACTGCATTGCATGACCTGGGCGTGGCCCAGCTGGCACAGGCGCTGCGCGAGCGCCGCGTCTCGGCCGTCGAGGCGGCCCAGCACTTTCTGGCCCGCGCGGCCAGCCACCAGAACCTCGGCGCCTACGTGGCCGTGAACGCAGACGCCACCCTGGCCCAGGCCCGGGCGCAGGATGCCGCCCTTGCGGCCGGCACGGCAGGCCCGCTGGCCGGCGTGCCCATCGCCCACAAGGACATCTTCGTCACGCGCGACTTCCCCAGCACGGCCGGCTCGAAGATGCTCGCGGGCTACCAGTCGCCCTTCGATGCCACCGTGGTCACACGCCTGGCCGACGCCGGCGCCGTCACGCTAGGCAAGCTCAACTGCGACGAATTCGCCATGGGCTCGGCCAATGAGAACTCGGCCGTGGCGCCCGTGGGCTTCGATGCGCCCGCGCCCGTGCGCAACCCCTGGGACACCGGCCGCATTCCCGGCGGCTCCTCGGGCGGCAGCGCCGTGGCCGTGGCCGCACGCCTGGCACCCGCCGTCACCGGCACCGACACGGGCGGCTCCATCCGCCAACCCGCGTCGTTCTGCGGTATCACGGGCATCAAGCCCACGTACGGGCGCGCCAGCCGCTACGGCATGATTGCCTTCGCCTCCAGCCTCGACCAGGCGGGCCCCATGGCCCGCAGCGCCGAAGACTGCGCGCTGCTGCTCTCGGCCATGTGCGGCCCGGACCCCGACCGCGACTCCACCAGCCTGGACGTACCCGCTGAGGATTTCAGCGCCGGGCTCAACGACAGCCTGGAGGGCCTGCGCATCGGCATCCCGGCCGAATTCTTCGGCGAGGGCCTCGCACCCGACGTGCGCGCCGCCGTCGATGCAGCGCTCAAGGAGTACGAGAAGCTCGGCGCCAAGCTGGTACCCATCAGCCTGCCACGCACCGAGCTGTCCATTCCGGTGTACTACATCATCGCGCCTGCGGAGGCCAGCTCTAACCTGTCGCGCTTTGACGGCGTGAAGTTCGGCCACCGCGCCAAGGACTACACCGACCTCGTGAGCATGTACAAGAAGACGCGCGCCGAGGGCTTTGGCGACGAGGTCAAGCGCCGCATCATGATCGGCACCTACGTGCTCTCGCACGGCTACTACGACGCCTACTACCTGCAGGCACAGAAGATCCGCCGCATGATCGCCGACGACTTCCAGAGCGCATTCAAGGAATGCGACCTGATCGCCGGCCCCGTGGCGCCCACGGTGGCCTGGAAACTCGGCGAGCACGGCAGCGACCCGCTGGCCGACTACCTGGCCGACATCTTCACCCTGCCCGCGTCGCTGGCTGGCCTGCCCGGCATGAGCGTGCCTGCGGGCTTTGGCGAAGGCGGCATGCCCGTGGGCCTGCAGCTCATCGGCAACTACTTCCAGGAAAGCCGCCTGCTTAACGCCGCGCACCGCCTGCAGCAGGCGACCGACTTCCACCTCCGCGCACCGGGGGGCATCTGACATGACCGCCAAATTGATCCATGGCTACGAAGTCGTCATCGGCTTCGAGACCCATACCCAGCTCGCCACCCAGAGCAAGATCTTCAGCCGCGCCCCCACGGCCTTCGGCGCCGAGCCCAACACCCAGGCCTGCGCCGTGGACCTGGCCCTGCCCG
>JAYSFC010000210.1:0-2325 GCA_041913505.1 Acidovorax sp.
TGAAGGACGACGGCACCATGGCCCGCCTGCCGGACCTGCAGCTGTTTGCCGCCGAACATGGCCTGAAGATCGGCACGATTGCCGACCTGATCGAATACCGCAGCCGCAACGAATCGCTGGTCGAGCGCGTGGGCAGCCGTGTGATCCGCACCGCCCACGGCGAATTCACCGCCCACGCTTTCCGCGACAAACCCAGCCAGTCGGTCCACCTGGCCCTGGTCAAGGGCGAATGGAGCCACGATGCCGAAGTGCCGGTGCGTGTGCATGAACCCCTGTCGGTGCTGGACGCCCTCGAGCTCAACCGCGCCATGCACTCCTGGGGCCTGGACACCAGCCTGCATTACATGCACACCCAGGGCCAGGGCGTGGCCGTGCTGCTCAACTGCGGCGAATCGGCGGCGCAACTGCTGGCCCAGTTTGAAGGCAGTGCCCGCCCCGCGCAAGCGCCCGAGCGCGGCCGCATGGACCTGCGCACCTACGGCATTGGCGCGCAAATCCTGCGCCAGTGCGGCGTGCACAAAATGAAACTCATGGGCACCCCGCGCCGCATGCCCAGCATGACCGGCTACGGCCTCGAAATCACCGGCTACATCCCGAAAGAAACAGCATGAAAGACGCCAACAAAGGCCAGAGCGGACCACTCGACGGCCAGCACCTGCACATCGGCATCGTGCAAGCCCGCTTCAACGAAGACATCACCCATGCGCTGGCCAAAGCCTGCATCGCCGAGCTCGAAGCCCTGGGAGTAACCAGCATCGACCATGTGTACGTGCCAGGTGCCCTCGAAGTGCCACTGGCCCTGCAGGCCATGGCCGAGCGCGCCGAATACGACGCGCTGATCGCGCTGGGCTGCATCATCCGAGGCGAGACCTACCACTTTGAACTCGTGGCCAACGAGTCGGGTGCAGGCGTGACCCGCGTGGGCCTGGACTACCACATCCCCGTGGCCAATGCGATTTTGACCACAGAGAACCTGGAACAGGCGGTGGCCCGCCAGCACGAAAAAGGCCGTGACGCGGCTCGCGTGGCTGTTGAAATGGCTGGCCTGCTTGATGACCTCTCGGCCGATCTGGCAGAAACCGTGGACAACGGGGACCACGCATGAGCGAAGCCCCTCTGAAGGCCGCAGGTACGCGCAAATCGTCTGGCAAGCCCGCTCGCAGTCGCTCGCGCGAATTCGCGCTGCAGGCGCTCTACCAGCACCTGGTGGGCCAAAACGAAGCGTCTGACATCGATGTATTCACGCGCGATCTGTCGGGTTTTCACAAAGCCGACATCGCGCATTACGACGCCCTGCTCTACGGCTGCATTGAACAGGCCGCCGACACCGACGCGCTGATCGCGCCGCGCCTGGACCGGCCCATGGGCGAGATCTCGCCCATCGAGCACGCCTGCATGTGGATCGGCGTGTACGAGCTGCAACACTGCCTGGACGTGCCCTGGCGCGTGGTGCTCAACGAGTGCATCGAGCTGGCCAAGGACTTTGGCGGCACCGATGGGCACAAGTATGTGAACGCTGTGCTCAGCGGCGTGGCCCCGCTGCTGCGCGCTGCAGAAGTCGAATCCGACCGCAGCGCCGGCCGCGCCCGCGACTGACGCCGTCGGCCATGCGGATTGCCCAGCGCGCCCAGCGCATCGAACCCTTTTATGTGATGGAAGTGGCCAAGGCGGCCTCCGCCCTGGCGCGCGAAGTGGCGCACACCGACCGCCCGGTGATCTTTCTGAACATTGGCGAACCCGACTTCACGGCACCTGCCTTGGTGCAGCAGGCCGCCGCACGCTGCATTGACCAGGGCGCCACGCAGTACACCCAGGCCTTGGGCACGGATGCGTTGCGCCAGGCCATCAGCGGCTGGTATGCGCAGCGCTTTGGCGTGCAGGTGCCTGCGCGACGCATCGTCGTCACAGCGGGCGCATCGGCTGCCTTGCACCTGGCCTGCCTCGCCTTGATTGAGCGCGGCGACGAAGTGCTGATGCCCGACCCCAGCTACCCCTGCAACCGGCATTTTGTGAGCGCGGCCGAAGGCACGGCGGTGCTGGTGCCGACCACGGCGCAAGAGCGCTTTCAATTGAGCGCTGCCAAGGTGGAAGCGGCCTGGACCGAAAAAACACGCGGCGTGCTGCTGGCCTCACCATCCAACCCCACGGGCACCTCAATTGACCCGACCGAGCTGCGCCGCATCCATGAGGTGGTCAGCAGCCGGGGCGGCGTGACGCTGATCGACGAGATCTACCTGGGCCTCTCCCACGACGAGGCTTACGGCCAAACCGCGCTGGCCATCAGCGACGACATCATCAGCATCAACAGCTTCAGCAAGTACTTCA
>JAYSFC010000211.1:0-2316 GCA_041913505.1 Acidovorax sp.
CCTACGACACGATCATCATCGACGAGGCGCACGAGCGCAGCCTCAACATCGACTTTCTGCTGGGCTACCTGCGCCAGATCCTGCCGCGCCGGCCCGACCTGAAGGTGGTGGTGACTTCGGCCACCATCGACGCGGAGCGCTTTGCCAAACACTTCGAGAGCGCCAAGGGGCCTGCACCCGTCATCTACGTGTCGGGCCGCACGTTCCCCGTGGAGCAGCGCTGGCGCCCGTTCGAGGAGAGTCGCGACTATGGCCTGAACGAGGCCATTGCCGATGGCGTGGACGAACTCTGGGCCGGCAATGCGCCGGGCGACATCCTCGTCTTCCTGCCTGGCGAGCGCGAGATCCGCGAGGCCGCCGACCACCTGCGCAAGCACCTGTCGCACCAGCCCGTGATGCGTGGCGCCGAGGTGCTGCCGCTGTTCGCGCGCCTGTCGCAGGCCGAGCAGGACCGCATCTTCGACGGCCACACGGGCCGCCGCATCGTGCTGGCCACCAACGTGGCAGAAACCTCGCTCACGGTGCCGGGCATCCGCTACGTGATCGACGCCGGCACGGCGCGCGTCAAGCGCTATTCATTCCGTAGCAAGGTAGAGCAGTTGCTGGTGGAGCCCATCAGCCAGGCCGCCGCCAACCAGCGCGCGGGCCGCTGCGGGCGCGTGGCCAACGGCATCTGCATCCGGCTGTACGACGAGGCCGACTTCAACGGCCGCGCGCGCTTCACCGACCCCGAGATCCTGCGCTCGTCGCTGGCGGGCGTGATCCTGCGCATGAAGTCGCTGCACCTGGGCGACGTGGCGCAGTTTCCGTTCATCGAGGCGCCCTCGGGCCGTGCCATTGCCGACGGCTACCAACTGCTGGGCGAACTGGGCGCGGTGGACGAGGCCAACGAACTCACGCCCATGGGCCAGGAACTGTCGCGCCTGCCGCTTGATCCGCGCGTGGGCCGCATGATCCTCGAGGCGCGCGACCGCCAGGCGCTCGACGAGGTGCTGGTGATCGCCAGCGCCTTGAGCGTGCAGGACGTGCGCGACCGGCCGCTGGAGGCGCAGCAGCAGGCCGACCAGGCGCACGCCAAGTTCGATGACGAAAAAAGCGAGTTCAGCGGCTACCTCAAGCTCTGGAAGTGGATCAACGAGGCGCGCGGCGGCGCGCCCAGCCTGCCGTCGGCCCGCGCGCAAAAGGAAGCTGCCGCAAAAGCCGCGCGCCAGCAGGGCAGCCGTGCCCAGGCCGTGCTGCCCGTGGCGCAGCGCCTGGCCAGCGCCGCGCCCACGCGAGACGCTGCCGGGGCAGCCCAGCCCCAACACAAGCTCAGCAACCGCCAGTACGAGGCGCTCTTGCGCCAGAACTTCATCAGCGTGCGCCGCCTGCGCGAGTGGCGCGACATCCACACCCAACTGCTCACCGTGGTGACCGAGCACCGCTGGAAGCTCAACACGAATCCCGCGAGCTACGAGCAGATCCACCTGTCCATGCTCTCGGGCCTGCTGGGCAACGTGGGCGTGAAGAGCGACGAGGACGACTGGTACCTGGGCGCGCGTGGCATCAAGTTCTACAAGCACCCGGGCGCGCACCTGAACAAGAAGCCCGGGCGCTGGATCGTGGCGGCCGAACTGGTGGAGACCACGCGCCTCTTCGGGCGCGGTATCGCCGCCATCGAGCCGCAATGGATCGAACAGATCGGCGGCCACCTGCTCAAGAAGCAGATGCTCGACCCGCACTGGGAGAAAAAGGCCGCCCAGGTCACGGCGCTGGAGCGCGCCACGCTCTACGGCATCGTCATCTACAACAACCGGCGCGTGGACTTCGGCAAGGTGGACCCGCACGGCGCGCGCGACGTGTTCCTGCGCGAAGCCTTGGTGGGCGGCGAGTGGGAGACCAGGTTGCCCTTCCTCGCCGCCAACCAGAAACTCATCGCCAAGGTGGAGGAACTGGAGCACAAGTCGCGCCGCCAGGACGTGCTGGTGGACGACGAGCTCATCTACGCCTTCTACGACCAGCAGGTGCCGCAGGACGTGTGCAGCGGCGCGACCTTCGAGCGTTGGTACAAGGAGGCGAGCCGTGCCAACCCCGACCTGCTCAAGCTCACGCGCGACGAGCTCATGCGCCACGAGGCGGCAGGCATCACCACCAGCGCCTTCCCCAAGACCGTGCGCCTGGGCGGCGTGGACTGTGCGGCCAGCTACCTGCACGAGCCCGGCGACGCGCGCGACGGCATCACCGTCACGGTGCCGCTGTTCGTGCTCAACCAGGTGAGCGAAGAGCGCTGCGAATGGCTGGTGCCCGGCATGCTCAAGGACAAGATCCAGGCCCTGC
>JAYSFC010000212.1:0-2290 GCA_041913505.1 Acidovorax sp.
TCTTGGGCGTGCGGTAGAAGCCGTCGCTCCACAGCTGGATGCGGTTGGCGTAGGCGGCCTGGACCACCTCGTCCCAGCCGCGCTCCGTCTTGGGCGAGAGAACCCGCCCGCCCTCGAAGCGCACGGCCCCCGCGCCGCAGCCGTCGAGCCCGGCGACGAAGGCGGCCAGGTTGCCGCGCACGTTGCGTGCCGCGAATTGGGCCGCGCGGCCGTTGAGGTCGGTGCCGCTGCTGGCGGCCGTGGCGCTGGCGTTGGGCACCTTGCTCGTGTCGCTGGCGGTGACCAGCACGCGCGAGAGCGGCACGCCCAGCTCGTCGGCCACGATCTGCGCCACCTTGGTGTGCAGGCCCTGGCCCATCTCGGTGCCGCCGTGGTTCACCTGCACGCTGCCGTCGGTGTAGACATGCACGAGCGCGCCGGCCTGGTTGAACAGTGTGGCGGTGAAGCTGATGCCGAACTTCACGGGCGTGATGGCCATGCCGCGCTTGAGCACGGGGTTCGCGGCGTTCCAGGCCGCGATGGCCGCCTGCCGGTGGCGGTAGTTCGCGGACTGCTCCAGTTGCGGGAGCAGGTCGTGCAGGATGTTGTCCTCCACCGCCATCTGGTAGTGCGTGACGTTGCGCTCGGTGGTTCCATACAGGTTGCGCAGGCGCACGTCCAGCGCGTCCAGGCCCAGGGTGCGCGCGATGTCGCCGAGGATGGCCTCGATCACGATCACGCCCTGCGGCCCGCCGAAGCCGCGGAATGCCGTGTGGCTCTGCGTGTTCGTCTTGCAGCGGTAGGAGGCGATTTCCACGTCCTCAAGGTAATAGGCGTTGTCCGCATGGAATACCGCGCGGTCGGCCACGGGGCCCGAGAGGTCGGCGCTGAAGCCGCAGTTGGCCGCCATGCGCAGCTTCAGGCCCGTGATGCGGCCGCTGTCGTCGTAGCCCACCTCCCAGTCGTAGGCGAAGGGGTGGCGCTTGCCCGTGACGAGGAAGTCGTCGTCGCGGTCCAGGCGCAGCTTGACGGGGCGGCCGAACTTGTTCGCCGCCACGGCGGCCCACACGGCCAGGTGGCCGGCCTGCGTTTCCTTGCCACCGAAGCCGCCGCCCATGCGGCGGCATTCCACGCGCACGGCGTGGTTGTCGATGCCGAGCGCATGCGCCACCCAGTGCTGCACCTCGCCGGGGTGCTGGGTGCTCGAGTAGATCCACCACTGGCGCTGCTCCAGCGGCAGGGCGTAGGCGATCTGGCCCTCAAGGTAGAAGTGCTCCTGCCCGCCCACCTCGAAGTGCCCCACGAGGCGGTGCGGTGCGCGCGCGAGCGCGGCGCCAGCGTCGCCCCGGCGCACGAACACGGGCGGCAGCACGTAGCTCTCGGCGTCCAGCGCCTGCTGCACCGTGAGCACGGCGGGCAGGGGGCTGATGTCGGCCACCACCTGGCGCGCGGCGCGGCGCGCCTGCATCACGCTGTCGGCCACGACGAGGCCGATCACCTGGCCCACGAACTGCACCGTGTCGATGGCGAAGACGGGCTCATCGTGCGCGAACGCGGCGAGCAGCTGGTCGCCAGGGATGTCGGCCGCGAGCACCACGCCGCGCACGCCGGGCAGGGCCAGTGCGGCGTCTGCATGAACGCCGTTCAGCCGCCCATGGGCCACGCGCGAGAGGATGGGCGCGGCGTAGAGCGTGCCCTTCACCTCGGGCAGGTCGTCGATGTAGTGGGCATTGCCTGCCACCTGGGCGCGCGCGCTCTCGTGGGGGTGCGGGCGGCCCACGGCGGGCGGCGCCAGGTGCACGGCTTCAGGCAGTTCGTAGTGGGGCAGTTGCGTGTTCATGCGGCATCCTCCTGCAGCCCGAAATGTTCCAGCGAGACGGCCGCCATGCCCTGGCTTTCGAGCCAATAGCGTTGCATGAGGTTGGACAGCAGCGCGCGGCGGTACGTTCCGCTCGCGCGCATGTCGGAGATGGGGCTGAACTCGGCCTGCAGCGCCTCGCCCGCGCGGTGGGCGGCAGCCTCGGTCCAGGGTTGGCCCGTGAGCTGCGCCTCGGCCTGGCGCGCGCGTGCCGGGGTGGCGGCCACGCCGCCCGCGCCGATGGAGGCACGCTGCACCACGCCATCCACGATGTCCAGATGGACCACCAGGCAGACCGCGGAGATGTCGTCGTCGAAGCGCTTGGACACCTTGTAGGCGCGCAGCAGGCCTTCGGGGCCGGGGCGGGGCACGAGGATGCGCACGAGCAGTTCGTCGCCCGCCATCACGTTCTGGCGGTAGCCGGTGTAGAGGTCTTCGAGCGCCAGCGTGCGC
>JAYSFC010000213.1:0-2284 GCA_041913505.1 Acidovorax sp.
GATCGACCAGCTCTTCATCGCCAACACGCACGACTACATCCTGTGCTTCTCCAATCGCGGCCGCCTGTACTGGCTCAAGGTGTGGGAAGTGCCGGCCGGCTCCCGCGGCTCGCGCGGGCGGCCCATCGTCAACATGTTCCCGCTGGCCGAGGGTGAAAAAATCAACGTGGTGCTGCCGCTCACGGGCGACATGCGCAGCTTCCCGGCCGACCGCTACGTGTTCATGGCCACGAGCATGGGCACCGTCAAGAAGACTGCGCTGGACGAATTCAGCAACCCCCGCAAGGGCGGCATCATCGCAGTGAACCTCGATGACGGCGACTATCTCATCGGCGCGGCGCTCACCGACGGCCAGCACGATGTGATGCTGTTCAGCGACGGTGGCAAGGCCGTGCGCTTTGACGAGAACGATGTACGCCCGCTGGGCCGACAGGCGCGCGGCGTGCGCGGCATGATGCTCGAGGAAGGCCAGAGCGTGATCGCCATGCTGGTAGCCGGCGATGAGTCGCAAAGCGTCCTCACCGCCACCGAGAACGGCTACGGCAAGCGCACCAGTATCGTCGAGTACACGCGCCACGGCCGCGGCACCAAGGGCATGATCGCCATTCAGCAGAGCGAGCGCAACGGCAAGGTGGTGGCCGCCACGCTGGTGCATGCGGACGACGAGATCATGCTCATCACCGACAAGGGTGTGCTCGTACGCACCCGCGTGGCGGAAATCCGCGAACTGGGCCGCGCCACACAGGGCGTCACACTGATCGCACTGGACGAGGGCGCCAAGCTCAGTGGCCTGCAACGCATCGTCGAGAACGACGCGAACGTGAGCACAGGCGACGCCGATGAGGCCCCGCCCGACGACGCCGCACAGTCCTGACCCACCCGCAACGCGCGCCTTTGCCCCACGGCTGGCGCGCGTTGTGGTTTTACTATCGAAAGCGGAGCTGCCAGCGCAAGCGTGGCAAGCACCAGCGGTCTATTTGATCTGAAGTACCCATGAAACGCCCCTACAACTTTTCCGCCGGACCGGCCGCCATTCCGGCCGAAGTGCTCGAACAGGCCGCCGCCGAAATGCTCGACTGGCACGGCAGCGGCATGGGCGTGATGGAAATGAGCCACCGGGGCAAGGAATTCATCTCCATCTACGAGCAGGCCGAGGCCGACCTGCGCGAACTGCTCGCGGTGCCGCGTGAATTCAAGATCCTGTTCATGCAAGGTGGCGGCCTGGCCGAGAACGCCATCGTGCCCATGAACCTCTCGCGCGCGGGCACGGTGGACATGGTCGTCACTGGCAGCTGGAGCCAGAAGTCGCGCAAGGAGGCCCAGAAGTACGCCGCCGAGGTGCGCACCGCCGCTTCGGGAGAAGACAGCCACTTCACCACCCTGCCCGCACCGCAGACCTGGCAACTCAGCCGCGGCGCAAGCTACGTGCACCTGTGCAGCAACGAAACCATCCACGGCGTGGAGTTCCATGAACTGCCCGACCTGCGCGCCCTGGGCAGCGACGCGCCGCTCGTGATCGACTTCTCCTCGCACGTCGCCTCGCGGCCCGTGGACTGGTCGCGCGTGGGCGTGGCCTTCGGGGGGGCGCAGAAGAACCTGGGCCCCGCAGGCCTCACGCTGGTGGTCGTGCGCGAGGATCTGCTGGGCCATGCGCTGCCGATCTGTCCCAGCGCCTTCGATTACAAAATCGTGGCCGAGAACCAGTCCATGTTCAACACCCCGCCTACCTGGGGCATCTACATGGCAGGCCTCACCTTCCAGTGGCTCAAGCGCCAGCGCGTAGGCGACGCCACGGGCGTGGCCGCCATGGAGCGGCGCAACATCGCCAAGGCCCAGCTTCTGTACGACACCATCGACCACTCGCAGTTCTACATGAACAAGGTGGCCGCCAACTGCCGCTCGCGCATGAACATCCCGTTCTTCCTGCGCGACGAATCGCGCAACGACGCCTTCCTGGCTGGCGCCAGGGAGCGCGGGCTGCTGCAGCTCAAGGGCCACAAGTCCGTGGGTGGCATGCGCGCGAGCCTCTACAACGCCATGCCCCTGGAAGGCGTGCAGGCCCTGGTGGACTACATGCGAGAATTTGAGCGCCAGCACGCCTGATAGACGCGCACCGACCCCGCCCCGCAATGAATACCCCCCAAGCCTCCCCCGATCTCGCGAGCCTGCGCGTACAGATCGACAACATCGACCAGCAACTGCTCACCCTGCTGAACCAGCGCGCGCTCGTGGCCGAGCGCGTGGGCGAGGTCAAAAAGCGCGAGGGCACGCCGTTCTTCCGCCC
>JAYSFC010000214.1:0-2258 GCA_041913505.1 Acidovorax sp.
TCGTTGGCCTCGATCACGTCCATGTCCTGCACCTTCAGGCCGGTGCGCTGCAGCACCTTCTGCGTGGCGGGCACGGGGCCGATGCCCATGTAGGCCGGGTCCACGCCGGCGTGTGCGTAGCCCACCAGGCGCGCCAGGGGCTTCACGTTGAGGGCCTGCAGGCGGTCGCCCGCCACCAGCACCACGGCGCTGGCGCCGTCGTTGATGCCCGAGGCGTTTCCGGCCGTGACCGTGCCGCCTTCCTTCTTGAACGCGGGCTTCATGCCGGCGAGCACGTCGAGCGTGGTGGCGGCGCGCACATGTTCGTCTTCCTGGAACAGCACGGTGCCCTTGCGCGTGGCGATCTCCACGGGGACGATCTGCTCCTTGAAGTAGCCGGCGGCGATGGCGGCGGCGGCGCGCTGCTGGCTGGTCAGGGCGAGCTGGTCCTGCATCTCGCGCGAGATCTTGTAGCGCTCGGCCACGTTCTCGGCGGTGATGCCCATGTGCATCTTCTGCCAGGGGTCGTGCAGGATGCCGAGCATGTAGTCGATGCTCTTGCTGTCGCCCATGCGGGCGCCCCAGCGCGCGCCCTGGTCGAAGTAGGGGCCGCGGCTCATGGATTCGGAGCCGCCGCCCACGGCCACATCGCAGTCGCCATAGCCAATGGCCTGCGCCGCGCTGATGATGGCCTGCAGGCCCGAGCCGCACAGGCGGTTGACGTTGAAGGCCGGCGTCTCGATGGGGCAGCCGGCGTCGATGGCCGCCACGCGGGAGAGGTACGCGTCCTTGGTGTCGGTGGGGATCACGTTGCCCATGACCACATGGCCCACGGCGTCGGGCGCGATGCCGGCGCGCGCGATGGCGGCCTTCACGGCGGTGGTGGCGAGCTGGGTGTTGGGCACATCTTTCAGGCTGCCGCCGAAGGTGCCGATGGCGGTGCGGGCGGTACTGACGACGAAGACGTCACGGTGGGACATGGGAAAGCTCCTCGGGATGGTGAAAAACGGATTCAGCGGCCGATAAAGACGGGCGTCTGCTTGGCGTGGAAGGCTTCGATGCCGTTACGCAGGTCCTCGGTATGGGTGCAACGCACGAAGGCATCGGCTTCCGCCTGGAGTTGGGTGGGCAGCGGGGCATCGAAGGCGGTGCGCATGAGGCGGCGCATTTCCCCCAGCGCACGGGTGGGGCCCTGGGCCAGGCGCTGCGCGAACTGGGTCACGGCCGCTTCCAATTCACCGGTGGGCACCACGCGGTTGATGAGGCCCCACTGCAGCGCATCGGCGGCGGTGAAGGTATCGCCCAGCATGGCAATTTCCAGCGCGTGGCGCAGGCCCACCAGGCGGGGCAGGGACCAGGAGGCGCCCACGTCGCAGCTGGTGCCCAGGTTGATGTAGGCCAGGTTGAACTTGGTGCCTTCGGCGGCCAGCACAAAGTCGGCTTGCAGCATGAGGGACAGGCCCGCCCCCGCCGCCACGCCATGCACCTGGGCGATGAGCGGTGCGTCCATGCCGTGCAGCAGCACCAGCGCTTCGTTGAGCGGGCCCAGCAAATCGATGGCCCCCTGCGTGGGGTTGGCGCGCAGGGTCACCAGGTCGCCCCCTGCCATGAAAGCCCGGCCTTCGCCGCGCAGTACCACGGCACGCACGCTGCCGTCGGCCGCCAGCGAACGCGCCGCATCACGCAGGGCGATCGCCATGGGAACGTCGATGGCGTTCAACGCGGTGGGGCGGTGAAAGCACAGGGTGGCGATGGCGCCTTCGCGGAGCACCTGCAGCGGATGGTCTGCGGTGGGGGTCATGTTTGCTCCTGAAAAAATAGCTGCATACGACCGTGGGGCAAGGACTAAAGGCAAAAAGTAACCAAATCAGCGGTACAAGGCCTCGATCTCGGTGGCGTAGGTCTTGTAAATGCTGGAGCGGCGCACCTTCATGGTGGCGGTCACTTCGCCGTCGTCGTGGTCCAGCTCCTTGGTGAGCAGGTGGAACCTGCGGATCTGCGCGACCTGTGCCAGGCGCGCGTTGCCCTGGCCGATCTCGGCATCGATGAGTTCACGCACGCGCGGCGTCTCGGCCAGCGAGCGGAAATGCGTGAATGGGATGCGCTGGGCTTCGGCCCACTTGCCCACGGTCTCGTAGTCGATCATCACGAGCGCTCCCACGAACTTGCGCCCCTCGGCGACGATGATGCACTCCTTGATGTAGGGACTGGCCTTCATCGTGTTTTCGATCTCGGACGGCGTGAGGTTCTTGCCGCCGGCGGTGATCATGATGTCCTTC
>JAYSFC010000215.1:0-2217 GCA_041913505.1 Acidovorax sp.
CCTCGACCCCAGCACGGCGGCGCGCGCAATGGAGGTGCTGGTGGCGCAGACGCGCCAGCACGGCACATCGCTGGTGCTGGTCACGCATTCGGACACGGCTGCCGCGCGGGCCGACCGGGTGCTGCGCCTGCGCGGCGACGGCATCGGCTAAGAACTTGTCCGTAAATTATTTGGTGCCAACAATTTACGGACAAGTTCTAAATCACGGCTCCACGCGCGGCGCGCGCTGCACTCCGTTCTGGTGCAGCACCACGGCGCGCACCTCGCCACTGGGGTAGCGCTCGAACTGCAGCTCGGCGCGCACGCTGTCGTAGCCAAAGCGGTCCGGCCGCCCCGGCACGGGGTAGACCGTGGCGCGCGGCTGCGAGCCCAGGCGCACCTGCAGGCGACCCTCCTGGGCCTGCACGTCGAACTCACGCCCTCCGGCCATGCGGTAGCGGCCCACGAAGGGCGCCAGCGACTCGGCCGATTGGGCAGGCTCCAACCCGAGCAGGGGCTCGTCCACCCGCGTGGCCTGCAGGCGCACGCCAAAGCGCTCGTAGTGCACCGTGGGGTTCCCGGCACCGTCGTCGACGAAGCGGAACTGTCGCCCGGACGCTGGCTGGGTGAAGCGCCCCTCGGCGCCCTCGCCCAGCACCTGCAATGGCTCGAACCGGCCGCCGCTGACACGGCTGTGCAACTGGCCGCCCTGCACCGTGAAGGCAAAGACCAGCAGCGGCGAAACACGGTACACGCCCGCATGCCGCAGCACGCCGTCCTCCGGCGTGGCAGGGCGCCCCTCGGGCGCGGGGTGGCGCGCACGCAGCAGCGGCGCCATCACATCCGCCTGCGCCGCGCGCGCGTTGCTCACCAGGGCGATGGCCGCCTCGCCGCTGTCGGGCGCCAGCAGCCACACGCTGCGGTAGCCCCCAGTGCCGCCGCCGTGCAGCCAGGTGCGCCGCCCCCCCTGCTCGCGCAGCATCAGCGCATAGCCGATCAGCGCGCCATCGTGCTCGGCCAGCGGCGTGAACAGGCGCTGCGCGGCCGGCCCGAGCGGGCCGTCGCGTCCCGCCAGCAAGGCGCGGCTGAACAGCAGCATGTCGGCCGTGGTGGAGCGCAGCGCCCCCGCGCCCGCGAAGGCGTCGAAGTCCCAGACCGACACCACCGCCTCGCCCTCGTGCGGCACGGCCAGCCGCGCGGCCTTGTCGCCCAGCGCCTGCACCGTGTCGTGCATGGCGAGCGGCCCGGTGATGCGCTCGCGCACCAGCGTGGCCCAGGGCTTGCCATAGCGCAGGGACAGCAATTCGCCCAGTACACCAAAGCCCCAGTTGCTGTACACGCCAGCGCAGGGCGGCGACTGGGCCAGCCGCGCCTGGGCGAGCGAGTCCCACAGACGAGCGCGGTCATACACCCGGTAGGGATTGGGCGCCTCGTAGGCAGTGCGGAAGAAGTCGCCAGGCAGGCGCGCCAGGCAGGAAGTGTGCGTGACCAGTTGGCGCAGCGTGATCGCCGCCACGGGTGGGGAAAGATCCGGCGCCCCCTGCCCCTGCAGCAGGCGCCCCACGGTGTCGTCCAGGGAAAGCTCGCCGCGCTCCACGGCCTGCGCCAGCAACAGTCCGGTGAACACCTTGCTGATCGAGCCGACCTCGAACAACGCCTGCGGCGGGGCCGCATCGACGCGGTTGCGCGCCATGCCATGGCGGGCCTGGCCGAGCCGCCACGCCCCCACCTCGGCCACGCCACGCTGGCGGCCCAGGGCGGCGGCGGCCAGCGCGTCGGCGGGGCTGAACCAGTCAAGCTCCGTGCCGGCGGCAGCGTCCGTTTCCGTCTGCGCCATGGCCGGCGCAGCCATGGCCAGCCACCCACCCCAGCAGGCCACCAGTGCCAGCCGGCCCAGAATGCGCCACCGTGCCATGTCGTGCTCCCATCGGCGCCGCACCGGGGCGCCGTGGATCGCATGCTGCCACAGCGGCAGCCGGGTGGCTTACTCGATGTTCAGCCGCTGCGCGGCGTTGCTCAGCTTCTTGGGCAGCGTGAGCGTGAGGATGCCGTTGTCGTACTTGGCCTTGGCCTGGCCCGCGTCGATATCGGCGGGCAACTGGAAGCTGCGCGCGACGGAGCCAAAGTAGCGCTCGGAGCGCAGCACCTTCTCGCCCTCGGTCTGCTGGTCCATCTGGCGCACCTCGGCGCGCAGGCTCACCACATTGCCGTCGATGGAGACGTGGATGTCCTCCTTGG
>JAYSFC010000216.1:0-2204 GCA_041913505.1 Acidovorax sp.
GGTGCCCGCGGTGGTGGGCACGGCGATCAGCGGGGCCACGCGGTCGGTGATCTTGGGCGATCCGCCTTCGATGGTCGCGTAGGTCTTGAGTGGGCCGTCATGCGTGGCGGCAATCGCCACGCCCTTGGCGCAGTCGATAGACGAGCCGCCGCCCAGCGCGATCAGCCCGTCGCAGCCGTTTTGCTTGTAAATGGCGGTGGCGGCGCGCACGGCGGCTTCGGTTGGGTTGCTGGGTGTCTGGTCAAACACGCTGACCTGCACGCCCGGCAGGGCAGCCAGCGCCTTGTCCAGAATGCCCACGGCTTTCACGCCCGCGTCGGTCACGATCAGGGGGCGTGAAATGCCCACACGCTCGCACTCGGCCTTGAGCAAGGCGAGGGCGCCAAAGTCGATCTGGATCTGGGTGATGTAGTTGATGATGGACATGCCGTGTCTCCTGCGCGTTGTACGATGCCAGCCATTGTGAACGCTCGCCCGGCACTCCGTGGGGCGGACGGGTCACCTTGGCGATAAACCCATGAGTTCCCACCACACCAACCCCCATTCGCGCCTGGCCCCGGCCGCGCGGCTGCTGATCGAACGCATCCACCGCGCCGGCCGCCCGCCCATGGAGGCGCTGACGCCCGCGCAGGCCCGCGAGTTCTACAACATCGGCGGCCCCATTCTGGACTTGCAGCCCCCGCCCAAGGTGGGCCGGGTGGAAGACATCACGGTGCCGGTGCGTGACGGCCACCACTGCGCTGCGCGCCTGTACGCCCCGCACAGCGACAGCCCCTTGCCGGTGCTGCTCTACCTGCACGGCGGGGGTTTCACCGTGGGCAGCCTGACCACGCACGACGTGCTCTGTCGCCAGCTGAGCCGCCAGGGGCATTGCGCGGTGGTCTCGCTGGACTACCGGCTAGCGCCCGAACACCGCTTTCCAACCGCGCTGCACGACGCCTGGGACGCTCTTAACTGGCTGCGAGAGCAGGGCGCCTCGTTGGGGCTGGACACCAAGCGGCTGGCCATTGGCGGCGACAGCGCGGGCGGCACCCTGTCGGCTGTGTGCGCACTGATGGCCCGTGATGCCGGACTGCCCCTGGCGCTGCAGCTGCTGTTCTACCCCGGCTGCACCGGCCGCAACGACCTGCCATCGCACCACGCCTATGGCCAGGGTTTTTTGCTGGACGTGAGCACCATCGAGTGGTTCTTCAACCACTACATCGACGAGGCCGACCGCGACGACTGGCGCTTTGCCCCGCTCAACGCCGATGACCACAGCGGCGTGGCCCCGGCCTGGATCGGCCTGGCCGAATGCGACCCGCTGGTAGACGGCGGCCTGCGCTACGCCGACGCGCTGCGCATGGCGGGTGTGCCAGTCGATCTGGAAATTTACCGCGGCATGGTGCATGGCTTTGCCACCATGGCCCGCGCCTTGCCCGACGCCCTGACGCTGCACGCCGATGCGGGCAGGGCCCTCAAAAACGCTTTTACTCAAGAGTAAGCATGGATTGCCGCGCTTCGCTCGCAATGACCTGATGCGTCATTGCGAGGCCGAAGGCCGCGGCAATCCATGCACCCGAACTGACTTCAAAGGAACACAAGCATGAAACGACAAGACTTTCGCTTTGCCCACCGCCTGCGCGTGCGCTGGGTCGAGGTGGACATGCAGCAGATCGTCTTCAACGGTCACTATCTGATGTACTTCGACACGGCGGTGACCGATTACTGGCGCCAGCTGGCCATGCCGTATGCCGAAACCATGCATCGGTTGGGTGGTGATCTGTACGTCAAGAAGGCCAGCGTCGAATACCACGCCAGCGCCGAGATGGACGATTTTCTGGAGGTGTGCATGCGCTGCGAGCGCGTGGGCAACTCGTCCATGACCTTTGTGGGCGCGATCTTCCGGGGCGAGGAATTGCTGATCACCAGCGAGCTGGTGTATGTCTACGCCGACCCCGTGGCCAAAAAGTCGCAAGCCGTGCCGCAGGCGCTTCGTGACATGCTGGAAGCCTTTGAGCGCGGCGAAGACATGGTGCAACTGCACCTGGGCAACTGGCACGACCTGCAAAAACTGGCCAGCCCGCTGCGCACCGAGGTCTTTGTGGATGAGCAGAAAGTCCCCGCCGAGATGGAATGGGACGAAGACGACCACACCGCCTTGCACTGCGTGGCCGTGAACCGCATGGGCATGGTGCTGGCCACTGGCCGCCTGCTGCAGCACG
>JAYSFC010000217.1:0-2128 GCA_041913505.1 Acidovorax sp.
GCGGCACGGGTGCCGGCCGCTGCCGCCACATAGACGAACTGCGGCTGGTCGGTGCAGTCGCCGGCCGCGTAGATGTTCGGGTTGCTCGTGCGCATGCCTTGGTCGATGGCGATGGCACCTTGCGCATTGACAGTGACCCCCGCTGCGTCCAGCGCGAGGCTGCGCGTGTTCGGTGTCCGACCGGTGGCAACCAGCAGTTTGTCGGCGCGCAATTCACCGTGCGTGGTGGTCAGCACGAATTCACCGTCCATATGGGCGACCTGGCTGGCTTGCGTGTGCTCCAGCACCTCGATGCCCTCGGCACGGAAAGCGGCTGTCACCGCCTCGCCGATGGCCGGGTCTTCACGGAAGAACAAGGTATTGCGCGCCAGGACCGTGACCTTGCTGCCCAGCCGGGCAAAGGCTTGCGCCAGCTCCAGCGCCACCACCGACGAGCCGATTACGGCAAGGCGTTCGGGAATGGTGTCGCTCGCCAGGGCCGCGGTGGAAGTCCAGTAGGGTGACTCTTTCAAGCCCGGAATCGGCGGGACCG
Organism: Acidovorax sp.; assembly: GCA_041913505.1. Taxonomy (GTDB): domain Bacteria; phylum Pseudomonadota; class Gammaproteobacteria; order Burkholderiales; family Burkholderiaceae_C; genus JAYSFC01. The sequence continues at coordinate 533 of JAYSFC010000217.1, forward strand.
CCGGGCTGGCACCCGTGGCGACCAGGCAGCGGTCGAACATCACGACGCGCTCGCCACCCTCGTTCAAACGGACGGTAAGGCTCTGGTCGTCCTTGAAGCGCGCCTCACCGTGCACAACGGTGATGGCCGGATTACCGCCCAGGATGCCTTCGTACTTGGCGTGCCGCAGTTCGTCGACGCGGGCCTGCTGCTGGGCCAGCAGCTTACTGCGGTCAATCGTAGGCACAGTTGCCGCAATACCGCCATCGAACGGGCTTTCCCGGCGCAGATGGGCGATGTGGGCGGCGCGGATCATGATCTTGGACGGCACACAGCCGACATTGACGCAGGTGCCGCCGATGGTGCCGCGCTCGATCAGCGTGACCTGCGCGCCTTGCTCGACGGCTTTCAGCGCCGCCGCCATCGCGGCTCCACCGCTGCCAATGACCGCTACCTGCACCGGGGGCTCGTTGCCACTGTGCTTTTCGGCGGCGGCCATCCATCCCCGCACCTTGTCGAGCAGTCCGACGCGGTTGTCCGCCAGTGGCGCATCGGCTAGCGTTGCCTTGTAGCCCAGTCCGGCCACGGCGGCAGTCAGCGCGTCCGGCGATGTGCCCGGCACGATGGCGAGTTGCGCTGTGCCCTTCGGATAGGACACCAGCGCCGACTGCACGCCTGGCACTTTTTCCAGCGCTTCCTTGACGTGCGCCGCGCACGAGTCGCAAGTCATGCCGGTGATTTTTAGATGGGTCATGCAACAGATCCTTTATCGTTTGTGGCGCCAGACAATGACGTCCGTTGTGCTGCGGTGCCGTTTTCAGTGACTCACTGCTTGACGCTGGACGGATAGCCCGCGTCTGCGGTTGCCTTGGTCAGCTTCTGCACGCTGGTCTTGGCATCGTCGAAGGTGACGACCGCTTGGCGTGTCTCGAAAGTCACGTCAACTTTGCTGACGCCTTCGACCTTGGAAATCGCCTTCTTGACAGTGATCGGGCAGGCGGAGCAGGTCATGCCCGGTACGGACAGCGTGACGGTCTGGGTGGCGGCCCAGACGGGGGCAACAACGGCGGCGAGGGCGAGGGAGGCAAACAGTTTCTTCATGGTGAACTCCGATCAGTAGAAAAATGGCATGACGTAGGGAAATCCGAGCGCGACCAGAACCAGCGCGGCCACGATCCAGAAAATGAGCTTGTAAGTAGCTCGCACTTGGGGAATCGCGCAGACCTCACCCGGTTTGCAGGCCGCTGCCTGCCGGTAGATGCGCCGCCAGGCGAAGAACAACGCCACCAGCGCCACGCCGATAAAGATGGGGCGATAGGGTTCCAACACCGCCAAGTTGCCGATCCAAGCGCCGCTGAACCCCAAGGCGATCAGAACCAACGGCCCGAGGCAGCAAGCCGAGGCGAGGATGGCGGCAAGCCCTCCAGTGAAGAGCGCGCCGCGCCCGGTTTTTGGTTCAGACATGCGCTTGTCCTTTCGAATTGAAATTGGATAGCGTAACCTTACTTCCGTACTCATGTACGGAGTCAAGCGATATGGAAAACAATTTGGAGAACCTGACCATTGGCGTTTTCGCCAAGGCGGCCGGGGTCAATGTGGAGACCATCCGTTTCTATC
>JAYSFC010000218.1:0-2096 GCA_041913505.1 Acidovorax sp.
CTCGACCTACGGATTAAGAGTCCGCTGCTCTACCAACTGAGCTAAGAACCCACTTTTTAAAACCTGTCTGCTCTGCAGCAGAGCCTCGAATTATGCACTATCTTTTGTGGCGAATGCAAGCGCGCACAAAAAAATTATTGCATCGCGTTGCGGCTGGCGAGCTCGACGAAGAGGCCGCTGTGGTCCAGGTCACCCAGGCCGTGTTCCACGCCTGCGGCATACAGCGACTCGAACAGCGCGGTGACGGGGGCATCGAAACCGATCTCGCGTGCCGTGGCCAGGGCGTTGCGCATGTCCTTGAGCTGCACCGCCATGCGGCCGCGCGGCGCGAAGTCGCGCTCCACCATGCGCTGGCCGTGCAACTGCAGGATGCGGCTGTCGGCAAAGCCGCCGCCGATGGCCTCGCGCACCTTGGCCATGTCGGCGCCGCCCTTGGCCGCGAGCAGCAGCGCCTCGGCGACGGCGCCGATGGTGATGCCCACGATCATCTGGTTGGCCAGCTTGGCGAGCTGGCCTGCGCCGTGCGGGCCGACGTGGGTGGCTCGGCCCAGGGCCGCGAACACCGGCTGGGCGCGCGCGAAATCGGCGGGTGTGCCGCCTGCCATGATGGCGAGAGTGCCGGCCTCGGCGCCCACGGTGCCGCCCGAGACCGGGGCATCCAGGTGGTTGATGCCGCGCTCGCCCAGGCGCGCAGCGTGGTCGCGCGCCTCGCTGGGCTGGATCGAGGCCATGTCGATGAAGAGGGCGCCACTGGCCATGGCCTGTGCCACGCCCTGGCCGAACAGCACCTGTTCGACCACGCCACCGTTCTCGAGCAGGCTGATCACGATATCGGCTTGCCGCGCGGCATCGGCCGCCAGCCCGTGGACCTGGGCGCCATCGGCCGCGAGGGGCTCGGCCTTGGCGCGGGTGCGGTTCCACGCATGGACCTGGTGGCCGGCCTGGCACAGGCGGCGTGCCATGGGCAGGCCCATCATGCCGGTGCCAAGCACGGCAATGCGCAGCGGGGTTGCTTTCATGGTGAGGTTCTCCTTGGATGGCGCGATCATGGGCGTTTCCGCCCTGCGTTGCCTGTCGGCTTGCTTGCAAGCTGGCGTAGGATTTTCAGCCCGATCATGAGGAGTCTTGCATGACCCTGCCGCACGCCGATCCCGCCTGGCTGGAGCGTATGTACAACAACCGTGCCCTGGTGCCGGACCACCAGGAGTACTTCCAGCGCTGGGCGCTGGAATCAGTGCGTGTGCGCCTGGCCCTGGCCTGCGATCTTGACCGGCCGTACGGCGACGGCCGCGGCGAAACGCTGGATGTGTTCCCGGCGGCGCGCTCAGGGGCGCCCGTGCTCGTTTTTCTGCATGGCGGCTATTGGCGTGCGTTCGACAAGTCCGAGTATTCGTTCATCGCCGCCCCCTTTGTGCAAGCGGGCTTTTGTGTGGTGGTGCCCAACTATGCACTTTGCCCAGGCATGCCGGGGCACCCCGTCTCGATCCCTTCGATCGCGCGGCAGATGGAGGCTGCGCTCGCCTGGGTTTGGCGCCACATCGCGCGCCATGGCGGAGACCCGCAGCGCATCACGGTGGTGGGGCATTCAGCCGGGGGGCATCTGGCGGCGCTGCTCCTGACCACCGCGTGGTCGCTTCTGAGCGACGGCGACCTGCCTGACGGGCTGGTGCGCAGCGCCCTGTCGATCTCGGGGCTGCACGATCTGACCCCGATCATGCACACGCCGTTCCTGCAATCGACCCTGCGGCTGACCGGGCCGCAGGTGCTGCAGGCCAGCCCCGCGCTGCTGCCGGCGCCGTCGCGGGGCCAACTGTACGCGGTGGTGGGGGGCGATGAGAGCGAGGAATTCCTGCGCCAGTGCCGCCTGATCCTGGAGGCCTGGGGCCCGCGGGCCGTGCCGCGCTGCCAGGTGCTGGCTGGGCTGCACCACTTCTCGGTGCTCGACGCGCTGGTGCAGCCGGGGCACGAGCTGCACCACATGGCGCTGAACCTGCTGCGGGCCTGAGGCCTTGCCGTCCGCAGCAGGCGGGGCGGTCACATAAGCAGGTGCTCGCCCGCGTTGTCGCCGCCCAGGATCACGTAGTTCACCTTGCGGA
>JAYSFC010000219.1:0-2026 GCA_041913505.1 Acidovorax sp.
AGGGCGAGGAGGCCATCGGCAACGAGACCAAGGTCAAGGTGGTGAAGAACAAGGTCTCCCCCCCGTTCAAGACGGCCGAGTTCGACATCCTGTTCGGCGAGGGCATCTCGCGCGAGGGCGAAATCATCGACATGGGCGTGAATGCGCGCATCATCGAAAAGAGCGGCGCCTGGTACGCCTACAACGGCGAGAAGATCGGCCAGGGCCGCGACAATGCGCGCGAGTTCCTGCGCGAGAACCCCGACCTGGCCCGCGAGATCGAAAACAAGGTGCGGGAATCCCTTGGGATTACCCTGCTGCCCGCAGGCGGCGCCTCCGACAGCAGCGGCGACAGCGAGGGCTGACCCCGCTCACATCCAAGCGACCGCCAGCGCTCTTGCAGCGGTTGCTTGTTGCTCTTTTTTTGAAGCATGGGTTTCACGAAGCTGTCGCTCAAGGGCCGCGCGCTGCGCCTGCTGGCCCAGCGCGAGCACTCGCGCGCGGAGTTGGTCGCCAAGCTCGCGCGCCATGTGCAGGAGGGCGAGGACCTCGGCGCCGTGCTGAATGATCTCGAGGCCAAGGGCTTCATCGACGAAACCCGCGTGGCCGAGTCCCTGGTGCACCGCCGCGCCGCACGGCTCGGAACGCAGCGCCTGGTGCAGGAGCTGCGCGGCAAAGGCCTGGACGAGGACCTGGTGCGCGCCACGGCCGAGCAGCTGCGCGCAACCGAGCTCGAGCGCGCGCTGGCCGTGTGGCGCCAGCGCTTTGGCGTCGCCGGCGCCACGCCGCAGGAAGTGGCAAAGCAGATGCGCTTTCTGGCCGCGCGCGGCTTCAGCGCGGAGGTGGTGCGCCGCGTGGTGCGCAGCGCGGGCGATATCGAACTGGGCTGAACCCGGCCCGCCAGCCCTGGCGCCTCAGAGGCCCAGCATCAGCTTGAGGTTCTGCACGGCGGCGCCGCTCGCGCCCTTGCCCAGATTGTCGAGGCGCGCGATCACCACGGCGTGGCGGTGGTCTTCATTGGGAAAGACGCGGATCTCGAGGTTGTTCGTGTCGTTGAGCGCCGTGGCATCGAGCTTGCCGTCCTCGGTGGGCGGCAGCACCTTCACGAACTGTTCCGGCGTATTGCTCTTCGCGTAGTGCGCCGCATAGGCGTCGTGCAGGTCGGCGGCGCGCGGGCGGCCCGGCAGATCGTCCAGGTGCAACGGCAGGTTCACGAGCATGCCCTGGCGGAAATTGCCCACCGAAGGAATGAACACCGGGCGGTTCGACAGGCCCGTGTACTTCATGATTTCGGGAATGTGCTTGTGCTTGAGGCCAAGCGCATAGGTCTCGAACAGCGGCGCCTGGCCACCCTCGTAAGCCTCGATCATCGAGCGCCCGCCCCCCGAGTAGCCGCTGACCGAGGGCAGGGCGATGGAGAAGCCCGCAGGCAGCAGGCCCGCGTCGATCAGCGGGCGCACGAGCGCGATGGCGCCCGTGGCGTAGCAGCCGGGGTTGGACACACGCTCGGCGGCGGCCACAGCCTGCGCCTGGCCGGCCTGCAGCTCGGGGAAGCCGTACACCCAGCCGTCCGCCGTGCGGTGGGCCGTGGAGGCATCGATGATGCGGGGCTTGCGGCCGTCAAGGCTGTCGATGAGCGCCACCGACTCGCGCGCGGCATCGTCGTGCAGGCACAGGATCACCAGGTCCACGCTCGCCATCAGCGCCCGTTTGGCGGCGGCATCCTTGCGCAGCTCGGGAGCGATGCTCACGAGCTCGACCTGCGGCATGGACTGCAGGCGCTCGCGGATCTGCAAACCCGTGGTGCCGGCTTCACCGTCGATGAACACTTTGGACATGGATGGACTCCTCAGGAACGCGGGCCGCGCCCGCGCGGGGCATAGGTTTTATCCACAAGGGATGGTGCGTCGCAACATGATACAGTCACAGGTTGCCATGCCCAAGCCCGCGGCCAGACATCCGATCATGGCAAACGGGTAACTACCACCCTTCCCCTGAGAGAGACCTCATGAAGATTCACGAATACCAAGGCAAGGAAATCTTGCGT
>JAYSFC010000220.1:0-2025 GCA_041913505.1 Acidovorax sp.
GCGCCGTGAGCCTGCAGGAGCGCCAGGCCGAGATGCTGCGCGAGAAGATCAAGGGGCTGGAGCTGCGCGTCATGGACATGGTGCGCCACAGCAACGAGAACACCGCGATCGCGCAGAAGATCCACGACTGGAGCTGCACGCTCGCGCGCGTGATTGACCCGCGCGATTTGCCGCAAACCGTGGCGGACGGCATCCAGTCGCAGTTCGACGTGCCCCAGGCCGCGCTGCGCGTGTGGGGCGTGGCGCCCCAGCACCAGGACGCGGCCTTCGCGCAGGGCGTGAGCGAGGACGCACGCGCGTTCGCCTCGTCGCTCACCATGCCGTTCTGCGGCCCCAACCTCGGCTTCGAGCCCTCGGCCTGGCTGCCGCGCGCGGGCGAGGTGCAGTCGCTCGCGCTGCTGCCGTTGCGCGAGGGCGCGATCGACAGCACCACGCCGGCCTTCGGCCTGCTCGTGCTGGGTTCGTCGGACCCGCAGCGCTTCGATGCGACCATGGGCACCGAATTCCTCGCGCGCATGGCAGAGCTCGCCAGCGCCGCCCTGGCGCGCCTGCGTTAACGCATGACCGGCGCCGCACCCGATCCGGAGGTGGCGCGCTACCTGGACTACGTGCGCGTGGAAAAGCGCCTCGCGGCGCGCACGCTCACGCTCTACGCATTGGATCTGGAGCGGCTCGCGCAGTTCGCCGCCCAGGCCGGGGTGCCGCTGCTGCGGCTCACGAACGCCCATGTCCGCCGCTTCGTCGCGCAGATGCACAGCGGCGGGCGCAGTGGGCGCGGCATCGCGCTGATCCTCTCGGGCTGGCGCGGCTTCTTCGCCTGGGCCGCGCGCCAGGGGCTGGTGCCCCACAACCCCGTGCAGGACGTGCGCGCCCCCAAGGCGCCCAAGCCCCTGCCCAAGGCCCTGGCCGTGGACGACGCGGTGCGCCTGGCCGAATACGAGGCGCCCGGAGACGATCCCTGGATCGAGGCGCGCGACGCGGCCATCGTCGAGTTGCTCTATGGCTGCGGCCTGCGCGTGGGCGAACTCGTCGGGCTCGATGCCGAGCCCAGCGCCGAGGCGCAGCGCCAGGGCCGCGGCTGGATCGACCTCGAAGCCGGCGAGGCCCATGTGTTCGGCAAGGGCAGCAAGCGCCGCAGCGTGCCCGTGGGCGGCGCGGCGCTGGCGGCCGTGCGGGCCTGGCGGGATCTGCGCCCCCAACCTTTTGGCGGGGCCGGCTGCGCGCGGCTGGATGCGGCGCTGTTCGTGGGGCGGCGCGGCGCCCGTCTTACGGCCCAGTCGGTGTGGGCGCGGTTGCGCCAGCGCAGCCAGCTCGCGGGCCTCACAACGCCCGTGCACCCACACATGCTGCGCCACTCCTTCGCGAGCCACCTGCTGCAGTCGAGCGGCGATCTGCGCGCCGTGCAGGAGCTGCTGGGCCACGCCAACATCACGACCACCCAGGTCTACACGCGTCTTGATTACCAGCACCTGGCCCAGGTGTACGACGCGGCCCACCCCCGCGCCAAGCGCAAGCCCGATTGAATAGCGCATAGCGAGCCCGCTGGCAGGTGTTGCAGGGGGCTTGTACGGGTGGTCCGGGGTGGCGGGAAACCTCGCCTCCAGGGCCCGGCCCGGTAAGGGGCTGGGCCCTGGCGCGGGCGGCTGTAGCGCTAGGCTTGCGGCGCGCTGCGCCCGCCTGGGCTGCGCTACCGTTTGCTGCGTTCTCCTACCGTTCCCTCGTTGTTTTCGTAAACGCTGGTGATTGAAACATGCTTTGCCGAAACGTTTGTCAAATGATGTAACTGTTGCGCCGCAGGTACGGCCTGGGCTTCGCCGCGACAATAGAGGGCATGAAAACCTTACGTTTGCGCGCGGGCAAAGAGCGCTCGCTGCTGCGCCGCCATCCCTGGATCTTCGAGTCGGCCATCGCCAAGGGCGGCGGCGACAGCGGGGAGACGGTGCGCGTGGAGTCCCACGAGGGCCAGTTCCTCGCCTGGGCCGCGTTCAGCCCGCAGTCCCGCATCCGCGCGCGGGCCTGGAGCTT
>JAYSFC010000221.1:0-1874 GCA_041913505.1 Acidovorax sp.
GCACCTGATGCGCCGCAGCACCTACGAGGCGCAGAAATACCAGCTCCAGGTGGAGCTGCTCAAGCTCCAGGCCTGGGTCAAGGAAACAGGCCAGCGCGTGGTGATCCTGTTCGAGGGGCGCGACGCGGCCGGCAAGGGCGGCGCCATCAAGCGCTTCATGGAGCACCTGAACCCACGCGGCGCGCGCGTGGTGGCGCTGGAAAAGCCCAGCGACGTGGAGCGCGGCCAGTGGTACTTCCAGCGCTACATCCAGCACCTGCCCACGGCCGGCGAGATCGCGCTGTTCGACCGTAGCTGGTACAACCGCGCGGGCGTGGAGCGCGTCATGGGCTTCTGCTCCGACGCCGAATACCATGAGTTCATGCGCCAGGCGCCCGAGTTCGAGCGCCACCTGGTGCGCAGCGGCGTGCACCTCATCAAGTTCTGGTTCTCGGTGAGCCGCGCCGAGCAGCGCCGCCGTTTCAAGGAGCGCGAGGTACACCCGCTCAAGCAGTGGAAGCTCAGCCCCGTGGACCTGGCCTCGCTCGACAAGTGGGAGGACTACACCCGCGCCAAGGAAGGCATGTTCTTCGACACCGACACGGCCGATGCGCCCTGGACCGTGATCAAGAGCGATTGCAAGAAGCGCGCGCGCCTCAACGCCATGCGCTACGTGCTGCACAAGCTGCCCTATGCCAACAAGGCGGCCGGCACCATCGGCAAGCTCGACCCGCTGATCGTGGGCCGCGCCCATGTGGTGTATGAGCGCGGCGAGAAGTCGGGGGCCATTCTCTGACCCAGGTGGGTGCGTGGGGCAGTCAGCCCCGCCGCTTGAGCACCACTGTGATCTGCCCGTTGGTCTCGATGGTGGCGCGCTCCACCTCGTGCGCGTGCAGGCAGCCGCCGGCGCGTAGCGCGGCGGCCACGTCGTCGGCGGTGAGCGCCTCGCTGCGCATCACGGCGTCGTCCACCTTGCCGTCCTGCACCAGCACGCGCGGCCTGCCATCGATCCAGCGCGCGATGCGCGGCACATGGTAGGTCAGGCGGGCGATCAGGCTGTGGCACAGGATCAGCGTGCCGGCCGAGACCAAGCCCCCGACGAGCGAGTTGTCGCCCGCGTTCATCGCGTTCTGCACGGCATTTGACAGGATCAGCAGCAGCACCAGGTCGAAGGGTTCGTACTGCCCGATCTTGCGGCGCCCCGTCACCCGCAGGAAGACCAGCAGAAAGGTGTACACCACTACGCCTCGCAGCACGAACTCCCACCACGGCACAGTCATCTCCAGCATGCGGTCCTCCTCGCGCGGTCGATACCGATGGCGGCAGTGTAGGGCGCCGCACCGGGTTCGCGGTAACCTTGGGCCATGACCCCGGATCCTTCCCCTTGCCCCTGTGGGCGCCTGGCCGCGCCGCAAGACGCGCGCAAGCCCCCCCGTCCGCAGGCCTACGTGGACTGCTGCGGCCGCTACATCGACCACTGGGACGAGGCTCCGGCACCCGACGCCGAGAGCCTCATGCGATCGCGCTAAACCGCCTTCGTGCGCGAGCGGGCCGACTACCTGCGGGCCACCTGGCATGCCAGCACCCGCCCGGCCACGCTCGACTTCGATGCCGGCGCGCGCTGGCTCGGGCTGGACGTGCGCGGGCACCGCCCTACCGGGCCCGAGCATGCCGAGGTCGAGTTCGTCGCGCGCTACCGCGTCGGCGGGCGCGCAGTGCGCCTGCACGAACGCAGCCGATTCGTGCGCGAAGCCGGGCGCTGGTATTACGTCGATGGCGACATCCGGTAGCAAAAGTTGAATGAAATAGGGCTGTAACGCCCGTGTAATAAGCGCTATCAGCTATGAAATTTGAAGCAATACTGTTTGACTGCGACGGGGTGCTGGTGGACAGCG
>JAYSFC010000222.1:0-1863 GCA_041913505.1 Acidovorax sp.
CCGAGTACCAGAGCACGGCCTACATCCAGGGCTTCCTGGCCGCCATGCTGTTCGTGGAATCGGCCAAGCGCTGCGTCGAGGCCAACAAGCCCCTCACGGGCGCCAACCTCAAGGCGGCGCTGAACTCCATCAAGGACTTCGACACCGGCGGCCTGATCGGCGTGCCGATCACCATCAAGGGCAATTCCATCCCCGTGGGCCGCGTCTACAAGGCCGACATGAAGGCGCAGAAGATGCTGCCCGCATCCGACTGGATAGCGCTCTGACCCCGCCGGCCATGACCCAGCAGCCCACAGACTACGTCCTCGAAGTCAACAACATCGAGGTCATCTACAACAAGGTGGTGCAGGCCCTGCGCGGCCTGTCGCTGGCCGTTCCACGCGGTGAGATCGTGGCGCTGCTGGGCAGCAACGGGGCGGGCAAGAGCACCACGCTCAAGGCCGTCTCGGGCCTGCTGGCGCTGGAAGACGGCGAGCTGGAAAGCGGCAGCGTGCGCTACAACGGACAAAGCACGGCCCAGTACGCGCCACAGCAGCTCGTGCGCCTGGGCCTGTCGCACGTGATGGAGGGCCGCCGCGTGTTCGAGGACCTCACGGTGGAAGACAACCTCGTGGCGGCCACCTATGCACTCACCGGCCGCAGCGGCACCTCGCCGGACTTCGACCTGGTCTACAGCTACTTCCCGCGCCTGCACGAGCGCCGCAAGGGCCTGGCTGGCTACCTCTCGGGCGGCGAGCAGCAGATGCTGGCCATTGGCCGCGCGCTGATTGCACAGCCCCAACTGATCCTGCTGGACGAGCCGTCGCTGGGCCTCTCTCCGAAGCTGGTGGAAGACATCTTCACCATCATCGCGCGCATCAACGCCGAGCGCGGCACCTCCATGCTGCTGGTGGAGCAGAACGCCACCGTGGCGCTGGCCGTGGCCCACCGCGGCTACATCATGGAGAACGGCAAGATCGTGATCGACGGCACGGCCGAACGGCTGGCCAACGACCCGGATGTGCGCGAGTTCTACCTGGGGCTGGCGGGCGGCGGCGAGGCCAAGAGCTTCAAAGAAATCAAGCATTACAAGCGCCGCAAGCGCTGGCTGTCGTGATGAACATGCAAGCCCTCCCCGAACTCACCCTGCCCCAGATGCTGCGCGAGCGCGCGCGCACCCATGCGCAGCGCGTCGCCATCCGGCAGAAAGACTTCGGCATCTGGAAGCCCTTCACCTGGGCCCAGTACCACGAGCGCGCCGCACACTTTGGCCTGGGCCTGCGGGCGCTGGGCCTGTCCGAAGGCGGCCATGTAGGCGTGATCGCCGAGAACCGCATCGAGTGGGTGCTCTCGCAGATGGGCACGGGCCTGGTGGGGGGCGTGACAGTGGGCGTGTACCCCACCAGCCCCACGCCGGAGGTGGCTTACGTGGTGGGCCACGCCGACATCGAGATCATGGTCTGCGAGGACCAGGAGCAGACCGACAAGATCCTCGCCGCACTGCCCGAACTGCCGCGCCTGCGCCGCATCGTGGTCATGGAGACCAAGGGCCTGCGCAGCTACGGCGAGCAGGAGCGCGCGCTGATCAGCACCTTCGATGAGGTGGAGGAACTGGGCGCCCGCGAGGGCAGCGCCAGCGCCATCGGCGATGCGCTCGCGCGCCAGACGCTCGACGACATCGGGCTCATGATCTACACCTCGGGCTCCACGGGCAAGCCCAAGGGCGCCATGATTTCGTACCGCAACATCCGGGGCGTGGTGCCGGGCATCGTGGACCGGCTGGAGCTATCGCAGGACACCACACACCTGTCCTACCTGCCACTGTGCCATGTGGCCGAGCAGATGCTCACCACCTTCGTGCCGGTGTACGTGGGCTCGCAGGTC
>JAYSFC010000223.1:0-1853 GCA_041913505.1 Acidovorax sp.
GCGCGTTGCCGTAGCGCATGAGGATGGCGTTGACGGGGCAGTTGGTCACGCTGATCGCGGTGCTCGTGCCGCCGTCGCCGGCGGCGATTTCCTCCAGCACCAGGGCCAGCGTCAGGTAGTCCAGGCCCGCACCGCCCAGTTCCTCGGGTACGCAGATGCCGTAGGCGCCCAATGCGGCAAGGCCCTGGTGCGCCTCGCGCGGAAAGTGGTGTTCCTTGTCCCAGCGCGCGGCGTGGGGCCACAGCTCCTGCTGGGCGAAGTCGCGCACGGCGTCGCGGATCATTTCCTGGTCTTGGGTCAGCAGCATCGTGTCTCCAGTTTTGTCATCCAATGTCGTTCGGGTTTCCCGTGGGTGCGCGCTAAGCGCCCTGCTCGCGGTCGATCTGCGCGCGGTAGCGTCCCACCATCGTGTCCTGCGGCTCCGGCGTGCTCTTGATCCCCATTTGCGCATTGATCATCTGGTTCAGGCTGGGCAGCACGCTGCGCGGCTGGCGCGCCTCGTCGCTCCACAGGCGCGAGCGCATGAGCGCCTTGGCGCAGTGCAGATAGGCCTCCTGCACCTGGACCTCGATCACGATCCGGGGCCGGAAGTGGGGCTGGGCGAACAGGGCCGTGTAGTGGGCCTCGTCGTGCAGCCGCGCCGTGCCGTTGACGCGCAGCGTTTCGTCCACCCCGGGCACCAGGAACAAGAGGCCGATGCGCGGGTCGTGCAGCAGGTTGCTCAGCGAGTCGAGCCGGTTGTTGCCGCCCGCGTCGGGGATCAGGAGCGTGTGCCGGTCGACCGCCTTCACGAACCCCGGCTGGCCGCCACGCGGCGAAGCGTCGAGCAGCGCGCCCGCGGGGCCGGACGTGGCCACCACGCACAGCGGCGACAGTGCGATGAAGCGCAGGCAATGGGGGTCCAGGTCCGTCTGCTGCTTGAGCAAGGCCCGCTCGGCGGGCAAGTCATAGAGCGCTCGCAGCTGCTCTTCGCTGGTGATCATGGGGTCTCCGCTGGGGCTGGGGGCAAGCGCGCGGCACGCCGCGCGCCCCCCGAGCTTAGACCAGCTCGATGGCCATGGCCGTGGCTTCGCCGCCGCCGATGCACAGCGTGGCCAGGCCCTTCTTCTTGCCGCGCGCCTGCAGCGCGTGCAGCAGCGTGACCAGGATGCGCGCGCCGCTGGCGCCGATCGGGTGGCCCAGCGCGCAGGCACCGCCGTTGACGTTGACCTTGTCGTGCGGCACCTTCAGCTCGGCCATCAGCGCCATGGGCACCACGGCGAAAGCTTCGTTGATTTCCCACAGGTCCACGTCCTCGGCCTTCCAGCCGGCTTTCTTCAGCGCCTTCTCGGTGGCGCCGACGGGGGCGGTGGTGAACCACTCGGGCTCCTGCGCGTGGGTGGCGTGGGCCACGATGCGCGCGAGCGGCTTGCAGCCCAGCTGCTGAGCGGTGGACTGGCGCATCAGCACCAGGGCGGCCGCGCCGTCGTTGATGCTGGAGCTGGAGGCGGCGGTGATGGTGCCGTCCTTCTTGAACGCGGGCTTGAGGCTGGCGATCTTGTCCAGGCGCGCCTTGAGCGGGCCTTCGTCCTCCGAGATGGTCACGTCGCCCTTGCGCGTGGACACGGTGACGGGGGTGATTTCGGCCTTGAATGCTCCTGATTTAGTAGCTTCCTGCGCCCGCTGGACGCTGGCAATGGCGAAGTTATCCTGCTGCTCGCGCGTGAACTGGTACTTGGCGGCGCAGTCTTCGCCGAAGGTGCCCATGGAGCGGCCGGGCTCGTAGGCGTCTTCCAGGCCGTCGAGCATCATGTGGTCGAACACCTTGTCGTGGCCCATGCGGTAGCCGCCGCGGCCCTTCTTGAGCAGGTAGG
>JAYSFC010000224.1:0-1821 GCA_041913505.1 Acidovorax sp.
GCGACTACCCGCTGCACCTGGGCCTGACCGAAGCGGGCATGGGCACCAAGGGCACCGTGGCGTCTGCCACCGCCTTGTCCATCCTGCTGCAGGAAGGCATCGGCGACACCATCCGCGTCTCGCTCACGCCGCAACCTGGTGAGTCGCGCACGCAAGAAGTCGTGATCGCCTCCGAAATCCTGCAGTCGCTGGGCCTGCGCGTGTTCGTGCCCAGCGTGACGGCTTGCCCGGGTTGCGGGCGCACCACCAGCACCACCTTCCAGGAACTGGCCAAGCAGATCGACGACTTCTTGCGCGCCCAGATGCCGGTCTGGCGCGGCAAGTACCCGGGTGTCGAGAGCATGAAGGTGGCCGTGATGGGCTGCATCGTCAATGGCCCCGGCGAGAGCAAGCACGCCGACATCGGCATCAGCCTGCCGGGCACGGGCGAGGCGCCTGCCGCCCCGGTGTTCATCGACGGCGAAAAACGCATGACGCTGCGCGGGGAGGGCATCGCCCAGGAATTCCAGCGCATCGTCGAAGACTACATTGAGAACCGCTTTGGCACGGCCAAAGCCTGACCTGCATCCATGACAGAACAAACCGCAAAACAGCCCAAGGCCCAGAAGCTGGTGGGCGTCAAGGGCATGAACGACATCCTGCCGCCGGATTCGGCCCAGTGGGAGTGGCTCGAAGCGCAGGTGCGCGGCCTGATGGCCCGCTACGCCTACCGCAACGTGCGCCTGCCCATCGTCGAGCCCACGGCGCTGTTCGTGCGCGGCCTGGGCGAGGTGACCGACATCGTCGAAAAGGAGATGTACTCCTTTGAAGACCGTCTGAACGGCGAACAACTCACGCTGCGCCCCGAGGGCACGGCCGGCCTGGTGCGCGCGGTGGTCGAGCACAACCTGCTCTACGAAGGCGGCAAGCGCCTTTACTACATGGGCCCGATGTTCCGACACGAGCGCCCGCAGCGCGGCCGCTACCGCCAGTTCCACCAGATCGGTGCCGAGGTGCTGGGCTTTGGCGGCCCCGAGGTCGACGCCGAGCTGATCCTGCTGGCCAACGACCTCTGGAAAGAACTGGGCCTCAAAGATGTGCGCCTGGAACTGAACAGCCTGGGCCAGCCCGACGAGCGCAAGGCCCACCGCGCTGCGCTGATCACGCACTTCGAGCAGCACGCCGAGCTGCTGGACGAAGACGGCAAACGCCGCCTGCACAGCAACCCGCTGCGCATCCTGGACACCAAGAACCCGGCCATGGCCCCGGTGGTCGAGGCCGCCCCCCGGCTGCTGGACTTTCTGGGCGAGGCGTCACTGGCGCACTTCAACGCGGTCAAGGCGATTCTGGACGCCAACGGCATCGCCTACCGCATCAACCCGCGTCTGGTGCGCGGCATGGACTACTACAACCTCACGGTGTTCGAGTTCATCACCGAGAGCCTGGGCTCGCAAGGCACCATCTGCGGTGGTGGCCGTTATGACTATCTTGTAGAGCAGGTCGGCGGCAAACCGGCCCCTGCCGTCGGCTGGGCGCTCGGTGTCGAACGTGTGCTCGAACTGGTCAAGGAGCAGGGCGAAGCACTGGCTCCGCTGGCGCCCGATGTCTACGCCATCATCCCTGACACCTCAGCCCTGCCGGTGGCCATGCAGACCCTTCAGGCGCTGCGTGCGGCAGGCGTCTCGGCCCAGATGCATGCCGGCACGGGCGAGGGCATGGGCTCGATGAAGAGCCAGTTCAAGAAAGCAGATGCCAGTGGCGCGGCCTATGGTCTGATTTTCGGTGCTGACGAACTGGCGCGTGGCGAAGTCACGGTCAAGGCGCTGCGAGACGGGCAGGGCG
>JAYSFC010000225.1:0-1715 GCA_041913505.1 Acidovorax sp.
TCGGCCAGGCATGCTTCAGCGCCGGCATGGCCAAGAACACCTACGGCACGGGCTGTTTCATGCTCATGCACACGGGCCAGACCTTCCAGACCTCGCGCAACGGCCTGCTCACGACCAGCGCGGCACAACCTGGGCGACAACCCGAATTCGCGCTCGAAGGCAGCGTGTTCGTCGGCGGCGCCGTGGTGCAGTGGCTGCGCGACGGGCTGCGCGCCATCTCCAGCAGCAGCGAGGTCGAGTCGCTCGCGCTGACCGTGCCCGACTCGGGCGGCGTGATGATGGTGCCCGCCTTCACCGGCCTGGGCGCGCCCTACTGGAAGCCCGACGCGCGCGGCACCATCACGGGCCTCACGCGCGGCACCACGCTGGCGCACATCGCGCGCGCCGCGCTCGAATCCATTGCCTACCAGAGTGCCGCCCTGCTGCTGGCCATGAGCCGCGACGCCGTGGCCGCGGGCGGCCAGCCGGTGAGCGAGCTGCGCGTGGACGGCGGCGCCTGCATCAACGACCTGCTGATGCAGTTCCAGGCCGACCTGCTGGGCATTCCGGTGGTGCGGCCCGCCGTGATCGAGACCACGGCGCTGGGCGCGGCCTACCTGGCTGGGCTATCGAGCGGCGTGTACGGCAGCACCGACGAACTCTCGCAGCTGTGGCGCGCCGAGCGCCGCTTCGTGCCCACCCTGCCCGCCGCCCGCGCGCAGGAGCTGATGGCGCGCTGGGAGCACGCGGTGCGCCAAGCCACTTTGGAGTAGGGTAGGAATACCCCCCTGAGTCGCCTGCGGCGCCTTCCCCCCGCTCTCGCATCGCTGCGCGATGCGGGCAGGGGAACGCCGCCAGCGCGGCGGGGCGGCCCTTGCACGGTGGCTGCTGGCCCTGGCCACGCCGGTTGCATACGCCGAGAGAGACAGCGCTGAGCGCCGGCTCTGTTTCCATTGGCGCTACCATCGTGGCCCCTGTAGTTGCCACTTCGCACCGCACCATGAGCACCAGCCCCGCATCCTCCCCACTCCCCGTGATCGCCTTCATCGGCGGCGGCAACATGGCCAGCGCCATCATTGGCGGGCTGATCCGCCAGGGCCATCCGGCCAGCCAGATCGAGGTGGTGGAGCCCTGGGACGAAGCACGCGCAGCGCTGCGCAAGAGCTTTGCCATCGAGGCCCTGCCCGCCCCCGGCCCCGCGCTGGCGCGCGCGGGCATCGTGGTCTGGGCCGTCAAGCCGCAAACCTTCAAGGACGCCGCCGCGCAGGCGCGCGCGCACACCCAGGGCGCCCTGCACCTGAGCGTGGCCGCCGGCATCCGCTCCGACAGCATCGCCCAGTGGCTGGGCAGCGACTGCATCGTGCGCACCATGCCCAACACCCCCGCGCTGGTGGGCAAGGGGATGAGCGCGCTGTATGCCCGCGCAGGGGTGAGCGACGCACAGCGCCAGAGCGTGGAAGCCATCATGGCCAGCACGGGCGAATTTTTGTGGGTGGAGAACGAGAAGCAGCTTGATGCCGTGACCGCCCTTTCCGGCTCGGGCCCGGCCTACGTGTTCTATTTTTTGGAGGCCATGACCCGCGCAGGCACGGCCATGGGCCTGAGCCCCGCCCAGGCGCACCAGCTCGCCGTGGGCACGTTCGTAGGCGCCTCCGAACTGGCGCGCCGCTCCGACGAGCCGCCCGAAGTACTGCGCCAGCGCGTGACCTCCAAGGGCGGCACCACTTACGCGGCCC
>JAYSFC010000226.1:0-1664 GCA_041913505.1 Acidovorax sp.
AGCTCGCCCACCTCGCCCTCGGGCACGGGGTCGCCCGTGCCGGGGCGCACGATCTCGACGATCACGCCTTCGTCGAGCACCAGGCCTTCGCGCGCGGCGGTCTCGTAGGCGATCAGGCCCAGGTCGGCCGTGCCGTAGCACTGGAAGGCAGCAATGCCGCGCTCGGCAAACCAGTCGCGCAGCGAGGGCGGCAGCGCCTCGGCCGACAGCAGGGCCTTGGTGACGCTGGGCAGTGGTACGCCGAGCTCCAGGGCCTTCTCCACGATGATTTTGAGGAAGCTTGGCGTGCCGATGTAGCCCGCGGGCTTGAGCTCGGCCATGGCCTGCACCTGCTGCTCGGTCTGGCCTGTGCCGCCCGGGAACACGGTGCAGCCCAGGGCGTGGGCGCCAGTCTCCATCATCGAGCCCGCGGGCACAAAGTGGTAGGAAAAGCAGTTGTGGATGAGCTCGCCGGGCCGGAAGCCCGCGGCATGGATGGCGCGCGCCATGCGCCAGTAGTCGCGGCGCGTGCCCTCAGGCTCGTACAGGGGGCCAGGGCTGGCGAACACGCGCGGCATGGCCGCGCCGAAGCCGATGGTGCTGAAGCCGCCGAACACATTGTTCGCGCGCTCGGCCTGCTGGCGCTCCAGCAGCTCGTACTTGCGCGTGACGGGCAGCCGGGCCAGCGCTTCGCGGCTGGTGATGGCGGCGGGGTCGACGTCGGCCAGGATGCTGGCGAACGCCGGCGAGGCCTTGCGGGCATGGGCGATCTGGGCGGGCAGGGCCGCCATCAGGGCTGCTTCGCGCACGCCGGCGGCGCGCACCTCGAGTGCATCGTAGTGATCGGTCATGGAGTTTCCTGGTGGAAGGGCGGGGGCGCTGTGCGGTGTCGGGGGATCAGGCCAGCCAGCGCTTGCGGCGCTTGTAGCTCTTGACGTCCTTGAAGCTCTTGCGCTCGCCGCCGCCCACGCCGAGGTAGAACTCCTTCACATCCTCGTTGCTGGCGAGGTCGGAGGCGCTGCCGTCCATCACGATGCGGCCGCTTTCCATGATGTAGCCGTAGTCCGAGTACTTCAGCGCCATGTTGGTGTTCTGCTCGGCCAGCACGAAGGTGACTTTTTCCTTCTGGTTGAGGTCTTGCACGATGTTGAACACTTCCTCGACGATTTGCGGCGCCAGGCCCATGGAGGGCTCGTCGAGGAGCACGATGCTGGGGTTGGCCATGATCGCGCGGCCGATGGCGCACATCTGCTGTTCGCCGCCCGAGGTGTAGGCCGCCTGCGAGGTGCGGCGCGTCTTCAGGCGAGGGAAGTAGTTGTAGACCTTCTCGAGGTTGGCCGCGATTTCGGCCTTGCTCGAACGCGTGTACGAGCCCGTCATGAGGTTTTCCTCGATGGTCAGGTGGGCGAAGCAGTGACGCCCCTCCATGACCTGCACCACGCCGCGCTTGACGAGATCGGCCGGCGAGAGGTTCTCGATGCGCTCGCCGCGCAGCTCGATGCTGCCCTTGGTGACCTCGCCGCGCTCGCCTTTGAGCAGGTTGGAGATCGCGCGCAGCGTGGTGGTCTTGCCCGCGCCGTTGCCGCCCAGGATGGCCACGATGCCGCCTTCGGTCACCGAGAGCGACACCCCCTTGAGCACGAGGATCACGTGGTTGTAGATGACCTCGATGCCGTTGACGTTCA
>JAYSFC010000227.1:0-1639 GCA_041913505.1 Acidovorax sp.
CTTGGCCAGGATGGTGATGCCGCGCTCGCGCTCGATGGCGTTGTTGTCCATCACCGTGTCCACCACTTTCTCGTGGTCGGCGAAGGTGCCGGACTGGCGCAGCAGCTGGTCCACCATGGTCGTCTTGCCATGGTCGACGTGCGCGATGATGGCGATATTGCGGATTTGTTTGCTCATAGCGTTGTTTCCAATGTGCCGCGTTCAGCCCGCGGCGAGCTTTCCAAAATCTGTTGAATCTCGAGCGGGCTCAGCAGCCGGTCCGGCACCAGTTCCCCCTGCGTGACATGGCCCACGCCCAGCAGCGCGCGCGGACGGTCGCCGAACACGGCCACCGCCGCAGCGTCCGGCCAGGTGCCGCGCCGACGCATGCCCGAGAGAAAGCGCCCCGCATTGTCGCTGTCGAGCGTGACAGGCACATGCGCGGCCAGCAAGGCCTCCACGGGCTGCAGGCTGGCCAGGCGCGCTGGCTCATCCAGGGCCTCAAGCTGGGCCAGCGTGATGCAGCGCTCCACGCCCAGCCCCCCCGTATCGGTGCGGCGCAGGAACGTGAGGTGGGCGCCGCAGCCCAGGGCCGCGCCCACATCCTCGCCCAGCGTGCGGATGTAGGTGCCTTTGCTGCAGGTCACTACCATTTTGATAGCTGGTTGTGAACTACTGTCCTGCACTAGCGTGAGATTCAGGGCATGAATCACCACATCGCGTGCGGGACGCTCCACCTCGATGCCCGCCCGCGCGTACTCGTACAGCGCCTTGCCATCCTTCTTGAGCGCGCTGTGCATGGGCGGCACCTGGCGGATGGGGCCGGTGAACTGCGCCTGCACGGCCGCCAAGCGCTCGGGCGTGAGCTGGGCGGCATCGACCGCGCGGCGCTCCAGGACCTCGCCCTCGGCATCGCCCGTGGTCGTGGTGGTGCCCAGCAAAGCGACGGCCTCGTAGGTCTTGGGCGCGTCGAGCTGCAACTGGCTGAACTTGGTGGCCGCACCAAAGCACAGCGGCAGCACGCCACTGGCCAACGGGTCGAGCGTGCCGGTGTGGCCCGCCTTTTCGGCGCGCAAGAGCCACTTCGCCTTCTGCAAGGCGTCGTTGCTGGACAGGCCCAGCGGCTTATCGAGCAGCAACACCCCATGCACAGGGCGCCGCTGCACCCTGGTGCGTGGCGCGTTCATGCTCAGTCGTCCTTCGCGCGCGAGGAAACCGCCTTGGCGATCAAGGCGTTCATGTCGGCCGCGCGCTCGGTGGTGCGATCGAAATGGAAGTGCAACGTGGGCACGGTGTGGATGTGCAGGCGCTTGAACAGGCCGTTGCGCAGAAAGCCCGCGGCCTGGTTCAGCGCCTCTTGCGTGGCGTCGGCATCGCCCACCAGCACGCTGAAGAACACCTTCGCGTGCGCATAGTCGGGCGTGACTTCCACAGCCTGCAGCGTCACCATGCCAATGCGCGGGTCTTTCAACTCGCGGATCAGCTCGGTCAGGTCGCGCTGGATCTGGTCCGCGACCTTGAAGCCGCGGTTGGGCGTGGAGGACTTCTTCGCAGCCATGGTTTACAGCGTCCGCGCGATTTCCTTGATCTCGAAGAGCTCCAACAGATCACCTTCCTTGATGTCGTTGTAGTTCTTGAGCTTGATACCGCACTCGAAGCC
>JAYSFC010000228.1:0-1630 GCA_041913505.1 Acidovorax sp.
GGCCATGGCCATGTCGGGCTTGCCGCCGCCCTTGCCGCCCACCTGGCTGGCCACGAAGTTGACGAGTTCACCCGCCTTGACCTTGCCCAGGCTGTCGGCCGTCACGCCGGCCGCGATCTGCACCTTGTCGCCGTCCACGGCGGCCAGCACGATGACGGCGGTCTTGAGCTTGTCCTTGATCTTGTCCATGGTGTCGCGCAGGGTCTTGGCGTCGGCACCGTCGAGCTTCGCTGCCAAGACCTTGAGGCCCTTCACATCCACGGCCTGGCCCACGAGTTCGTCGCCCTGGCTCGATGCGAGCTTGCCCTTGAGCGCGGCGACTTCCTTCTCGAGCACCTTGATCTGGTCCAGCGCGCCGCCGATGCGGGCCGTGAGTTCGGCGGCGGGGCTCTTGAGCGCACCTGCCGCCTGGTTCACGGTGTCTTCGAGCTGCTGCAGGTAGGCCAGCGCGTTCTCGCCCGTGACGGCCTCGACGCGGCGCACGCCCGCGGCCACACCACCCTCGGCCACGATCTTGAACAGGCCGATGTCGCCCGTGCGCTGCACGTGCGTACCGCCGCACAGCTCGCGGCTGGTGCCGATGTCGAGCACGCGCACGGTCTCGCCGTACTTCTCGCCGAAGAGCATCATGGCGCCGGTCTTCTGGGCACTTTCGATGTCCATCACACGCGCGTCCGTGGCGGTGTTGGCCAGGATCTCGGCGTTCACACGGCGCTCAATCTCGCGCACCTGCGCGTCGGTGACGGGCGCGCCGTGCGCGAAGTCGAAGCGCGTGCGCTCGGCGTTCACCAGGCTGCCCTTCTGCTGCACATGGTCGCCCAGCACTTCGCGCAGGGCCTTGTGCATCAGGTGGGTGACCGAGTGGTTGCGCATGGTGGCGGCGCGCAGGTGCGAGTCCACCTGGGCCTGCACGGCGTCGCCCACGTTGAGCGTGCCGGCCTCGAGCGTGCCGTGGTGGCCGTACACGTCAGCCTTGATCTTGAGCGTATCGCCCACCGCGAAGCGGGCCGAGCCGCTCGTGATCAAGCCCTGGTCGCCCACCTGGCCGCCGCTTTCGGCATAGAACGGGGTGCTGTCGAGCACGACCACACCATTTTGACCGGCTTTGAGCGCTGCAGTGCTCGTGCCATCGACATAAATTGCTACGATTTTTGAAGCATCCGACAGATGCTCGTAGCCCGTGAAGCGGTTGGACTCGCCGCCGTACTCGAGGGCGCGGTCCATCTTGAACTTGCCAGCCGCGCGGGCCTGGGCCTTCTGCTTTTCCATGGCGGCCGCAAAGCCGGGCTCGTCCACGCCCACGCCGCGCTCGCGGCACACGTCGTTGGTCAGGTCGAGCGGGAAACCATAGGTGTCATGCAGCTTGAAGGCCACATCGCCAGGCAGCACCTTCTCACCGCCGGCCAGGGCGGCATCCAGGATTTCCATGCCATTGGCAAGCGTTTCGAAGAAGCGCTCTTCCTCGGCCTTGAGGATCTCGGTGATGCGCTGCTCCTGCTCGCGCAGCTTGGGGTAGGCGTCGCCCATCTGCTGCACGAGATCCTTCACGAGCCTGTGAAAGAACGGCGTCTTCTGGCCCAGCTTGTAGCCGTGGCGGATGGCGCGGCGCACGATGCGGCGCTGCACGTAG
>JAYSFC010000229.1:0-1622 GCA_041913505.1 Acidovorax sp.
ACGACATCTCCTTCTCCATCGCGCCGGGCGAGATCCTCGGCGTGGTGGGCGAATCCGGTGCCGGCAAGTCGCTCACGGGCGCGTCCATCATCGGCCTGCTCGAACCGCCGGGGCGGGTGGCGTCCGGAGAAATCCGGCTCGAAGGCCAGCGCATCGACAACCTCGGCCACGAGCAGATGCGCCATATCCGCGGCCGGCGCATCGGCGCCATCTTCCAGGACCCGCTGACCTCGCTGAACCCGCTCTACACCGTGGGCCAGCAGCTCGTCGAGACCATCCAGACGCACCTGCCGGTGAACGCCGCCGAGGCGCGCCGCCGCGCCATCGACCTGCTCAAGGACACGGGCATCCCGGCGGCCGAGCAGCGTGTGGACCACTACCCGCACCAGTTCTCGGGCGGCATGCGCCAGCGCGTGGTGATCGCCCTGGCGCTCGCGGCCGAGCCGCAGCTCATCGTGGCCGACGAGCCCACGACGGCGCTCGACGTGTCCATCCAGGCGCAGATCATCCAGCTGCTCAAGAACATCTGCCACTCGCGTGGCGCGGCCGTCATGCTCATCACGCACGACATGGGCGTGATTGCCGAGACCTGCGACCGCGTGGCCGTGATGTACGCGGGTCGCATCGCCGAGATCGGCCCCGTGCACGAGGTCATCAACCACCCCGCCCATCCCTACACCGCCGGTCTCATGGCCTCCATTCCCGACATGGAGCAGGACCGCGAACGCCTGAACCAGATCGACGGAGCCATGCCGCGCCTCACTGCCATTCCCAAGGGCTGCGCCTTCAACCCGCGCTGTCCGCGTGCCTTCGAACGCTGCCATGCCGAGCGGCCCGACCTTCTGCCCGCTGGCGCCACCCAGGCCGCCTGCTGGCTGCACGCTGCGAAGAGCGAGGTGGCCGCATGAGCCGCGCCAACGCACAACCCCTGGTCCAGGCGCACGACCTGGCCAAGACCTTCGACGTTTCGGCGCCCTGGCTCAACCGCGTGATCGAGCGCAAGCCGCGCAGCCTGCTGCACGCCGTGGATGGCGTGAGCTTCGAGATCGAGAAGGGCAAGACGCTCGCACTCGTGGGCGAATCGGGCTGCGGCAAGAGCACCGTGGCGCGCCTGCTCGTGGGCCTGTACGAGCCCACGCGCGGCGGCTTCACCTTCGATGGGCAGGATGCGCACGCGGCTTTCCGGAACCGCGGTGCGCGCGCCATGCGCCGCCGCGTCCAGATGATCTTCCAGGACCCGTACGCGAGCCTGAACCCGCGCTGGCTCGTGGAGGACATCATCGGCGAGCCGCTGCGCGAGCATGGCCTCATCACCGACAAGGCCCAGCTCAAGGAGCGCGTGGGCCATCTGCTGCAGTCCGTGGGGCTGGCGCCGGCCGACATGGCCAAGTACCCGCACCAGTTCTCGGGCGGGCAGCGCCAGCGCATCTCCATCGCACGGGCCCTGGCCACCGAGCCCGAGTTCCTCGTGTGCGACGAGCCCACCTCGGCGCTCGACGTGTCGGTGCAGGCCCAGGTGCTCAACATCATGAAGGACCTGCAGCGCGAGCGCCACCTGACCTACCTGTTCATCAGCCACAACCTCGCCGTGGTGCGCCACGTGAGCGACCAGGTGGGCGTGA
>JAYSFC010000230.1:0-1597 GCA_041913505.1 Acidovorax sp.
GCTGTGCCTGCACGACGATGCCGCCATCGAATCGGTGGCCATGATCGACGGCCTGCCAGGCAAAAAGCCCCGTATTGTTGACGCCTCGACGGCCCACCGCACTGCGCCGGGCTGGGTGTATGGCTTCCCGGAACTGGCTGCGGGCCAGAAGGAATCGGTGCAAAAAGCCGACCGTGTGGCCAACCCCGGCTGTTACGCCACCGGGGCGATTGCCCTGATCCGCCCCCTGGTGGACGCGGGCCTGCTGCCCAAGGACTTCCCGGTCTGCCTGCCATCGGTCAGCGGTTACTCGGGCGGTGGACGCACCATGATCGAGGACTACGAAGCCGGCAAAGCGCCCTTGTACGAGGCCTACGCCCTGGGCCTCAAGCACAAGCACATTCCCGAAATCATGCGCTACACCGGTCTGAGTGCCCGCCCGCTGTTTGTGCCGGCGGTGGGCAACTTCCGCCAGGGCATGCTGGTGCAACTGCCCCTGCACCTGGACCAGCTGCCCGGCAAACCGAAGGCCGCCGACCTGCACGAAGCGTTGCGTGCCCATTACGCGCCCAGCCAGGCGGCGGGTGGTTGGGTCAGCGTCGAGGCCCCGACCGAGAACGCCAAGCTGGATGCGCTGGCCCTCAACGACACCAACAAGCTGGAAATCCGCGTGTACGCCAACGAGGAAGCCCGCCATGCCGTGTTGTTTGCCCGCCTGGACAACCTGGGCAAGGGCGCCAGCGGTGCGGCGGTGCAGAACATCCAGTTGATGCTGGGACTTTGATGCTTGGCGGCCCTTCCCCGGTCTGACCGGGGAGGCCACGGTTGTCAGTCGTCCGCACCCTGCACCACGCGGCGCACGACCTCGGCGGCAAAGCCGCGGCTGACCAGAAAGCGGATCTGGCGGGCCCTTTCCTTCGGGTCGGTGGTCGGCTCTGCGAACTTGCGCCTCCAGACCTCGCGGGCGCGGTCCAGTTCGGTGCTGCGCAGCTGTTCCAGCGCCTCGTTCACGGCCTCGCCCGAGAGACCTTTGGCCTGCAACTCCTGCTTGACCCTGGCCGTGCCCAGCTTGGCGGCGCGGCGGTGGACGACGGACTCCACCACCCGTTCCTCACTGATGAAGCCGCGGGCCTGCAGCTCGTCCAGGGCTTTGGTCAGCTGACCGGGCTCGATTTCGTGCTCGGCCAGCTTGCGCTCGAGTTCCAGCCGCGAGTGTTCGCGCTGGCTCAGCAGGCGCAGGGCGCGGCCCTTGAGGGTGGGCTCAGAGGCCGGGCGGTTCATCAGGCCTCTTCGACTTCGCCGGTGGGACGCAAGGCGATGCCCAGCGAGTCGCGCACCTTGTTCTCAATCTCGATGGCCAGATCGGCGTTTTCGCGCAGGAACTCGCGGGCGTTGTCGCGGCCCTGGCCGATCTTTTCGCCGTTGTAGGCGTACCAGGCGCCCGATTTTTCGATGATCTTGGCGGTCACGCCCATGTCGATGATTTCGCCTTCGCGCGAGATGCCTTCGCCGAACAGGATGTCGAACTCGGCCGTCTTGAAGGGGGGCGAGACCTTGTTCTTGACCACCTTGACCTTGGTTTCGTTGCCGATGGCGTCGTCGCCCTTCTTGATGGTGC